>JAFDED010000019.1 GCA_019310535.1 Deltaproteobacteria bacterium
TAGGACCCACAAACCCAAACATGATAGATGGCTGTCGCGGCACAAGAACGTCCATTTTTATTACACGCCCACCCATGCCAGCTGGTTGAATCAGATTGAATGTTGGTTCAGCATTTTAAGCAGGCGTGCGCTGAAAGATGCAAGTCTTACCTCGACCAAGCAAGTTCGTGATGCTATTGAGCGCTTCATCGATGCGTATAACCAGGAGACCGCTCCTTTCGAGTGGCGCAAGAAAAATGTTCGTGCTGTACCACTCAAAAAATGTTACTCTGATTTATACAAGTAAGTAGTAGTTTTTACAAGTCAACACTAGCCTTTGCTTCGTTTCAGTAAGGTGCGTGCGAAACACAGGAAGATGCAGGTAATCTATGTGATATTACTTCTGTATCTAAGGAATCACTTATTACTAAAAATATGATTTCATTGAAACGATTAACTCTATCGTTCCGATAATACAAAAGAAACTCCGTTTGAGAAAATTTAGGAAAAGGAATAAAAGTCAAAATATGGAATCGGGGTTCGACCTTTATGTAGACTTCTCTGCTTCAAAGTCAGACGATGGAATTTCGTCTGACAGAAGCTTTTTTAAACATTTGAAACCAGGAAAATCCAAAAATGAGGTGCAATAGTACCGATAGTTATGGTATAAAATTTTTAATTACATTAAGATTTTTTCTCGCAAGGATGAACCGTGAACGTTTCTCTTGGCATGTAATCACTTATCGCTTTTTTAGACTATATGAGTAATACAGTTCTAATTTGTATGTGTTTCAAATAGTTTCTTTTGCATACAATTGCTGAACTCGCCATGGAAAACAACCTTGACAAATTCGATGAAATCCACTGCACGGCGGCGAACAAAACTAAAGAACCTTAGGAGGTAAGGTATTAATGAAACGGTTATTGCTTGGATTCGTCCTCCGTAAGGAATTAAAGACACAAGTGTGCCTTCTTGTGATGATTGCTGTATCCGTCGCTTTTAAAGTGGTTCCGCTGGAGATGCAAAAGCGGATCATCAATCAGGCCATCAAGTTTTCCAACGTCGATCTGCTCTTTCAGCTTTGCGGGCTATACATTATTGCGGTGCTGGTCTCCAGCGTATTAAAATACTGGATAAATATGCTCCGCGGCAGGCTTGGCGAGAAAATTCTGAGAGACCTGCGATGTGATCTTATCGCTCATATAGTCAAATTTCCACTTTCCTATTTTCGCAAACATTCTCACGGATCGATCAATACTGTCATCACCGGAGAAGTCAATACCATTGGGGAGTTCTTTGCCGATGCCCTTTCCGTGCCAGCAATCAACCTGGTGACCTACCTTGCCTTCGTCGGGTACATGTTCTCTCTCAACGTAACCATGGCCCTTATTACCCTGATGGTCTATCCAATGGAGATCATTTTCATCCCCAGGCTTCAGAATAAACTGAACGTATGGGTGAATCGGCGCATTAAGCTCACCATGTCCATGGGAAATGCCATCCAGGAATCCCTGGCAGGGGTCCAGGAGATTCACGCCAATGCAACATTTGATTTTGAACGCTTCAAATTCGCCCACTGGGCAGATAAAGTTTACGAAGCCAAGGTACAGGTGTACCGATATAAATTCCTGATCAAACTCATTAATAACCTTTTTTCTTACCTGGGGCCATTTTTATTGTTCCTGGTGGGAGGGTATATGGTCATCCAGGGTTCATTCGATTTGGGCGCACTGGTCGCGTTTCTTTCCGCTTACGGCCAACTATACGATCCCTGGAAAGAGCTTGTCTCGTATTATCAAAACCTCGAAACCAATAGCATAAAATTCAAAACAGTAATGCGGTACTTCGACATCAAGCCGGAGTTCGAACTGGAGCCCAAAGGAAGGCCAGTACACACGTTGAAAGGAATGATCCAGGCGGAGAACCTCTCCTACGTGGTGGACCCCGACATTCGCCTGCTCGATAACGTCGAATTAACTGTCCAATCCGGTGAGCATCTGGCGCTCGTCGGGCTTTCCGGCAGCGGCAAAAGCACGCTTGCTCTGGTCCTTGGGCACCTGCTGCCATACCGGAACGGCCATGTCCGCATGGACGGACTAGAGTTGGCCCATCTCACCAAAAAGGACGCCAGCTACAACATAGGCTTTGTCTCGCAAACCCCTTATGTGTTCGAGGGGACGATTGCCGACAACCTGCTGTACAGCCTCAAGCGAAAAACTAACAATACTGGTGATTCGGACTGGGTGGACATGGAATCGATCGGAATTACGAATCACGAAAGACTCACTGACCTGATGATCAGCACAGCCCGACAGGTGGGACTAGAGGCTGATCTGTTCCAGTTTGGCTTGAATTCCAAGATTCCGGAGGATTTTCTGGACAGCCAAACGCTGCGAGATTGCATTGTCCGGGCACGGGAGGTCTTTTCACGACAGATTAAGGAGCAAAAACCGAACTATGTTGAATTTTTTAATCCTGACCGGTACCTGAAATACCTGACCGTCAAGGAAAACATCCTCTTTGGAGAGACCACGTTGCCGGAGTTCCAAAATGGGAAGTTATTATCCCAGCCGTACTTTCTCAAGACTATTAGCAGCACAGGGCTTGAACATGACCTGCTGGCCCTGGGTCTTGAGATCGCGCGCGAGTTGCTGGATATCTTCGGGGGCTTAACGGAAGGGACATCCTTTTTCTTCCAGTTCAGCCCCATTAGCGAATCGGAGTTCCCTGTATATCGGACCCTGGTAGAGACCCTGGAGCGAAAGTCCTTTAACCTCTCAAAGGTTACGAAAAAACAACGCAGGCTCCTGCTGGGGCTTGCGCTGAGATTCATCCCGGGTGTACACAAAGTGGGGCAACTCTCCAATGAGACCAAAGAAAAGATCCTGCTGACCCGGAGAAATTTCCGTCAGAATCTGCCCCACCAGTATCAAAAAGACTTTAACTTCCTGGATCCGGCAGCGTACGTGTCCGGCCAGACTGTATTGGAGAACCTTATCTTCGGTAAGGTTGTGACCATCAAGCATCCTGCGCAAGCGTTTGTTCGCGATTTGGCCATCAGGATTATTCACGAGGTCGGGGTCTACGAGTCAATTCTGGCGCTGGGCCTGGAGCACAAGGTCGGCGCCGCCGGAGGCAACCTCTCCGGCGGGCAGAAACAGAAGATCACCATCGCAAGGACGCTTCTGAAACGACCCAACATTCTTATCCTGGACGAGGCCACCGCCAGCCTGGATAACGCTTCCCAGGCGAAAATTCAGGACCTTATCGACCACGATTTGCACGATAAGACGTTGATCGCAGTGGCGCACAGGCTCGCGACGGTGAAAAATTTCGATAAAATTGCTGTTCTCAAGAATGGAAAAATAGAAGAATCCGGCAGCTTCGATCAGTTGATGTCCAAGAAAGGATACTTTTACCATATCGCCCGGGGGAGTTGACGATGGAGTAAAGGGGGAAGAACGACATGAAAATTCTGGAAGAAGATCTCCAGTTGTTGAAATGCATTTCCATGCTGGCCAAGATAAGCGATGAACACTTGAAACTCCTGGCCTATGTATCCCAGCGGATAATATTCGAGAAGGAAGAGACCATATTACGCGAGGGGGAGCAAGGCGACGACGCTTACATCATCTGCCAGGGGACGGCCCGCGTATTTAAAAATATCAGGGGCGAATCTGTTCTGATCAATACCCTCGCCGAGGGAGATGTGTTTGGAGAACTTGCCATTATCAGCAATTGCCCCCGCAGCGCCACCGTTGTGGCGGAGACGGACATGGTGGTCCTCCGCATCGAAAAAGACGTTTTCCTGAACCTGATGGCACAGTATCCCCGAGAGGTGGGTTTGCAGGTTATGCACGCCATCGTTAACCGCCTGTTTCAGGCCGAAAAGAAGCTTTACGGGGGCAACCAGTCTTTTGGAGGAAACGAATATGAGGGTGAACGATAAATCAATAACGTCCCGGACGTCGGGTGAGGATGCTATGGGAAGCCCTCCTTTGAAAAACCAACAGAATGACCCCCCCACATCCCCATTCCCCTCGGCCTGTGCCTTGCCCTCTCCAGATGCCAGTCCCAATGTCTGTGCCTTGCCCTCTCCAGATGCCAGAGGCAAAACCATAAAGCTGCAAACTTACATGATCTATCTTATTTTGCCCATGATCTTGATTCCTGTCCTGCTGATGGCGTTCATGGGTATCTGGCTCTCTTATCGCAGCGCTCAGAGCGTCAATCAGTGGTTCCATAATTTCCGGGAGAGCGAACTGATTATGATCGCAGAGCGCCCCGTTTTTTTCCGGTACGCCAAGGCCATGGAAGAAATGCGCATGAGTTCAGCTCATATGTACAGGAGTTATTTTCACCAGTGGCTCAAGCAATTCATTGATCGAAGCAACAAGTACGAAACCGTGTACCTGTGGATACAGGTGGTGAATTCGAAGGGCAGGGAAATCCTCAGGGTACTGGCGGATGTATCGAAATTACCGGAAAATATAAAAAATGAAGCCTTCCTCCACATACCGGAGGCCTCGGAGATCGTTGCCCGGACTAAAACCGCAAAGGATACTTTGCACTGGCATTTCGACCAGGGATCTATCCATATCCTTTCAGTCCCCATCTGGTTCGACCGGGACGAGAACGGCAACCTCTCCCCCGATGAGTACCTGGGAGCTCTGACCGCGGGGTTTCAATATCCCCGGTCTTACATTATGTACATCGTGAAGCGGAGCTTGATCTTCACGGGCTGCATCATTGCCTTGGCGCTGCTGGTTTCTTATATGACCGTGTACCGCAGATTTCGGCGCCTTGTTGAGCCCATCCGTCATCTGGCCACCATTTCCCGCAGATTCGCTACCGGAGATCTCTCCGCCCGGGCGGAAATCCATGTGAATGTCTCGGAGGTCCAGGACATGTGCGATGCCTTCAATTCCATGGCCTGCGATATTGAATGTATCCTGGAAGAGAGGAATCGATACGCCCAAGATTTATGCAAACTCAATGAAGACCTGGAGAAGAAAGTTCTGGAGCGCACCAGGGAACTCCGACGCCTTAATAAAGAGCTCCAGTCTGCTACCCGACATAAATCCGAATTCCTGGCCAATATGTCTCACGAACTGAGGACCCCCATGAATGCCATCCTGGGTTTCACGGAGCTCATCCAGGACGGCATTTACGGCCAGATCCCGCCCAAAATGACGGAGATCATCGAGAAGGTACAGCACAACGGCACGCATTTATTGAACCTCATAAACGACGTGTTGGACCTGAGCAAGATCGAGGCGGGCCGCATCGAACTGAGCAAGACCGACTTCCGTGCCGCCGCCTGCATTGAGAGCGTGGTTTCCAATGCGACCTCTCTGGCAGCCCGGAAAGGGTTGAAAGTTAAAACAGAGATCCCGGATAGATTGCCCATTGGTTATGGCGACGAAAAGCGTGTCAATCAGATCCTCTGGAATCTCGTAAGCAACGCCATCAAATTCACCCAGGAGGGAGAGGTGACCGTCGGCGTCAAGGGGGAAGATGGTTGGCTGCATTTCTTTGTGGAGGACACGGGAATGGGGATTCCCGCCGATCGCATTGGGGAACTCTTCCAGGAGTTCCGGCAGTTGGACAGCAGCAACACCAAGAAGTTTGGTGGGACGGGGCTGGGGCTCTCTATATCAAAGAAGCTGGCCGAGATGCACGGAGGAAGGATATGGGTGGAAAGCGAGGAGGGCAAGGGCTCCGTTTTTCACTTCTCCCTCCCGTTCAAAGACCAGGCCGATCCCGGCTCCTCGGCCTCAGAAGAATAAGACTCCTGACAGGAGGATGGATGATGGCGCCCACCATTTTACATGTAGAGGATAATGCAGATAATCGGCAGATAGTGCGGGACCTCTTTTCCGCCCGGGGATACCGGATCATCGAAGCAGAGGACGGGGTTTCGGGAGTCGAATTGGCCTCACGGATGGCCAACGAACTGGATATCATCTTGATGGACATCCAGTTGCCGAAAATGAGCGGTTACGACGCAGTCCGGGCCATTAAAAGCAATCGAAAACTTCGTGATATTCCCATCATAGTTGTAACTTCTTATGCCCTCTCGGGGGACGATCGGAAGGCTTTCGAGGCAGGAGCTGATGATTATATAGCCAAGCCTTATAAGCCTAGTGAACTGCGAATTAAAGTGGAGACTTGGATTGCCGGGCGAAAGGGCAATACAAAGGAATAAGCGGCGAATTCTTGTGGTGGATGACATTCACGAGAATGTTGAAATCCTCCAGGCCCGTCTTGAGGCTCAAGGTTACGAGGTAGTGACAGCCTATGACGGGGAGGAGGCCCTGAGAAAGGTGTCGGAGACCAGCCCCGATCTGGTGCTTCTTGATGTGATGATGCCAAAGATGGACGGATTCCAGGTCTGCCGGGCCATCAAGTCATCGCCGCAGACGGAGATGCTCCCGGTGATTATGGTCACCGCACGGACAGATACCAGCGATATCGTCAAAGGGTTCGAGGTGGGGGCCGATGATTATCTCACCAAACCATATAACCAGCAAGAGCTCCAGGCACGGGTTCGGTCCATGTTGCGCATTCGCGATGCCCATCTCCAGTTGGAAGAGTTCAATCGCTCCCTTGAAGAGCGGGTCCGGCAACAGGTCAAAGAGATCGAACGTATGGGGCGGCTGCGGCGATATTTTTCCCCCCAGTTGGCCCAGAGACTGCTGGACGACACCAGGAAGGACATCATGCAAAGCCACCGCCGGGAGATCACGGTGGTTTTTCTTGACCTCCGTGGCTTCACCTCATTTTCCGATTCCGCAGAACCGGAAGAAATTATGGAGGTGCTCCGGGAATTCCACAGGACAGTGGGTCCCATCATTTTCCAGTACCATGGGACCCTGGAGCGGTTTGCCGGGGATGGGATCATGGTCTTTCTGGGCGATCCGGACCCCATGGACGAACACCCCAAACAGGCGGGTCGTATGGCACTTGAGCTGCAACATGCCATGGAATCCATAAGCCGGCGCTGGGAGAAAATGGGCTATCATCTGCGGCTGGGAGTGGGCATGGCGACCGGATATGCCACCCTGGGAGGTATAGGTTTCGAGGGACGCATGGATTATGCTGCTATCGGAACCGTTACAAACCTGGCGGCCCGCCTTTGTAAGAGGGCTGCCGGGGGACAGATTCTGGCCCCTCAAAAAACGGTCGCTCGTTTCGATGATCAATTAAAGGTGCGCTATATTGAGGACATGGAGATTGAAGGCCTTTCACGGTCCGTGCCCGTCTATGAGGTGCTGGGGTTAAACAATGATGATAACGGGTAGATTGCCGGGAGCGTCGTTATAGGAGGGTTTTCAATGAAAAGTTCAAGAATCAGCAATATCCTTTTCCGGAATTCCCAGGTCAGGTATGCCCACGGGACAGCGGGAGCAAATGGGTATGGTCCTCATGGCTGATCGCACCCTCCTCCGAAACGCCTTACGCTCGGGCGTGGCCCACCAAGACCGGAATCGCTCATTTGAAACAGTGCCCAGCCGGTACTCTCCATTGAAATCATAGCAGCAAGGCACAATTGTCCCATCGGCGATGACAACCAGGCAATCCCACGGCCATGTGCAATGCGGAAGCACATACTCAGCGCGGATATTTGTTGCATCCCCGTCTGTGTAACGCTGGAGCCGGAAGTCTCCAGGGATCATGGAGCGTCCCTCCGAGGAGCCTTTCTCTCCCGAGAGCAATGCATTGAAGGTCTTGAACTTGATTTGGTCGGCGCCGATGCGCTTGGCAAATACCTCGAACTCGCTGATCCGCTCCTCATTGTGCCGCATCACAATGTATTGGGCCTGGATAATGGGCCGGCTCATTCCGAGCCGTTCCCTGATTTCTCGCAACCGGGAGATGTTTTGAATAAGCGTATTGAAATCGCCCCCTCGACGGTATTGTTCGTATGTTGCTTGGTCTAAACCGTCCAGAGAGACCTTCAGTTTGTCCAGCCCTGCCCGCACCAGCCCCGCGGCTATAGCGGGGGACAGGAGCAGACCGTTGGTATGCATCTTGATCTGCTTAATACCTTTTTCTTTGGCGTAAGCGATGCATTCGACAATCTGGGGATGGAGGAGGGGCTCTCCGAAGTTGTGGACCAACAGTTCCTGAACAAACGTGCCGGCTTGATCAATGATGTGGCGGAAAAGCTCAAAGGGCATGGGCGGATACATCCGGGCGCTCCCGTTACCCACAGGGCACACCGGACACCGTAAATTGCAGGCTCTGGAGAGTTCGATCATGGCCTTGGCCGGGTACTGTATCATGTAAAACTCCCATTGGTGTCGAAAAAGAGGGGTGTGCTACAAATGAGAAAAATTCGCCATACGAAGATGGGACTACCCTATGAGGGCTAATTTCAAACCTGAAATATTTTATTTTTTATTATATCCTTTTCATGAATAATTGGGCAAGGTTGTTGTTAACAGGTGTTACCCCAAAATTCTTTTTTTACGTACTGATGAATGCAAGGGATTAACATTCAAAGCATTTTGATAAATCTGTGTGAATTATTGGGGAAACTCCTGTGTTGTTACCATGCGCAGAGATTATGTTGACTAAATTACTGTAAATTGGTACATTATATCCAATCTAACGGTATTCAAAAAATGGATGCCAGCTTTGAGCAGAAAAAATACCTCTACATCCAATGAAAACATAATCCTGTCGGAAGTTACGAGCGATTCGTTCACTCGGGAGCAGGCTCTCAATGCCGTGCCCGTCAGGAACGAAGCGGTCAATACCCAATACGGAGATAATGAGGAGGCGATTCTTACGTTCTACGTGCAGCAAAGGGGATGGCTTGTTTCAATGCTGCGTTTTCTCGGGAAACCGGATACCATTTCCATGCAGAAAAGGCTCCAGTTAGACGAGATCGGTACCTTGATCTGGCAGCTCTCTGACGGGAAAACCAGCGTACTCGATATGATTGATCTTCTTTGCGATCGCTACCGTCTCCACAGAAAAGAAGCGGAGAAATCGTTGCTTGCATTTTTACGAATGCTTGGTGAACGCGGGTTGATAGCAATGGAGCTGAAATCTTTACACGGTTCTTAAAAAATGCCCGAAACCTCCCCACTGACCAGACAGCAGATTCGAACTCGTATGCGACTCCCGTGGAGTATGGTGCTGAAAATCGCCATGGCCTCATTTCAGCATCGACGAATGCGCACCCTCATCACCATTCTCTCCCTCAGCCTGGCCATTGCGTTCCTTTCGTACACCCTGGTTTGCGCTGAGCTGGCCCGCTGCCTTCGGGAAACCGGCAACAAGCAGGTCATCTCAAAACTGGATCGAATGGGATACGAAGTCGAGTCCGCCCCCGAAGGTCAGCCAGTTCTTCTGTCTAAAAAGATATGGATTGTGGCGCTCTCCCTGCTGGTCTGTGTTGTCGGCATCATCAACACTCAACTCATGTCTGTCATGGAACAGTACCATGTGATAGGCACCATGAAGTGCCTGGGCGCATTGGATTCTATAATTTTCCGCATTCTCACCATGGAGGCATTGATTCAGGGTCTGATGGGGTCAGTCAGTGGAGTCATCGTCGGTGTAGCGCTGGCTTTTGTTAACTTCTCCGTACCTTTCGGTTCATACCTCTATCAAAATTTAGACATACTATCTCTGACAATGTGGTTTAGTGTGTCAGTGCTGGTTGGTTGTGCGCTTTCGTTCATCGGGGTTGCCTATCCGGCGATTATCGTGGCTCGTATGCAGCCCACGGAAGCCTTGCGTGTTGACCGCTGACCCCATTCCACCCTAACGTGCATATGAAAGGTAGTCCATGTATGGAAACGGATCACATTGTCATCCGCGTGAGTAATCTGGCCAAGGAGTATATCATGGGCAAGACGGTTCTCCATGCCCTTCGGGGGATCGACCTTGTTGTAAGGAGTGGAGAATACATTTCTATTATGGGGCCATCCGGTTCGGGCAAGTCCACCCTTTTTAATATGATCGGGGGGCTTGATCGGCCCACAAGAGGTCAGGTTTTTATTGACGAGGTGGACATTTCACAACTGGACGCGTATGAACTGGCTTGGCTTCGATGCCGTAAGGTCGGGTACATCTTTCAAACCTTTAACCTGATTCCCGTGATGACGGCTCTTGAAAACGTCACCCTCCCAATGATCTTCGGCGGTGCCCAGTTGCAAGAGGCCAACTCCAGGGGGATAGAACTGCTTGAACGGGTAGGGTTGGGTGATCGGATCCACCATAAACCCTCTGAACTCTCTGGAGGCCAGCAGCAGAGGGTGGCCATAGCGCGGGCTCTGGCCAACTCACCATCTATCGTCCTGGCCGACGAACCGACCGGAAACTTAGACCTCTCAACAGGAGAAGAAATCATCAACCTCCTCAAGGCGATGAGCATGGACACAGGGGTCACCATTGTTTCCGCAACCCATGACATGAAAATGCTGGCTGTTTCTGATCGGGTGATCTGGATCCGTGATGGGAAAATCGAGAATATAGAGAAACGCGAGAAACTCAGCATCTCCGTGGGACAAGTTCAGCCCAGGCCTGATTGGCCTGGTCATGCATGATAGATTGAATTTTTTCCGGCAGCCTGGTGAGGACATTCCACCGTGAAAGCAGCTAGAGTTATGACCGCTTGCCCGCGAATTATGTGGGCAGCACCAATGGCCTTTGGAGCCTTGCTGCTTACAACCATTTTCTTTTGTAATTCCAGGCCCGCCGTTGCCTCTTATGAGGGATCGATAGAAAGGCCTCCCATCGCGTCGATTCCGGACCGGGTGACCGGCACCCAGGGGGCGGATAAAGCCGCCCGGCTCATTGGCGAGGAGTTTGAGGCAGCCGGTCTTCAGGATGTGGACGTCCATGAATACATCCCTCCTATTCCTGTGGACGAGGGCAGCGAGATAAGCCTTCGTGGCGATGGGCAATCTGTTACCTTATTTCCGCTCTTTCCCAACCTTGTAACCACTTCCACCACGCCTCCCGGTGGGGTTGAAGGGCCGTTGATTTACGCCGGGGAAGGGCGGCTGGCTGATTTTAATGGAAAAGGAGTGGAGGGGACTGTTGTCCTCATAGACGCCGGCGCAGGGTCCAATTGGACAAATGTACCCATGCTGGGTGGGAAGGGCGCCATATTTATCGGAGACCCGGGCAGCCGCCTCCGCCTTGAAGACGCCATCGATCCCACGCCGCTCACTTTTCCGCGATTCTGGATGGATGCAAAACAGGCTCAACAGTTGTATCCGCAAGCTTTCGACTCCCGATCCGAGACTGTGCCGCTCCGTGTTCAAATTCGCTCCAAGGTGACCTGGCGAAACAGGATCGGCCGCAATGTTTACGGCCTTTTACCCGGGGTTAATCCCCACCATGAAAATGAACTGGTAATCGTAGATGCTTTTTATGATGCAACGCCCCTGGTGCTGGGCCGCACGCCGGGGGCCGATGAAGCCGCCAGTGCGGAAGCGCTGCTGAGCATAATGCAGCATCTCGTGAAAAAACCTCCCGGTCGATCAGTCCTCTTTTTGGCCACCTCCGGCCATGCCCAGGCCCTCCACGGCATGCGTGAATTTGTCTGGGCTGTCATCACTAAGCCCAAGCAATTCCATAATGATAAAAAGCGTTTGGTCAAAAAGATCCAAGAGATGAAGAATCTGCTCAAAGCTATCCGGTCCGGTAAAATCAGCTTTAATCAACAAGATGCATTGGGACAGTCATACCGGACTTACATGGGCCAAGCCATCAAAAATCGTGCGGATGACCTATCCAACCAGATCAGACACCTTCGCATGGTTTCAGGGAATGCACCCAACGATGAGCGGCTTCGCTCTCTCCTGGAACAGCATCAGATACTGCGGCGGATCAGCTTGGTGGGGGGCTCGCGACCGATATCTGATGAATCACGTGCGGCGCTTTCACGGATCGAGAAAGAAGTGGAGGTCAGCCTTGAATCCATGCTTGAAGAAGCCCGCCTTCAGTTGAAAGCACTTGAGTCCACCCTGAGATTGAAGGAAAAGCTGAAATCTTACAAAATAAAGGCTGTTCTTTCCCTGCATCTCTCCTCCGGCAGCAGGGGGCTGGGAGCTTTTTCACACGGATGGTTCTATAACAGGCGGGACACCGCGGCGGACCGGGAAGCCTTTACCAGCCTGTCAAATTTGCTGGATAAACTCATTCAGAAGATCGATGGTAAACAGGCAGCCCTGGTGAACGCCTTGCAGCCTGCGGCCCGCCGCAATTGGAGGAGCTATCTGGGCGGAGAACCGTTTTTTAACAGTGAGGTGGCTGTATTGGGTGGATTGCTGGGGGTCACCTTCGCGACCACCGATGATGTGCGGCTTCGATGGGGAACGCCTTCAGACGGAATTTCCAGCGTGAGATACGATTACCTGGAACCTCAGGTCAGATTGCTTAAGGTCATCCTTCCCCGCATTATCGACGCGGACTCCAGGGTCTTTAAATCAAAACCCCGCAAGGCCTTTTCCGTGTTGGAAGGGACCGCAAAATTTATCCGGGCGGGGGAACTTTTCCCTGATCGGCCAGGAAGGGGTGCAATTGTCACAGCCTCCCACGGAAAACCAATCATGAAGACCGCAGTGGACTGGGAAGGGGAGTTTAAGATAAAAGGCGTGGCCAGTAAAAAAGTGGTCTATGAGAAGGTCCTTATAGAACTGTTTGGCCTCAATGAGGAGGACGGACGGATCCACTGGGCCGTCATCAAGGAAAGGACCGGAAAAAGCAACTACCGGGTGAAGGTCAAAAAACGCAGGCAGAGGATTTCCTTGATCCTCTTTCCAACGCGGGCGTCCACATCTTTTTCCGCCCTGAGCCCTCGGGATTTCAGCTATCTGCGCAAAATGCACCTCCTGGATGCCCGACGTGAATCCCGTCCTCTGCGGAATTGGTATAGCCGCGTGGATACTCTTCGATCAACGTATATTACCACCTATCTGGAGGAAGGAACCCCTTACAAGGTCATCCTTTCGGACAATTTCCTGTCAAAAAAGCTGCTCCTTCTTAATGGGAGTCCAGAGCATCCTGAGGGAGATGGTTTCATAATTGATAAGTTTCCCACCATACCGTTCACTCCGTACCAGGTGGCCTCAGACATGTGGAAACTGGGGCAGTTGCGGCTTAGGAATCTGGAGGAGAAAGGGATCAAGAACCCGCGGGTGGAGAAATTGCACACTGAGGCCGGCAGGAAGCTGGAACGATCCAGATATCTCCTGGCCCAGAGGATTTACAGCGGTTTTATAGAGGCAGCGCGATCCGCCTGGGCTTTTGAGATCCAGGTTTACAACGAATTGATGAGAATTCAGCAGGATGTTCTTGTGGGTGTCCTGTTTTATATAGCTTTATTTTTTCCTTTCGCATACTGCATCGAACGGCTTCTTTTTGGCTTTTCAGATATTAGGAAGCGCATAATCGCATTTGTGTGCATCCTTTTGGCCACCATCTGGATTGTTAAGAGCGTGCACCCCGCTTTTGAAATGACATACAGCCCGGCGATGGTGATCCTCGCCTTTTTTGTAATGGCTCTGTCATTGATTGTATCGCTTATTATCTTCATTCGTATGGAAGACGAGGTAGCCGATCTGCATCGGCAGGCCCTGCACATAAAAGTGTCAGAAGTGAAAAAAAGCAAAGCATTTGCAGCGGCTTTTTCACTGGGCGTCTCCAACCTCAAACGGCACAAGGCGCGTACCGCTCTGACTTGTCTTACACTGGTGATCCTCACCTTTACGATTATGTCGTTCACTAACATTAAGACACTCAAGAAGAACTGGAAAGTAGAGGTCTCTTCTGATGCTCCATACAAGGGGATGCTGGTGAGGTCATTCCTGTGGAACCCCTTTCCTGAGAAAAGCTTCCAGGACATTGGAGACGCTCTGGGTGAGAAAGGGCGCGTGTTCGCCCGGGCCTGGTTGGGCCAGGGGAATTTAAACTGGATTGTGCGCGTGAATATCCACAATCCGCGCAATGGCGGGACTTTCACCGCCGAGGGGCTTCTGGGCATGGAGGCGGCCGATGCAGCGGCCTCTCATCTGGAAAAAATCGTCCAAAAAGGTCAGTGGTTTGGGGGTGACACACCCCATTCCCTATTGTTGCCTCGGACCGCTGCCGAAAAGCTCGGAATAGATGCCAATAATTTGCCGGGTGCAACGGTATCCATATTGGGCACGGAATTTCGTGTGGCCGGGATTTTTGACGAGTCGGAACTGGATGCCTGGTTCGACCTCGATGGTGAACCCTTGACACCCGTTGTTTATCCTGTGCAGCGGAAGGAAGAACTGACCCCGGTTGAAGTGGAGGCCATGCAGGAAGGAGAAGACATCGGCTATGTCCGGGGACGATACCAGCATGTTCCCGGATCCAAGACGGTGATAATGCCCTTCTCCACCCTGCTGGGATTGGGAGGACAAATCCGGTCAGTTGTTTTTCATCCCCACAGATCCGACATGCTGGATGCAATGAGCGATTATTTGTTGGATAGGTTCTCTCTGCCTTTATTCATCGGCAGCGAGCAAGGATCGCAACTTGTGTATGCGTCCGATTCCATGCGATACCTGGGTGCGCCAAACGTTCTGATCCCGCTTCTTATCTCGGCTTTGATCGTTTTAAACACCATGATCGGAGCTGTTTTCGGCCGCAGGCGTGAGATAGCGGTATATACGTCCGTTGGCCTGGCGCCCAATCATATTGGCTTTTTATTCGTCACCGAAGCGTTGGCGTTGGGCATAATCAGCGTTACCGCGGGATATTTGCTGGCCCAGGGGATAGCGGGTTTTCTGACGAACATGGGGATGCTTGGGGGTATTACATTGAATTATTCGTCCAAGGCGGGAGTGGCTTCCATGGTGCTTGTTTTGTCCACAGCAGTCCTTTCAACCCTGTACCCGGCCAGGATGGCTTCGCAAATTGCCATACAGGATGTCAGCGCCCGTACTGAACTTCCTCCGCCCACAGGAGACCGTATCCATATCCTGATGCCCTTTATCATGCACCAGTGGGAGTGGGTTGGGCTGGCTGGATATCTGGAAGACTTTTTTCTGTCCCGCAAGGATCTGTCTCATGGCGTGTTCTCGGTCGAAGATGCACGCTTCGTTTCCCTGTGTCAGTTTCCGTGTGGAACGGGCTGTAACCGCGAAGCCTGCTTCCAGTTGCTCGGTCGGGTCTGGCTGGCTCCTTTCGATTTCGGGGTCAAACAAAATGTAACGGTCGTCCTTTGTCCCTCGAAAACCGAATCGGGCTTTCTTGAGGTCAAGATCGATCTTGAGCGTTTGTCCGGTGAGAAACAAACCTGGATTCGCACAAATCAAGTTTTCTTATACATGATTCGCAAGCATCTCCTGATCTGGAGGTCCGTGGATGATGAGGCAAAACGGGAATACGCAAACCGGTTGACGGCCGCCCTGGCTGATGCAAAAAGATTCGGGGTCAAATGTTAAAGGTTCAAGGAAATTGCATAGAAGGGAGTCATGGAGAGCATATTCAAGCTTCCTTTCTCCTTAAACCTTGAACATTTTTCTCCTGCCCATCAGGTAGTCGCAGTGCAAGGGGGAGAGAGAAGGATGTTATGGAAAAAGTGACAATGCGCTCTGTGGTACTGGGCGCGGCAATGGTGGTGGTGCTGTGCTGGTTTACACCTGAGAACAATATCCGACTGGAAAACACCCCGCTGGGGGGAGGGTACTTTCCCCTGGCACCTTTTGTGCTTTTGCTTTTTCTTGCAGTGATTTACAACCCCCTGTTCGGCCGTTTGCTACCGCGGTTGCAGCTGAATTCCGCTGAGTTGTTGATTATATGGATCATGACTACTCTGGCTTCCGGAATCCCTTACCGGGGGCTGCTACGGAACTTTTATCTCAATATTACCACACCTTTTTATTATGCGACGGGGTCCAATATGTGGGCCGAAAAGATTCAGCCCTTTGTGCCCACAAGTCTGGTCCCTCGAGATCCACAAACGATCCAGGGACTTTACAGAGGCCTTGAGATGGATCCCTCCACCGGCCTGCTGCTGCGCCTCCAGGCCATTCCCTGGAGTCAATGGCTGGTCCCTCTTGCCGTGTGGAGCTTGTTTGTGCTGTTGTGCTACGGCATGTTCCTATGCATGGTCGCTCTCCTGAGCCAACAGTGGGTGGTGAATGAAAACCTCAACTTTCCATTGCTCCAGATACCGATGGATGTGGCCGATTCCAGCCGGGAAGGAAAGCTGCTCGGTTTTCTGACCAACCGGTTTTTGCTTGCAGGTGTGGCCATACCCGTATTTCTCCATCTTATTAATGGACTTTACGTTTACTTTCCCGTTATTCCACAGATTCCCACCCTGGTGCTGATGAAGCCGTATTTCCCCAGAACCGGACTGCTGGAAGGCTTTAGCACATTGCGGGTCTATTTTTTTCCCGCGTTCATTGGATTTGCGTTTCTGACACCGCGCCAATTGTCCCTCTCCTTTTGGTTTTTTTACCTGCTCGGCAAGTTATTGCAGGGGCTGCTGCCTTTGGTGGGTCTGGAGGCGCCGCCGGCTGTCATGGGTCCCACCTTTGACCCGGAACTGGAGCGCCCCGAGGCTTTCCAGACAATAGGCGCATTAATAGTTACTTTTGGATTTCTGCTTTACCTTGCGCGTGATCACCTGAGGCGGGTGGGAGCGTCCATTCTGGGGCGAAACAATGTTGAATCACAGGTCGTTTCGCTGATATCACCCCGGTTGTCGGCTCTGGGTCTTTTGATCTGCTTCAGTGGGCTGGTCGCCTGGTGCCTGAAGTTCGGGATGTCGGTCTGGATCGCGGTCATGCTACTGGCCCTCTTTTTCGTCATACATCTGGTAGTGGCGCGGGTGATCTGCCAGGGCGGGCTTGCCCTGTTTACCCTGACCGTGGCCCCCCTGGATGGTATCCTGGGTTTCCTGGGCTCCAAAATATTTGCGGCCAGGGAATTTGTGCTCACGGTAATGATCCAGAAAATCCTGTTCATGGATTTTCGCGAAGCCCTGATGCCTTCCATGATGCACGCCGCCAAACTGGCGGAACGGATACGCGGACGCCGCATCCTCTTGCTGGGAGTAACCCTGAGCATCGCACTTGGCCTGGTGGTGTCTTACGCCTCCGTGCTTACTCTTTTTTACACCCACGGTATCAACCAGTTACGGGACCAGGAGGCTGTACAAAGCACGCTGTTGGTGTATGACACCATGGATCGAGTCGTGTCTGATCCGCAGCCTCCCAGGAAATGGCCATTTGTCTTTGGCCTGTCCGGGGCCTGCGCGGCTCTGGTAAATATACTTTTTTATCACCGATTTTATTGGTGGCCGTTGCATCCCCTGGGATACTTGACTATGTATAGTTGGGCCATGAAGAGATTGTGGTTCAGCTATTTGCTGGGGTGGTTCTTTAACACGCTTACCCTCCGATACGGGGGAGCCATGTTTTTTAGAAAAGTTCGCTTCTTTTTTATCGGACTGATAATCGGAGATTTCCTGATGGGCGGGATATGGGGGTTGATCAGTATGTGGACTCGTGTACAGTATATGGTTCTGCCGGGGTAGGGGACGATGCAGGAAGACCGAGAACTCCAAGAATACCGCGACTTGATGGTTCCTCCGGAGAAGTTTGAAGAGGGATTCGACCTCAAGACGGTGATCGGCGCGATCTTGATCGGGTTTTTGATGATGCCCGGCTCCATGTACCTCAGTCTTGTCATCGGGCAGGGCATGGGACCGGCGGCACGGTGGGTCACCATCATTCTGGTTGCAGAGGTGGCCAAGCGGTCATACACCCACCTGAAACAACAGGAAATTTTTTTGCTGTATTACATGGCGGGTGCTGCCATGGCCTCCCCTTTTCAGGGACTTTTATGGAACCAGTATCTGGTGCAATCAGACGCAGCAAGGATGCTGGGGCTCACCGAGCTGATTCCCACATGGGTGGCGCCCCAGTTGGGCTCAGAGTCGCTTCTGAAGCGCACCTTCTTTCACCGGGACTGGTTGATTCCCATTCTGCTGATAGGCGGGGTACAGCTCATCCAGCGAGTGGATCACTTCGGCCTGGGGTACATCATGTACAGGCTGACCTCGGACGTGGAGCGGCTTCCTTTCCCCATGGCGCCCGTGGCGGCACTGGGCACCATTGCCCTGGCAGAGTCGGGTGAAGAGCAGAATGGGAAAAAGCAGTGGAAGTGGCGAGTATTCAGCATCGGCGGTGCCATTGGGCTGGGATTCGGCGCGGTGTACGTGTTGCTGCCGGCTATGACTGGTGTCCTGCTGAATCAACCCATCCGCCTCATACCCATGCCGTGGCTTGAACTCACGCAAAGCACGGAATCATTCCTGCCCGCCGTGGCCACCGGCATACAATTGGATATGGGACTGATTTTCATTGGAATGGTGCTGCCATTCTGGGCTGTGATAGGGAGCTTCCTGGGCGTGGTCATCACTTTCATCCTCAACCCGGTCCTGCACCATCACGGGTTTCTGGTGCGGTGGCACCCGGGCATGGGGACCGTAGACACAATGTTCGCCAACAATTTCGATTTTTACATGAGCTTCGGCATCGGGCTGGGCCTGGCCATCGCCCTGATCGGGTTTTATCATCTTTTCCGGGGAGGGGCTCGAGGCCCCGGCGGGCAAAGGAGGAATCGAAACCTGCGGGCGCTTTTTCATCCCCCTCCGGGCCGCGGGGATTTCAATTTCTGGATCGCTGTTGGAATTTATGTGTGTGCTACGCTGGCTTACACCCTGCTCTCCGTGATCCTGGTCCCTGATTTTCCGTGGATATTCTTTATTGGGTACGGCTTTATTTACACTCCCATCATCTCATACGTTTCAGCCCGTATGGAAGGTATCGCGGGGCAGTTTGTCAGTCTGCCCCTGATGCGGGAAGCAAGCTTCATAGCGGGGTCTCAGCTCTTCGGCTACCAGGGCATAGGAATCTGGTATGCGCCCATTCCCATCCACAATTATGGTAAAGCCACCCTGGAATTTCGGAAAATCGAACTGACGGGCACCAACCTTCGCGGTATCATCAAATCCGAACTGGTGATCTTCCCCATTGTATTCGTCGGCAGTTTGCTCTTCTCACAGTATATCTGGCGCCTGGCTCCATTGCCCTCCAACATGTATCCTTATGCCCAGCAAATGTGGCACCTGGAGGCCATGAACCTCCTGCTGATACAGAGCTCGACCCTTGGTGGCGAGAGCGCTTTTTATGAGGCGCTTAAGCTTGTCCCGGCTGTCTCCGGCCTCGTGTTCGGCGTTTTAACGTACACGGTGCTCAGCATACTGGGCCTGCCGATACTTCTTATATACGGGGTGACTCGGGGACTTGGCCAGAGCATGCCCCACGGAGCAATCCTTGAACTGACAGGTGCTCTGCTGGGACGCTTTTACTTCCTTAAGCGTTTCGGGACATCCTGGAGGCAATATGCTCCGGTACTCCTGGCAGGTTTTTCCTGCGGGATGGGGCTGATCG
The DNA here is from genome assembly GCA_019310535.1 of Deltaproteobacteria bacterium. Classification (GTDB taxonomy): domain Bacteria; phylum Desulfobacterota; class JAFDED01; order JAFDED01; family JAFDED01; genus JAFDED01. Next base: position 19,447 of record JAFDED010000019.1, read on the forward strand.
GCATGTTTGCCATGGGCTGGACATTGATACTGAGCTCCCTGGAAAGGCTCCCTTATTGATAAGGAATATTTCACCGCACTTTCCGCCGCTGAGCGCCGGTGAACGCTGGTTTGCCTGGGAAGGCATGACCATGGTTGTCCCCAGGGGTTGGAACCCCGCTGTCCTGCAAAAGGACTACCTCAGACTCGAAGACGCCCGGCGGCCAACCCTGGAGCTGCGCTGGAGGTTTTCGGCGAGGAAGGCATCAATACAGGAGGTAGCTCGTGCTTACGTCTCCCGGCTTGAGGAGGGCCTTGGAGGGCGGCCGGTTGCCGGCTTCGAGGAGGTGGATCTAGCCCCGGTTACAGATAATTACGAGGTGGCACCGTTCTCCGTGGAGGCCGGGGAGATGATTTTCCGGGGGGCTGCCATCCTCTGCCCGCGCTGCGGGCGAATTGTTTTCCTCCAGGCGGGGATGCCTCGCACAGAGGGCACAATCTCCCTCCCCGTCCGGATCATCTCTTCCTTTCGAGACTTCCATTCATCGGATTGGGTTCCTTGGACTCTTTTCGACATAGGGGCGGATGTCCCAGGAGACTTTCGCCTGCATTCGCACAGCTTCCAGCCGGGTTACTTCCGCATGACCTTCCGGGAGGGCTCCCGGTGGATGACGCTCCATCGATGGGCACCGGCCGACGTCATTCTCCGCAGGACAAGCCTGGAAGAGTGGGCAGCCGCGCAATACAGAAAAGAGATCAAAAGGCGCGGGAGAACCCTGGTGCAGCGGGTTTTTGCCGGTTTCCCGGCGGTGGAGGTGATCCCGGGGCAGGGCGGGACGCTCATTCGGCGGCTTGGAAGAACCTTGCTCAGCGCAGGTCGATTTCGGGCACTCCTCTGGCACAACACAGAGGCCAACAGGGTATTCGGGGTGGAAACGGAAGGGCGAGGCTCAGCTATGAATCCGTTGCTTTACGAGGTGGCAGGGCGGTTCAAAGCTTTACATGAGCATGAGCGGCAGAAATAATCCTTTTAGAGGTATCTTTTTAGAGATATAGTGGAACGATTGATAATTTGGAAATATAGCTCTAAGGTTTAAAGAAAGAGGATGAGTCAATCACATGAATGAGTATGAGGTAATCGTTATCGGTGCGGGAACCGCGGGATTGGGAATCTCCGCTTTATTGGCGCGCAGAGGCTACCGGGTCGCGCTTATTGAAAAAGAACCCCGGGTTGGAGGACGCGCATCCACTTTCACCTATCGCGGTTACTGTGTAGATGTCGGACTTCATGCGCTGGCCAGTTGCAGTTCGTCGGGAATCGAAGCCCTGTTGAAGGATGTCGGGGCAGAGATGGATCTTGTCCCCATCCGTCCATCGTTAATGCACTTTGACCTCAATACCCGAAGATATCACAGGGCGACCTCTCAAGAAGCTCTAGGGGAGGATGTCTATAAAGCGTTCAAGGAATTGGTACAAGTCGTCACAAACATGCCTCAGGAACAGATTGATAGCTTGCATGATATTTCGTCGACCCAGTGGCTTATGGGCCGTATCGGACGGCGGGAGCTTTTGGGCTTTTTTAAGAAAATTACGGGATTTGCGGGTCAACCTCTCGATGCGATCTCCGCCGGCGCATTTTTGGAAACCTTAAAGGATGCCTTCATGTCGGAGGTAACCATAAGCTATCCATCTAAAGGAGGAATCAAAGGATTTTCCGAGGCCCTTGCACACTCCTTTATAAAGCGGGGAGGAACACTGATTACTGAGCTTTGCTGCCAGAGGGTGAAAATAGACAACAACACTGTGAGGGGTATCTCCGGTAAAAAAATTCATCCCGGCTTAGCCGCCGATGTGGAAATCGAGGCCCCTATCGTCGTGTGCACGAACCCGGTATATCAACTTCCCTCTCTGGTGGATTCTTCATTCATTAATGCTCAGACCCTGTCCAAGATCAAATCCATCACTCAGGATAGATATTGGTACACAGGAATTATTGCCGGCGTTGAGGCATCACTGTTTCAACCATTCGGCGAGAATCAATTCTTTCAGTTCGCCGTGGACCGGCTGGGTGAGGACCGGCATCTGCTGGTAACTGTCCCGTCATATGCAGATCCGGCGCTGGCTCCACCGGGACGCCATCTGGTCTTTGCAGACGACCACGGCCCAATCCCGCTGGGAGACGATGCAGAGGCCTGCAATCGGCTGGACTGGGTAATGGATATGACCGAAGAGGCGTTGCCCGGATTTAGAAATCACATTGATTGGATTATGCGGGTTCGATATAATGACATTTTATTCACTCCCCGAACCGGAGCCACAGGACCTCAATATCGGATTGGATCCTCAGTGATCGGCGTGCGAGGGCTGTATCTGGCAGGCGATGCGTGCTATTTAAGCGGTTCCGGTATCGGAAGTGCCATCAAGAGCGCCTGGGAATGCTTGCGCGAGATTGAGCGGGATAACCTCCTGAACAAATCACAGGCCGGAGATAGAAAATGACCAACGTTCGCAAAATCCTGGAGGACAGAGCCCGAAGAGATGCGGATAAGGCTTTCTTGCGCTTTGCGAACCGGTCTTTCAATTACACGGAATTTGATGAGCAGGTCAATCGCGTGGCCAATGCGCTTTACGAATTGGGCGTCCGAAAGGGCGAGCACATCGGCGGCTTGATGCACAACTGTCTCGAATGGTTCATTCTTTACTTTGCCGCGATCAAGCTGGGTGCAATCACCGTGTTCGTCAACACCCAGTATGATTCAGAGCTGCTTCAGCACTCGCTTGGCTTCTCCGACTGCCGGGTTATCATTCTTTCAGCAAGTCTTGCCCGGAAGTACCAAAGCATTCGTGCGGGTCTTAAAGGAATCAGACTGGAGATTGTTCATCAGGATGATCCTTCCATAGATCCCGGAATCGTGGAAGGTATGATTCCTTTCGGTCAACTATACACCGGCTCATCGAAACCTCCGCCCGACGCCGGTATCGAAGCGAAAGATCCTGTTCATTTTTTCTATACCTCCGGAACCACTGGTCTCCCCAAACCCTGCATTGTAAGCCATCATTATATGATCGCATTATGCGATCATATTGCCGGAGAAGCCGGGATGACCGAAAAAGACACACTTTTCGCTTTGCTGCCCAATTATCATATCAATGTATACATAGGCGTGATGACCGCCCTCATTGTCGGCTCTCGCCTCGCACTGGAAGCTCGATTCAGTGCCTCCCGTTATTGGGACTGGGTGAGGCACTATGGAGCCAGTGTCTTGATGCTGCATATCACTCCCATGAATATACTCTTGAAACAGCCGCCAAAGCCGGATGACGCCGTCAATCCAGCCAGAGTAGGGATTTTTTTGGTTGGCGCAGGCGGAAGAAAGTTTCTCAGGAGGTTTGGTCTCCAGCGGGGATTGGCCATGTACGGCTCAACGGAAGCCGGTGGCTTCTGCACCATGAGTTCCTATCCCCCTGATTCCACCCACGATCCCAGGTTCGCTGGAAAGGCTCGGGATGATATGGAGGTGAAGATATTCGATGAGCATGACCGGGAAGTTCCCTATGGGCAACCCGGGGAAATCGTTATCCGGGATCGGCTTCCCCATGCAATGTTCGATGGATATTACAAAATGCCGGAGAAGACAGCCGACGCCTGCAGGTGCTTTTGGTTCCGATCCGGGGATCGCGGCTACATGGATGAACGGGGAAATCTTTTCTTCATGGAGCGTCTGGGAGAAAGTATCCGCGTAAAGGGCGATTTTGTTCCCGTAGACAGGTTAGAGGAATGTGTGCGCGCCCATCCCAAAGTATTTCAATGTGCGGCAGTAGGCGTCCCGTCAGACCTCGGAGAAGAAGATATTAAACTGTACGTTCAGGTGCATCCCGGGGTTAAAGCACTGCCGGAAGAAATCGTACATCATTGCCGGCAGCATCTGGCCCCCTTCATGGTTCCAAGGTATCTGGAGTTCGTGGAGGAATTCCCCTTGGCTACCGGAGTCATGAAAATCCAGAAGGCCAAGCTCAAGAAAAAGGGGATAGGCAATGCATGGGATCGGCTTAAATCCCAACAAGCACCTTAAGTCGGAAGATGGCCATCTGTCTGATGAAGTTATTAAAGTTATAGGATTATCCTATCAGGTCAGCAAATAAAACTTTAATGGCATTCAGGTTCCATTCGAGCATAAGATCGCCCTGGTTGATCTTGCGCACGGCGAAAAGATTATTAAGTGCGGCCGCCCCATCGGGGTGGCCGTCAGGGATATCAGCGTGGGGGATCATGTACACGTGCATAATGTGGGAGGCCTTCGTGCCATGGCAGATACAAGTGAGAGAGGAGAAGATCAGCCATGCGGTTCCTCGGCTATCTGAGACCTGACGGTTCGGTTGGTATCAGAAATTATGTGCTTGTCCTGCCGGCGACCAGGTTGTGCTACCTGATGGCCCACCGCATCGGGCAGGCGGTTACCAATACAAAAACGTTCATAACTACCGGAGAATACGGCCGCCATAAAAGGGATCGACAAAGCCTGATGAGGATGCTGGTGGGCCTTGCCAGAAACCCCAATGTAGCCGCTACTGTGTTGCTGGGCGTTAGGGAGGGGTATGGATATCCGGAGTTCCAGTTCTCTTCTCTTATCCCCCGGATCGCCTCCACCGGCAAACCTCTGGTGGCCATCAGTGCGGATGATGAGGGTGGCTTGCATCGGGCCGTTGAAAAGGGCATCATCGAGGCCCGCCGCCTGGTGCATGAAGCATCGGCTTTGCGACGCGAGCCTTTTCCGCTGGAAAAGCTGACCGTCGGCGTGAAGTGCGGAAGCTCCGATCCCACTTCCGGCATTTCCGGGAATCCCTCCTTTGGGAATCTTGTTGATCGCCTGGTAGGAATGGGAGGTACGGCCATATTTTCTGAAACCGTTGAAATTATCGGAGCAGAGGATGTGCTGGCCCAGAGGGCGGTGAACCAGCGGGTTGCAGATGACCTGTACCGAGTGGTCCGCCGGGCCGAGGAGAGGGCTGCGGGCATCGGGGAAGACATACGCACCATCAACCCCATTCCCGAAAACATTGCAGCGGGTATTACCACCCTTGAAGAGAAATCCCTGGGGGCCATCGCTAAAAGCGGCACCTCTCCCCTGCAGGGAGTGCTGGAGTACTGCCGGCAACCTTCGGGGAAAGGACTCTATTTTATGGATGGCTGGATGTCTTCGTTATCCCTGCCCGTCAGCCTGGCCGCCGCTGGCTGCCAGATGGTGTTTTATCAATTGGGAGGACAGGATCTATCGAATGTGGATCCTCCGTTATATGCATATAATTCGGGCTTGGTAGCGCCGCTGGTGTTAATTACGGGCAATCCCCTTACTTATCAAAAGGCAGGAAAAGATATTGATATGTGTACCGTCGGGGTCTTGTCGGGTAAACAGAGCATTGAGGAAGCCGGAGAAGATCTTCTCAAGCTCGCCGCGGACATAGCGTCAGGCACCATGGCCAAAGGGGAGACAGTAAACTTTGCAGATCCGCTGGAAGTATTTTTTGAAGGTCCAGTTCTCTGAACATGAAAGAGACTTACGAATATGGATGTCCTTGAAACGTAAAGGGAGTCCTGTAGACTTTCAATCAATTCGGCTTGAAGTGAGAAGGTTCTTCGTCCTGAGAAGCTCCAGCACTTCATCCCTTTGGGTGGATACGGTTTTTCCTTTATCTGTTGCATAGATGATATCAGCGAAATTGAAATAGAGGCCCTTATGCTCATCCCATATTTTTTTAAGGTCCTCTTCCAGGGCTGTCCCGGGGTTGACTCTGGGTCTGTCATTCATTCTGACGCGATCTGCCAGAACATTTAGGTCGGCGATCAGAAGAATCCTGACACCGGTCCCTTTCAGAATGTCTCTGTTCCATTCGTACCTGACAGTACCTCCGCCCAGAGCGATAACTGATCGATCCATTACGGCAAAGCATTTACAGATGTTATATTCTCTCTGGCGAAATCCCAACCACCCTTCCTCGGCCACTACCTCATGGAAAGGTTTTCCTGCCTCAGATTCCATAGTCCGGTCCAGGTCCCTGAAAGGCCACCCAAGACGATCGGCTATGGCTTTCCCAAGAGTGGTTTTACCTGATCCAATCATACCTGAAAGATAAATGTTCATGATGCCTTGGAATGCTTCTCAACGCTCCCCGGCGTCCGGAGTTCTTATACCGATCCCACTTTCGTTTACATCATTGTCAACACTATAATGTGTCCATTCATTCCAGGGATGGTCCCCTCTTTGTATGGGACGATCATTGCCCTTTTGTGGGATTCACGCGGTGGTCAATAGATATGCAGACGGCGCATCCCATTAATTATCATTTTTTCTATTGACATTAGTTTGACATTACAATAAGTTTCGCATAATATCAAACAGTATCCTGAACTTAGACCTCGCCTGATTTCAACTGAATCCTGGAATGTCTTGCAACGCTTGCAACGAATATAATTTGCTTGTAGAATTCATGAACAAAAGGTGATAGGTGATAATCGAGAGGATGGTTTAGTCTTAAAGTTAACCACAAGACAAGGAGGTAGAGATATGAAGCGAGAGAATAAAAAAGGCGGGATGGAATTCGACGTCACACGGCGCTTATTCCTCAAAGGCGCCGCAGCGTTGAGCGGTGCCATGGTACTGGACCCACTGTTGGCATACAGTGCGATGAAACCTAAAGATTTCCCGACCAAGCCTCTGAACCACATCATACCGGCCCGCGCCGGCGGCGGATTTGACCGCAGCTCCCGCGTTGCTGCAATGGCGTGGGAGAAGAATCTGGGGGTTCCTATAAAATTTTCCTATCTGCCGGGAGGTTCCACGCTGATCGGGTTCAACAAGATGCTCACCATCACCGATGGCTACGCCACGTCCATAACCTCCATTTCTATGCTTTACCTGGCCATGGAAATTCAGAAACCGAAGTTCGGGTGGAAGGACCTTGCTTTTGTTGGTACCTTGATCGTTGACCCCAACCAGATTATGGTACACAAAGATGCGCCTTGGAAGGACGCGAGGGAGTTTATCGAAGCCGGCCGCAAGGCAAAGACTCCGCTGAAAATTTCCACCTCTCATCCCAATGCTAACAATACCCTGGCTGCTGTGATCTTCATCAAGCTCTCCAAGATTAACGCCGAGGTTGTTGCCTTTGACGGTGGCTCTGCTGCACGCAACGCTCTGGCCGGCAAGCACGTGGATGCTTGCTGCGGCCCCATGTTCAGTGCTTTGAATGTGGCTGGGATAGTGAGGGGTCTGGTTGTATTCCAGGATAACAATCCAGTTCCTCACCTCTGGAAGGGCGTCCAGCCTGCTAAGGAAGCCCTGGACTTCGATATGCCCGAATCGCAGGATGCCTTTGCGTTCTTCTGCCCCAGGGCTGTGGTCAAGCGCTACCCTGACCGCTATAAGTTCCTTGTGGACACGTTCCGCGAGACCGTTGAATCAGAGGAAATCAAGAAGCTGGGCCAAAAATCGGGAATGACTCCTTTCCTGGAGTACTGGTCGCCGGAGAAGTGCGAAAAGTTCGTAGAGGACTACGATGCGGTCTTCAAGAAATATGGTTACTTGATGAAGAAGTGAAAGTGTTCGGCCCGGGGGGTGATCATATCATAGAAGCTTGCCTGAAGGAGCGCTGAAACGCGGGGCTTTGATCATTGAACTGTTTTGCGCTCCTGTCACTCCCCGGGTATTGGTGAAAGGGCGCAATCAAATGCGCGGCACCGGAAAAAAGAAAAAATCGCTGGAGGGGCTCAGGCGGGAGGAATTCTTTGTTCCCATTGTTGTGATTCTTTCCTCTATTTCTTACATCAGTCAGGTGTGGGGCGCTCCGCGGGTGGTGATCTTATGGCCATACATCGTTATGGTGTTGCTGCTTGTCTGCACTGCGGTTGTTGTGGGGGAAAGTCTGGCGGGCGGTTGGCGACGAGTCCAAAAAAAAGATTCTTCCAGTGCAGGAATTTTGGCATGGCTGCGAAAGGGTGAGAAGCCCCTCCTCATAACCGGGATTACCATATGTTACCTTGTGGCCATTGAACACCTGGGATTCACGCTCTCCAATTTCCTGTACCTGATGATACTCCTCCGGGTGCTGGGGACCCGCAGCGTAATGGTTATCACGTGCATTTCTCTGCTTATCACTGCCGTTTTACACCTGGTGATGATCAACTTTCTTCAAATGCCCATTCCCAGGCTTCACCTTCCTTTCACAAGCTGGGAATTGTAGGTCAAATCCATGGAATTCATCCCCAACGCTGATATGCTTAACGGAGCTCTCTCCTTGCTGTTTCAGCCAAAGGTTCTGATATGGCTGGTGGTGGGGTTGATATCGGGCTTCATCGTGGGGGCTATCCCGGGATTCAACGATACCAATTTCCTGGCCATGGTTCTTCCCTTTACGGTTTACCTGGGGCCAATGCAGGCTGTCATATTTATGATGGCGGTTTTTTGCGGATCGCAAACTGCGGGATCCATCCCCGCCATACTTGTCAATATCCCGGGAACACCTTCCAACGCTCCCACCACGCTGGAAGGATTCGCTCTGACCAGGCAGGGTAGGGCGGGCGAGGCGCTGGGATGCTCTCTTTTTTCATCCACCATGGGTGGGTTGTCGGGCTCTATCATATGCCTTTTGCTGGCGCCCATCATCGGTATCTACGCGCTGAAGTTCGGACCTGCCGAGATCTGTGCCATGGCCATCTTCGGGATGTCAGCCGTGGGATCCCTGACGGGCAGGAGCATTTCCAAAGGTCTGGTCTCATCCCTTCTAGGGCTTCTTCTGGCCACCATCGGAACCGAGATGGAGCTGGGCAGGATGCGCTCCACTTTCGGATTTTATGAGCTTGCCGAAGGGTTTCCGCTGATTCCCGTGCTATTGGGGGCCTTCGGGTTTTCCGAGGTTCTCTCCCTGGTTCAGGAAGAGTATATCATTTCCGATCGCGCAGTTTTTCGCTTCAGGGGCTACGCGTCGCTGTTCCAGGGAATGCGGGAATCCTTGCGCTACAAGCTGTCGATGCTCCGATCAGCCATCATAGGCGTTTTGGTGGGGTTGGTGCCCGGCGTGGGGGCGGCCGTGGCAACCTGGATCAGCTATGGACAGGCCAGGGCGTGGTCCAAGACACCGGAGAAGTTCGGCACGGGACATTACGAGGGGCTGGTCGCAACCGATACGTGCAACAACGGCGTTACAGGCGGGGCGTTGATTCCCACCATGACACTGGGCATCCCCGGCAGCGGGACCACGGTGGTGGTCATGGCCGCCCTGATGATCAACGGTATCCAGCCAGGGCCCAGCCTCTTCATGAACTTTCAACAGGAGGCGTATGCCATCTTTTTCTCACTGTTTCTGAGTAATGTGCTGATGTTCCTGGTGGGACTGGTGGTGATGCGTTTCCTTCCGCTGGTCACGTATGTTCCAACGCGCATCCTGGCTCCCATCATGGCGTTGTTCTGCCTTGTGGGCGGGCTTGCATGGCGAGGATTTGTTTTCGATATGATCCTGGTTTTTTTCTTCGGCCTGCTGGGTCTCGTGATGAAGCGCAACGGGTATTCGACCCCGGCCTTGGTCCTGGCCGTCATTCTTGGTCCCATCGCAGAGAAGAACCTGATCTGGAGCCTCAAGATCGGTGGGCCGGCCATATTTCTTCGACCCATTAGTTTGGGAATTTTGTTGGCCACAGTGGGAGCAATCTTTGTGCCCGTTTTCATCAGGAAGATCGCCAGAAGCGGGGTGGCGGATCGTGTAACCGGTTCGGGTGAATAAAGGGACTGCGCACCGTGCCTTCGGTATTCAATGGGCGATATGATTTCCGCTCGCTTCTCCGTGGCAGACCATGCTTTGAAAGTTCCTTTGAAAAAGGAGGCTTCGCATGGCACTGGAAATTACCTGGTATGATAACACCGCCTTTCGGGTGGCTACCGATGAGCACGTGATCTGGTTTGATCCTTCGGTCAACAAGAATCCGGGATCGCCCATCAGGACCGAGGATATCCGGGAAAAAGCTGATTTTGTCTTTACAACCCACGGAGACCCGGGACATTTCACCAACAGCGTTGAGATCACACGGCGGACGGGCGCCCGCTTTGTGGGTCCCGAGGATCTGTGCAATTTCATTTTGGATAATAAGCAACTGTCTCCGGACCTCGTCGTTCCCTTGAAATTCGAGGTGACGCAATATATCGATGGCCTGGAGGTCTACCTTTTCAAAGCCGTTCACCCGGAATTGACGCCAAGACTCATCGAGCACGTCCGGGAGTGGGGCGGTGGTGTGAAGACGCGTAATGGTGGCTTTGTGGTGCGCGGAAAGGGCTATTGCCTCTGCCTGGTGGGCGACTGCATCCATTCGGAAGTCTTCAAGAAAGCCGGGCTTAAGTTCGAGATTGACATTGGCATGATCCCGGTGCAGGGAAGGATGCACCAGGACTCATCCCATGAGGAGGCGGCGGAACACGGGGCGCGCATCGTTCGCGACCTCAACCTCAAAGTGCTCTTCCCAGCCATCCAGTATACTTTCGAGATGGGCAGAATTGATCCTTTGAAAAGACGACTCAAGGAGATGGGCATTTACCCGCGAATCATTATGGAGAAACCTGGAACGGTCCATCGGTTGGAAGCGTTCGGATAATGGAGGCGATATGAAATACAATCTGCTCCTTAAAGGAGGGAAAATCGTTGATGCGGCCGCGGGTCTGGATGGTCGCATGGATGTGGGTGTGTGCGGGGAGTTCATTGCAGAGGTGGCTCCAGACTTGAATCCCGCCGAAGCAAGGCGGGTGATGGATATCAGCGGGTTGATCGTGGCGCCCGGCCTGATCGATTTACATGCCCATGCATTTATTGCGGCGGGGCATCTGGGGCTGGAGACGGATATCACGTGCCGCTCTACTGGGGTTACCACACTAGTGGATGCCGGAAGCTGTGGTGCGGCTACGTTCCAGGGGTTCAAGGAGATTCTGATGGATCGGGCCGAGACCCGCTTGCGTGCATTCCTGCATATTTCCTCCACTGGACTGGCGGATCTGACAGTGGGGGAATCGATCCATCTGAACTTTCACGATCCTGAGCGCGCGGCTGAGACGGCCGTGGACCACTCGGAGCTGATCCTGGGCATCAAGGTGCGACAGCAGATCGAGGCGGTGGGCGATAATGGCCTCGAGCCGCTGCGGCTGGCCAAGCGGGCTGCATCCCTGGCGGGGGGGCTCCCCACCATGGTCCATGTGACCCATCCGCCGGTGCCTCTGAGCCGGATGCTCGATTTGCTGGAGCCAGGGGACATCGTCACACACTTTCTGCATGGCCGGGGAATGGGAATTCTGGATGATGACGGAAAAATCTCAGACCCCGTGAAAGAAGCACGGCGGAGGGGGATCGTCCTCGACGTCGGCCATGGAAGAAACCATCTGAACTTCCCTGTTGCACGGGTCGCCCTGGGGGAGGGTCTCCTGCCCGACACCATCTCTTCCGACTTGACCCGGTACGGGAGGGAAGGCGTGGTTAAAAACCTCCTTCATGTCCTCTCCAAATTTTTGAACCTGGGGATGGGTCTTGCGCCGGTTCTGGCTTGTGCCACCGCAAATCCCGCCCATCTGCTGGGTATGGAGGGCAAGATCGGTACACTCCGGAAGGGGGCTGTTGCCGATATAGCGGTCTTGGCACTGGAATCGGGCGATTTTGTCTTCGAGGACTGCGATGGAAACACCATGCAAGGGAAATATCGACTTGCACCCAGATATACCATCCGTCAGGGCAAACTGACATGGCAGTGGAAATGACCTAATACTTTTTCTTATTCGCCTTTTCGCTTGATCACCAGCGCATCCACGGCCACGGCCCCCTCTCCTTCTGGGTATACCATAAGGGGGTTGATATCCACAGCCTCGATTTCGTCGCCCAGGTCCCCGGCAAGTTGCGACAGGCGAAGAAGCACATCGACGATGGCTCCCCTGTCGGCGGCGGGAAGGCCGCGAAAGCCTCTGAGCAGGGCAGCGCTGCGGATTTCATCCAGCATTTCCTCCGCGTCAGTAGGTCCGATCGGAGCCAGCCGCATGGAGACATCCCGGAGAACTTCCACGAGGATTCCGCCCAGCCCGAACACCAGGACGGGGCCGAACTGGGGATCACGGGAAATCCCGGCGATAACCTCCAGGCCCTCCTGCGCCATTTTCTGTACCAGAACACCCTGGATCTCGGCCTCCGGGTCATGAGACCGCACCGCTTCCAGAATTTCTCCGTAAGATTTCCGGACCTCTACACAGGAGGAGAGATTCAGCCGAATAGCTCCCGCCTCACTCTTGTGGAGGATTGAAGGGGAAAGGACTTTAAGAGCCACTGGAAAGCCCAGCACTTCCGCCTGTTCGGCTGCCTCCCGGGTTGTGTGGGCCACTTTCTCCTGGATCACGGGGATGCCGTACAGGCTCAGCAGTTGTTTGCTCTGATTCTCCGTAAGGTGTTGGCCGGCAGAACCCAGTATCCCCCTGGCTTTATCAGTATCTGCTGAAAGTCCGGGCAGGGCCCTTTTTCGCTGTGCATGCTTGCCTACGAATCGGGCATGGTGCACAAGGGCTCGTAGCGCGTGGGCACAGGATTCCGGCGTCCGAAACGCAGGGACACCGCCTGCCTCCAGGAGGCGGGCGGCCTCATCCGCCAAGGGGTTCAGATAGGCCAACAACGGCCGATCAGATCCTGCTGCCTCCAGAACCGGTCTCACTCCCAGCTCTGGGTAAAATTGTGCGGAGGTGCCCACCACAGCCACCACGATATCGAAGTTTTCGTCCTCCAAAAACAATCTCAGGCTCTTGCGGAACCCGTCCCCAACCCCCGACATGGTTACATCCAGGGGATTGGCAGTGGAAGCAAAGGAAGGAAGCCCCAGGGCTTCTGTTCGCGCTGTATCCGCCTTGGGCGATGGAAACTTCAGACCGAGAAATCCGCCTTCATCCGCCAGCAGCAGTGCCCCCCCTCCCGTGGTGGTCAGCACTCCGACCCGGTCGCCGGCCGGAAGGGGGGTTTTGCTGAACATAGAGGCGGTCTCGAATAACTCCTCCAGTGCGTGCACGCGCACGACGCCCATCTGCCTGAACATGGCGCTGTAAACTTCATCTGAACCGGTAAGGGCGCCCGTGTGAGACGCGGCCGCCTTGCGGCCCACCTCGGCCTTGCCCACCTTGAGGACCACTATGGGCTTGCCCTTCTCCATGGCCGTTCGGGCGGCTTTCAGAAACGGCTGAATATCTGTATCCCTTAGGCCTTCCATGAAGATGGCCACCGCCGAGGTGTGGGGGTCCTCCAGCATGAACCGGACATAGTCCGAGCACTTGAGGTCCATCTCGTTGCCGGTGGAGACCACATGGCTGAACCCTATACCGCGGCTGTAAGCACGCGTGATGAGCGCCCCGGTCATGCCGCCGCTCTGGGAGACAAGACCTACCTTCCCGGGTTTGAGATCATCCAGCTCCATGGCCACCACCGGGGTCAGCACGACCCTATCCACCAGGTTGACCATCCCCCCGGAGTTGGGGCCGCAGATGACCATCCCGCTGGCGTGCGCTAATGCCAGGAGTTCCTGCTCGGCCCTCTTGCCTTCCTCGCTCGTTTCTCCCATGCCCGCGGTGTGCAGCAGTACAGCCCGCACGCCACGCTCAGCGCACTGCCGCACCGCATCCAGCGTCAGCCTGGCCGGAATCTGCACGAACGCCATGTCCGGCACCTCTGGCAGGTCCCTCACGCTCCCGAAGCAGGGGATACCCGATATCTCCTGATATTTAGGGTTGATCGGGTATATCCGTCCCGGGTAGCCGTGCTTTATTAAATATTTCAAGGTCCGGCCGGTGAACTTGGTCATGTCCGAGGAGACGCCGATGACGGCCACAGATGCAGGGTTAAAAAACGCTTCCAGGTTTTTCATTCGCTGGATTGTCATGCCTTCACCCGTTTCCTATCTTTCTTGCAGCCCCTTTAGATGAGCGCATAGTATTCGCAAAAAATAGTTATTATTAACGGTCGAGGCTCTGATGAAGCCTTTTAGAGCATCTCCATCAACCGGGAGGGTGGAACATCCTCGAGGTTCATTACAGCGTCCATTATTGCCCGTGCATGGTTGTGGGGCACAACGAGGGATGCGTTGGCCATGAATTTCCCCTGGATTTCTTCCTGGGTGGCGGGATACTCAGGCTCACCGTGCGGCAGATCGATGCGATGCCTGTATTGACGACCGTCATTAAGGGTCACAACCATGCCGGCGCCCCGGAGACGGGGGTAGGATTGCTCCCACTCTTTCTTTGTGCTCACCTCCACCCGTCCGGCCAATTCGTGGATAGCACTGTGGCGAATGTTCTCCTCGGAGTACTTGTCGGTAAAGGCGTCGCCGAGGTACATGGCCATGGCCACGGAAAAGGGGAGGCTGAACTTGGCTGCGGAGACTGTGTCGGGATGGATCGTATCGCCGCAAAACTGGACGGCCACCGGGTACGTTTCGACGGAAATCTTTTGTATCTGTGATGGCTTCACGTTTTGAGCGGCACGGATATTCAGGGCGCAATCGATTGCCGGGTGGATGTGGCGGCAGGCAGCATGCAGCTTGATGTAGGTGCGCAGGATCTCCCATTCACTTCCCAGGCCCGCCACCATGGCGTCCCTATCCGCGGCATCGGTCATAGCCCTCAGGAAACCCTTGGGACCTTCGAAAATGGTCCTGGGCCCCTGTGCATCCCGACGAGCCAGTTCGGCGGCCAGGATGCCCGCCGAGCACGCATGACCGGGGTGTATGGGCTTGGCCATTGCGCCGTCATGGAGAATTTCCAGCAGGCCCGCTGACTGCAACCCTGCCAGCCCAAGCGCGTGCGTCATCCTGCCGGCGTCCAGTCCGATGATATTTCCCACGGACGCGGCCGCGCCGAACGTCCCCACCGTCCCGGTCGTGTGGAAGCCCCTGGACAGGTGGGAGGGATTGATTCCGCGGGAGATCCGGATGATGACCTCGTATCCTGTCACAATCCCCGCGATTAGCCGCGCTCCGTCCGCACCAATTGCCTCCGCCGCGGCCAGCGCCGCCGGGATGACGGGCACACCTGGATGCAGGGCGCCGAAACGGTGCCCGTCGTCCATGTCCAGGGCATGACCGCAGATACCGTTGGCCAGAGCGGCCGAGGGGGCGGGGAATTTCCGGCCCCCCGTGCGAGTCATGGTCGCCTCGTGCTTTCCTCCCAGGCTGGAGAGGTAATCCCGCACCGCTCGTGGAAACGGCATGTCGGAACCCGCCAGCATCACACCCACAAGATCCAGAACGCTCACCTTGGCCCGGTGAACCACCTCCACCGGAAGGTCCCCGAACCTGAGCCCAGCGGCAAAGCGTGCATATGTCTCAGCAATAGTCCCCATGACTACCAATTCTCCCTCACCATGTCATACTTTAGATTCAGAGAAGTTCAATAGTTCGAAAAATGCTAAACTTCTTCCCATGCCCCTTCACGGAGCCATCAGCCTTGCTACTTCCCCCGCGTCCTGGAGGCTGTCCAGGGCCATGACCTTATGAGAGATTTCCTCAAGACGCGTGGCCGGAAAGGGATGAACGGAATATTCGGCACACTGAACGAACTTCTCTCTGCATTCCTCCACACTCAAGGGGTTGCGCGGATGCCCCTTGAATTCATTCACCGTCTCGCTGTGTCGTTGACCGCCGCAGGTGGTGAACTCCACGGTCACGGGACCCATTGAGGCAGGATCCACAATATCCTGGTCTATATGGACGAAAACCCGTTGTGCCATCTCTGCATAGCGGGGCTGCTGGACCCGTTCCGGCTCGAAGCTGTCCAGGAAGACCCGGCCATCCAGGATGGCGGCCGCCACAGTGTAAGGGGTGGAGAACTGCGCGTCCACTGTGGGATTACCCCGTATCTCAAAGGGACGGCTTACCACGTCGAAGAAGTGGTGTTTGACAAGGTGGACATCCACGCGCTTTACATCCCCTGGCTTCAGGCCGTTGCGCTTGACGCACCTCAAGGTCGCATCGATGGCACCATGGGTGTATCTGCAGCAGGGATAGGGCTTGAAGCTGAGCCCGTCCACCTCAAAATGCTTCCCAAGCCCCTCGGTAAGCTCTTCCCTGCGGTACTGCCCATCCCAGTAAAGCCTGAAAAACCCGTAAGGCCCCTCGAATACTTCCCGGCATCCGGTTACACCCCGCCTGGCGAGGTGCACGGCCTGGAGCGCCGCCTGGGCCATGAAGCCCGGCTGCATGCGCTTGGTAAGGGCCGAATCAATGACCACCTGGCGGGTCCCTGCCGTCGTACTCAACAAAATCCCCATGGCGTTGACCAGTGATTCAACGTCCAGTCCCATTATCCGCCCCGACGCAGCGGCAGCTCCGAACGCACCGCAGACAGCCGTTCTCATCCACTTGATCTCCGAGCCTGCGCGTTCCTGGGCCTTGCCCACTGCAAGCCCAAGTCGGCATGCAAGGTCGATCCCCGTGCACATTGACGACAAAAACTCCCGCCCTGTGCATCCCCCAATCTTTTCGACTGCAGCCAGTGCAGCCGGAAGGATAGGGGCGTTGGCATGAACCACGGCCCCGTCGTGAGTGTCGTCGAAGTCCCTGGCGTGGAACATGACACTGTTGGCCAGCGCAGCCATGGGTGCGGGAACCCGGCCGCCTCGTACCAGGATGGTGCTCTCCTCCCTGCCACCCCACTCCTTCACCTGATCAATCACCTGGGCCGCGCCTTCCGCGCTGGATCCGGCCATGCCAACGCCCAGGGTATCAAGAATGAACTTCTTGGTCGTTTCAACTGTTGTCAGGGAAAGCCGCTCAAAGTTTGTCTCAAGGACGTTGCGGGCCAGCTCGACAACAATGTCCATGTCTCCTCTCCCGAACAAGGGTCTGTGTTATTATATCTTTGCCTGGCCTTAAAATTTCACCCACCAATTGATAGTTCTATTTACCACTCGCCGTACACAGGACATGTGAGATGGGGCTGGCCACTGATCCAGTAGTAGCATGTGTTGCATTTATTGCAGGGATTGATGGCATCGAACTCACCTCTCAAGGATTTTTTGATAAGCCGGGGATCGGCGATGAGGGCTCGTCCAATGGCGATCATATCAGAGGTGTTTTCCTGAAGGATCTCTTCCGCGGTGCGCAGATCTGTGATCATGCCGACGCAGCTCACGGGCACGCCCGCCGCTTCGCGAACGCTGCGGGCCAGTCGGCGAAAGTCGCCAGTGGCCATGGCCTCATCCCGCACCCGCTCCGCGCCTCTCACGCCGCCACTGACATCAAGGAATTGTATACCCTCTTTGGCCAAGGCCCGCGCAATTTGTCGTGCATCATCAAGGGTCAGCCCTCCCTCCTGGTAGTCCTGCCCGTTGATCCTGCAGCTAAGAGGGAAATCGGGCCCCACTCTCTGGCGGCTTTTTCTCACAATATTGAGTAAAAACAGCATCCGGTTCTCCAGGCTGCCGCCATATATATCGGTTCTCTGGTTGGACAGGGGGCTCAGGAACTGATGGATCAGGTATCCATGGGCGCCGTGGATCTGAACCATGTCCACACCGGCGTCCCGGACGCGGGCGGTTGCTTCGGCGAACTGATTCTCGATGGCCTCGATCTCGTCGACGCTCAATGCTCGCGGCACAATCTTTAAATCCGGACAGGGGATGGGGGAGGGCGCCACAATGGGCATGCCTTCCAGTCCGGTCCTGTTTTGGCGGCCTGCATAGGCAATCTGGACGGCGGCCACAGAGCCATGATCATGGATAGCCCGGAATACTTCGGCCAGCCCTTCCACCACACGGTCATCGTCGAGGCAGGGCGTCTCGGGACAGAACTTCCCCTGAGCTGAAACTGCAGTAAAGCCCACAATGCTCAGGCCAACGCCTCCGCGAGCCAGCTCACTGTGAAAGTGCTTCATCTTGGGGCTGATGCGGCCATCGGGCTCGGTATAACCCGTATGTATGGCCGGAAACACAATGCGATTGGGAATCGTTAGACCGTCAATGGTGATCTGCGACATAAGTCGTTCAAATTTCGGCATCTTATTCTCCTTGTAATTTCTGGGGTTCATTATTCACCCTGACCTCTCCCTGCTCCCGATCGGATGAGATAGTTTTGGTAATTTGGTAAGAAGGACGGCTCCTTCCATCAAACGGTCGTCATCCACAAAAGCATGAATATACGTCAAGCCTTACCAGAGCACAAGCTCATAATCCAGACAAGAATAAGCATTGGAATGCTCGGTGACATTTGCAGAGGCCGACAGGGAAGAAAAGCTTCATACTCAACAGTTACGCACTCTTAGCATGGGAGGGGAGTAATTGCAAGATTTTTTTATCCACAATTTGATATACATTATGGCTAATGGCTGATGATCCGATGGATTTATTTTAAGAAAAAGATTAATATACTGATTAAAGGGAAGCCATTCAGAAAGTGGATCAAAGAATCTTTTCCATGAAGATCTTCAGTTCAAGGGATCAGGAAAGATCCATGTACTCGCTTTCACACTTCTGATAACTGAATAGGAGGAAGACGCATGAAAATTCGTGTAATCCACGCCATTACGGGCTTATCGGCTTCATGGCTGGAGCGGGAAGAGAAAATTCTTCGCTCATACGCTAAGCCCGACACGCAGTTCGAGATCGTATCCATCCAGCGGGGGGCTGCATCCATCGAATCCTATTTCGACATTTACATCGGTTCCTTAAATACTCTGCGCCTGGTGAAGGAAGCGGAGGAGAAAGGATGCGACGGCGTTATCATCACGTGTTTCGGAAATGCCAGCTTAGATCCCGCTCGGGAAATCGTCAACATCCCCGTGGTGGGTTCTGGGCAGGCTTCAATGCTTTTGGCTGCCGGACTGGGGCACCGGTTCTCCGTGATCGGGACTGTCCGATCCGCAGCCGACCGGCACCGGATGGAGGTCATGAAGCTGGGTCTGGAAACCAAGTTAGCATCTGTCCGCTGCATCGAATCGCGCGTGTTGAGCCTTCATGACGATCTTGAAGCCACGTTGAATGCCATGGTGGTGGCGGGCGGAAAGGCAATAGAGGAGGACGGCGCCCAGGTGCTCATTCCGGGATGCTTCGGGATGATCGGTCTTGCAGAAAACATGCAGCAAAAATTGGGCGTGCCGGTGGTGGATCCAGCAGGCGCCTCGGTCAAGCTGGCGGAAACATTGGTGGACCTGAAGCTCTCGCAAAGCAAGCTGGCATTCCCCATACCGCCGCCGAAAAAACGTGATTTTTAGGCCGCCGCAACCATTGCATCCAAATAAAACGAGGATGAGCAAGGGGACAACATCCACTGCACAGAATCTCTTACATCGTAAAGTTCAAGGAGAAATGACAGGGGTAAAAAGAACCAGATGGAGGACTATGTAATGAGAGAGGAGATACTGAGCGAGTTATCCGTGGACAACGTCATGAAACACACCCGGTATCTGGCCGAGGAACTTCCGGACAGGTACTCCGGCAACGCCAATGAGCGGAAGGCTGCCGCGTACCTTGAAGAAACCTTACAGGCAGAGGGAATTCCGGTGAGCATGTACGAGTTCACCGGGTACGTGAGCCTTCCCGTGGATTCTCGCTTACATGTCATAGCACCGGAACACATGGAGATACCATCCATCCCTTTCATGAACATCCCCAATACGCCATCTGAAGGGATTGAGGCCGAACTGGTGGACGCGGGGCCGGGCGGTGAGGATGAGCTAGAGTCAAAGGACGTATACGGAAAAGTGATTATGGCCGAGTCTTCCTATTCTCCGCCGCGCCAGGAAAAAATTCGTCTGGCCACGGCCAGAGGTGCCATCGGTGCGCTCATCGCCCACTGGGGCCTGGAAGAACCCCGGCTCATGGTACGGGGCAATGCCAAAGCCGTCTGGGGGAACCCAGCCCCTGAGACAAGAGAGCAGATGCCAAAAATCCCCGTCCTGGGGATAACGAAGGCTGATTTAGGCCGGCTGCGCCACTTTATGTCCCGGGGGTCGGTGCGGGTGCGCCTTACTGCGCAGGTGGACTGCGGGTGGAAAAAGATACTCCTTCCCGTAGGCAGGATCGCAGGCTCAGGAGAAGATGCCCAACAGTTTATTATACTCGGCGGTCATTACGACGCATGGGGCAACGGCGCCACCGACAATGCCAATGGAAACGGACTGCTTCTCGAAATGGCCCGAGTGTTCAATAAATATCGGCACCGGCTGAACCGTGGTATTTGGGTCTGTTTTTGGAGCGGCCACGAAACCGGCACGATGGCCGCCTCCTCGTGGCTGGTGGATAATTTCTGGGACGAGCTGCGAGACCGTTGCCTGGCCTATTTCAACGTAGATTCTCCCGGCATGACCGGGACTGAGAGATACACCATGTACATTTCGCCTGAACTGGCCGACTTTGGTGCCGAAGCTGCAATGGATGTCCTGGACGAAGAGCCGGATATTCAAAGACTCCCTCGTACCGGCGATCAATCCTTTTTCGGTATCGGCATTCCCTCTATGAACGCCCGCACTATGTTCAGCCCAGAGGAGATCCGGAGAATGGCCAACGCCACCTTAGGATGGTGGAACCACGGCTATCCCTGCCATGATACCATGGACAAGGTGGACCCCCGGATGATGGCAAAGAACATGAAAGCGGTGGCGGCCGCTGCCTACGAGATATGCTCAAGGCCCGTGTTGCCTTTGAACTTCATACGTATGGCCGATGAAATGGTTGCCCGACTGGAGACGTTGAACGCCGTTGTGGGAGATCTGCTGCATCTGGCTCCTTTGAGCAAAGCGGCGCATACGTTTCATTCTCGAACACAAGCGCTGGAATCGATGCGCCGGGACCTTGAGGAACGAATCACCGCGGGTGGGCTGCTTGTCGGTCAGGATGATAAAGGAAAGGTGCGTCGGGTAAACCGTCTCCTCATGCGCCTCTCACGCGTCCTTACACACGCTTTTGCTTCCGTTGCCGGCCGATACGGCCATGATCATTACGGCTTGAGCCACCTTAAAACGCGATTTCCCGGACTCTATTATGCGCCCCGGCTGGCCAAATTGGACCCGGATAGCGAGGCATATCATTTGATTCTCACCGGCTGCATTCGGGAACGAAACCGCGCAGCCGATGCCCTCGAAGAAGCCCTCCACAGATTAGCGGAGGTAATTGAGGAGTAAGATTATCCTATTAGGTCGGCAAATAAAACTTTAATTGCTTGATTATTGTCAACAACCACCCCTAAAGTGTGTGTTAATGCAATATGATTATGTCACCCTTAAAGTGGATGACATTACCAAAGTGTAGACGCACGCCGATTTTTCTCTATCCCCCTAAATGCGCGTCACAAGACCCTTTTCACCGATCCGTTAACTTACCGACCCCAAACTCAGGTTGGGGATCATAACTATCAAACGTAATTTTCTCTGGTAGTGAGGGAAAGCGTCTATTCCGGGATGGTCATATTTCAGTCGTCAAAGCGGACGACATATCGCTGCTGCCGGGACTGACGATGACGGCGCATGCGGGTGATCAGGAGGATCCCCAGCACGAATCCCCCCACGTGAGCCCACCAGGCCACTCCGCCCGCATCGCCCGAACTTGCCGCAATGGACATGGTGCCGCTGAGAAACTGCAATATAAACCAGAAAGCAAGGAAGAAGTAAGCGGGGATCTCAATGGTTGTAATAAAGATGAAAATGAAGACCAGGGTCAGGACACGGGCTTTGGGGAAGCTGAACATGTAAGCCCCGAGCACTCCCGCCACCGCCCCACTGGCGCCCACTACTGGCATGCCCGAGTTGATGTTGAACAATACGTGCGTCAGTGCCGCTCCCAACCCGCAGATGATATAAAAAAGAAAGTACCGGGCGTGCCCAAGGCGGTCCTCCACATTGTCCCCGAATATCCAGAGATACCACATGTTGCCGATAACGTGCAGCCAGCCTCCGTGCAGGAACATAGAGGTGAAAAAGGGCAAGAAAACATCGGCCATCCCGATCTCCTGCACAGCGAAGAAATAGCGGACCTTGAGCGGAACCAGCCCCCACGTCATAAGAAAGCGTTCCAGCCGGTATCCCATGCCCAACTCGTAGATAAACAACACCATGTTGGCCACGATGATGAGCAGGGTGACAACAGGAAAGCTTCCCGAAGGGTTCCGGTCGCGCAACGGGATCATGATGAATCTCCGGGATGGATTATTGATCTTCTCACGGGTATGCCCTTACCTATAGGAGTTGGCTCTACACCAGATCAAACTCTCTTTTTATCCGTTCCAACCGGCTTTTCCGCTCCAGGGCGAACCGGCGGATGCCCTCCAGGATGTGATCCTCCGAGAGCTGGGCCTCGGCCAATACCTCAGTTACCGTGCCACCCGTCCGCCAGCGGTTGTCCCTGTCCGCGCACAGGGCGTATTCCTCGTTAAGAGGGTTGAACCATGCGCTCATGAGCTTCCTGGAAGCATTGGTGATGATCATGGAGTCGAGCCGATCCCCCTGTGAATAAATCCGCTGACGGTAATCCTCGTCCTGGAGCATGAAGAGCTCGGCGCTGACGGCCGCCACGATCTTGACGTTCAGCCCCTCATCGCGGAGCCGGGGGAGTATGCGCAGCAGATTGTCTGTGGTGCTTGTTCCCTGAACCACCACCACACCCATTTTCGGAGCGTTCTCATCGTAAGGCCTGATGAGGTAGGCGCCTTTGCGCGCCTCCATGTGGGAGGCGACCCCCAGAGCCCCCCGGTCGGGGATGGTAATGGCCGGCCGTGTGAGGTGCAGCGCGATAATGGGCGCACGCTGCTGTAGCGCCTCTGAGAGGACCACGGGCACTTCGTTGAATTCCCAGGGGACCAAATTAATTATTTGCCCTTCCGGGAAAAGCTGGGTTACTCCCGGGGAGAATATCCCGAAGTGGGTCCGAGAGTCATCGGCGGTCTCGGGCCCCGAATGCCCGGCAAGGTAAATCACCTTGCCCACGCGGATGGGACTGTCCTGCGCCATCTGACTGAACACTCTCATGGGGCCGTATCCCAGGTACACGAAGGAGCCGTACGTGCCGTGAATGGCATAAAACCCGCTGAACGACTTCTCCGGGTTTTCTGCGAAATTGGTGGAAGCAATGCCGGCCGAGGCTCCGGAGTTGAAGAACTCGGTTATCACGGACGGAAATTCCGTCCCTGTTCGGTTGTTGGTGTTGTAAATTCCGAAGTCAGCACTTATGGGGCGGATGTTGAGCGATCCTGACAGATCGGCGGCGAAGCTGATAAGCTTTCCCCCTGTCACCCGGTTGACGTATTGGCCCCACAGTCCCAGGGCCTCGCGGTTGGCCCTTTTTTCTCCCGGCATGGCGAACAGGTGGGAGGGGAGGTGTTCCACTCGCAGCCTCTCGTCCTCGAAGGCGTTGACCTTCCTATCAACGCGCAGGGCCGCCGCCTTGGGCACCTGCATGGCCGCTGCCAGCAGGCTGTGGCAAATGAAGTCCACCAACTCCTGGTTGCGCTCAAGAACGCCCATGACCACGTTCACGTTCTCTGTAAATTGCCGTCGGATGGCCTTTTCGTCGCTGGCATCAATCCCCTCCCCGAAGCCGCTGAACCTGATTCCGTACTTTTTCTGGAACTCCTTCTTGGTCTCCCAGAACTCGGGTGAGTTCAAGTTATGGGGCTTCCCGTGGGAGGGTGGCCCTATCACACCATACTCCCTCCCTTTAAGGGTATGAAAAACGCCTATTTTGGGCGCTTCGCTCTCATCTTCATCAAGCTGCTTGAGCACCTCCAGGATACTCTTGAGCTCCATCCCTTCCACAGCTTCCCGGACCGTCCACCCGTGGGCCTCCCACTGGATGGTAGGCGGGCAGGGGATGACCTCGCTTACGATCCGGTCAATGCAGGCATCGTTGAAATCCTCAAGCACGATGAACTTTTTACCCAACTGGGCCGCCCAGAGGGCGTTCTCGGTCTCGTGGGTGCCTCCCGGCGTGAAACCGCCTTCTCCCTCCAGGAACCAGACCCTCGCCGGGCACTGGGCCAGATCCAGTGCAAGGGCAATCCCGACGGCGATGGGAAACCCGTGGCCCGAGGGGCCGGTGTTGGCATGGATCACGCCGGTGGTGGTTTCAGCATGCCCGGGCAGCTTGCTGCCATGTCGCCGAAACCCGACAAGGTCTTCCTTAAGGATTGCGAGATGGGGATCGAACCGATAGGCCTCATCGCCTGTTTGCCGGTGTTTGAGCCGCAGGGCTTCGTACAGGATGGACACAAGAGCGTATATGCTGGGGATGGTGTGGCCGGCACCCAGGACGAACCTGTCGTTGAAGGAGAACTTGGGTCTCCGAATGTCGTATCGCATGCGGCCGCTGAGGAAGAGAGCCGTCAGTATTCTGATCTTGGAGCGGGAGCCACCGGGATGTCCGCTCTGTCGATAGTTCAGCATGATGTCGATGAGCTGGTCCGCCATGTCGGAAACAACTTGCATGTGAGTAATAGTCTCTTCCAGAGAATACCTGGCATTCAGCTCCAGGGTCGTAGAGCCGGATGAAACGGATGAAGAAGAGCCGGATTCCATATTTTCTTGACCTCCTTATGGTGATAACTTTGGGCTTTATGGCTCGCCTCAGGGTAAGAGATGGCTTTTCCCCTTTGAACAATAACATGGGAGGAAGAAGCAGCGAGCGGCACCTGGGCTGCTAATCATCTTTCGTCTTTGCAAAGTTTTTCTGTCCTGCGGTAAAAACCTTTTTAAAAATTCGTTATGTAAAAAAACTATTCTCGGGGGCATTACTATTGTTAAAGATATTACTGCTGATATTAACAATACATTCATTTCCATGAATGTCAAAAACTATTAAAAAAATATCTTTTTTAGCATCGCTTTTATGGATCGATACGCTGTAATTACCATTTTTATAATCGATGGTTTCATTGTGAATTAGATAACTATCATCCTGTTTGAAAGCGGAAAAAATTAATCCCGGATTGTTGAACTGATATTTTTTAGCGGTTTTTATTTCAGTGATATGGACTTCTATAATATCTTTTTGTTTATCAAACAAATTCTTCCGCGGTTCCACTTTGTTAATACAGTGAAGCGTTATGACAAGATCTGATGAAGCCGCGGATAACTCGGGATAATATATTTGAAAACGTGAAGAGACCCTATTTGAAAAAAGGTTTTTCAATGTGGCAAATAAAGCAACTCTTGAATTATCTATGCCGATCCATCTTCTTCCGTGTTTTTCGGATGATAACAATGTTGTCCCGCATCCGGCAAAGCAATCAAGTACAGTATCTCCTTCATTGGAAGACTGTAAAATGATCTGATCCAGCATTTCCCGATTTTTTTCTGTGGGATACATTGAATTTTCAAAGCCCTTATCCTTAAATACCCAAACGTCCTGAATTTTTTTCCCCGCATTTTCATCCGCATAAATAATCTTTCGGGGGTTGCAGGTAGCAGACCACTCAATTAATCCGGCCTCATCCAGCCGGGTAAGCTCTTCCGGCGGATATCTCCAGTGTCTTCCTTTTGGCGGTTTACGGCCTTTCCAGGGTTGGCCTGTGGGCCCTTTAATGGTTTCGCCTTTTGCATGAAGAGGAGTTGTCGCATAGCGGCGACCATTCTTATCTATTTTCGGGAATTGTTTTGCTATCTCAATATCTGTAAGAGGTCTCCTGTAATCATTCCAGACCATTGGGTCATTGCCGCTCGGCTTGGTCTTGGAGTAAAAGAAAATAACATCTTTAACATTTCCATAGGCTTTTCTGAAGAAATTTTTAGGATTGCATTTAATACGCGTGATCTCGTTTCTATAATTCTCTTTTCCAAAGATTTTATCCATCAATATTTTTGCATAATGACCGATCTTTGTGTCTATGTGGAGATAAATACTTCCATCAAAAGCGAGCAGCTCATGCAATAAAACAAGCCTTTTTTCGAGAAAATCTAAAAACTCTTCATCATTCTTGAATCTATCCATATACGCATTTTCGTAATTACTTCCAATAAAGGCTTGGCCTGTTGAGTACGGTGGATCAATATAAATCAGCTTAACTTTGCCTTTAATAGCCGGATCTAGGCACAGCTCTTTAAGTGCCGCCACATTATCGCCGTAGTAAAATCGATTAAAATCATTTTCAGTTTCAGGATTTAACCCGGATTGATATCTGGGATAAAATATCGGTACTTGACTCATACTCAAGTATCCAGAAATGGAAATTGCAGAAGGAATGTATATCCCACCGTCTGACGAACCTCACCGCTCCGGCATGCGGCTGAAGAAATCCGCAAAGCCCTCGGAGTCCCGTGATGCATTTTTCAGGCGGTTGATCCCCTCTTTGAGTGTGTCCGGGTCGGCCGCAATGGAGAGGCGCAAAAAGTGCCTTCCTTCCGATCCAACCACGCCGAATGAACGCCTGTCGAGGGTGGCGACACCGTGTCGGTAGAGGGCGAAGAGCTGGAACAGGGTTGACGGCGAGGACCGCTTTTTCTGCTGTGCGGGAAGGCCTTCGTAAGCCCTGAGTATTCCGAGCTTGTCACAAACTCCGGCGATATTGGGGAAGACGTAAAATGCCCCGCCGGGCCTGGCGCAGGTTATGCCGTCGATGGCATTGAGCGCGTCCACAACCATATCGCGCCTCAACTGGAATTGCCGGGACATCTCGGCGATAATGGCCGGGTTGGCCGGATTCCGGAGGGCCTCCACGCCGGCCTCCTGGATGAAGGGCGGGACGCATGAAACAATATTGATGTTGAGCTGCTTGAAGGCGTTCGCCTCCTCCACCGTGGGCAATACCGCGTAGCCCAGACGCCAGCCCGTCATCGCATACGTCTTGGAATGACCGCTGACCAGTATGGTGCGCTCTCGCATCCCCGGCAATGATGTAATGCTCCGGTGCACATTGCCGTCGAAGAGAATCTGTTCGTATATCTCGTCGGAGTAAATCCGAAAGTTTTCGTCGGTGCGCGCGCGTACCACCTCCGCAATTTCCTCCAGGTCACGCTGTGAGAGCACGCCGCCAGTGGGGTTGGATGGGGAGTTGATGATCAGAACCCGGGTTCGGGGCGTAAGAAGCTTGTCCAGATCCTCTGCGGTGAAAGCGAATCCTCTGCTCTCCTCCAGATGCAAAGGTACAGGCCGGGCCCCCACGTAAATCACCCACGACTCGTAAATGGGGAATCCGGGGCTGGGGTATATGACCTCGTCATCAGGATTCACGTACGTGAGCAAGGTGTAAGCGATGGATGGCTTGGCTCCCGGAAAGACCGCCACCTGCTCCGGGATCACGGAAAAGCCGCGGGTGCGGCCTACTTGCTCGGCGATGGCCTCCCTGAGCGCAGGGATACCGGCAGGGTCGGTGTAGTGGGAATTGCCCCTGTCAATCTCCTGTTTGGCCTTAAGGTTGATGTTGTCCGCTGAGTTGAAATCCGGCTCTCCCAGGTTAAGTCGGATAACATCCCGCCCCGAGGCCTCCACGCGGCGAATATCCTCGCCTACTTTGAACGCGTTTTCCGTGCCGAGTAACTCCGATCTTTTCGCGAATAACACCATGCTTCCTCCTTTGTGTGAATCAAAACACCATATAGCTCTTCAGTGCAAAAGGGCCTCTCCTTTGAGGAGGTAATACCCTTCATGTCGGGCATCCGGGCAACCGCATCTTCCCTGATCGCCCTCATCCGCCGCCGTCGGCAGACATCGGGTTTTCAATATAAAAAAATCATATCCCAAGTGTTCACGCGTGTCAATTTTAAGTTGACCCGCCATTAAAATTTTTTGACTTCAGAGGAGAAGAGATAATGTCTGACCATCCTGATCCATAACATAATGAAGGGAATTGACGCATTATTTTGCTTACAGACGCGAGGATGGTATAAATGCTTTTTTCCTTGACAGGCCGACTCACCAGAGAGTACTAAAATGGAATTCTTGCTGTTGGATGAGATTTCCTGGCTGATTCTGTTCCCGTTTTGTGCATTTGAGGAAAAGCCGGGGCTTGCGACAGGAATTATTGGATTCCATTGTCATCAAGTGTTATCACTGTCATTCAGAGTGGGGGGTAGCAATTAATGGATAGCATCTATATGTCACCTCAGCAATACATCCAGGAGGAAGGAGTGCTGGACCGCGCCGGAGAGCTGATAGCTCCCCTGGGAGAAAAGCCTCTGGTCCTGGGCGATGAGTTGGTGGCCGGGCTCATTAACGCGCGCTTGGAGAGGAGCTTCAGCCAGTGCGGCGTTCAACCCAGCTTTGTCCGCTTCGGCGGCGAATGTACGGAGGCCGAGGTTGCTCGCCTGATGGCCATAGTGGACCGCGAAGGCTTGGACGCCGTCGTGGGAACCGGAGGGGGCAAAGCCATTGATACCAGCCGATTCGTGGCCGAACGTACACGCCGTCCCCTGATCACCATCCCCACGAGCGCTGCCACCTGTTCCTGTGCTTCTGCGGCGGCGGTTCTGTACGATGAGAAGGGAGTGCGTTTGACAACTGTGGATGGGACCGGGTCGAGGCTCTGCCTGGTAGATAGCCGCATAATCGCCGAGGCGCCTGCCCGTTTGCTTTCATCGGGCATGGGAGATGCGCTGTCCAAGTGGTACGAAGGTCGCATAACGGCCTCCAGGATAAAGATGGATCCCAGGGTGGACGGCTCGGTCCATCTGGCTCGACATCTTCGCGAGGAGATTTTCCAGTACGGAAGAGAAGCCTGCGCAGACGTGGAGCAAAAGCGTTTGACGCCCGCTGTGGAGAAAATGATCGGGGTCAACCTCCTCCTGACGGCAGTTGCTGGAGGAATAGGCGGTGTACGTGTCCGCCAGGTGGGTGCCCATGTGTTTCTTTACGCCATGACCATCATCGAGGGTGTCCACGAACTGCTTCATGGCGAGGTAGTCTCCTTCGGCATGCTGGTGCAACTCGCCCTGGAACAGGAGGATGCCGAACTGCGAAACCTGATGGCCTTTCTCCGCGACATTCGCCTTCCGCTGACCCTGGAGGCGCTGGGCATGGGACACGCCCCGGAGGCCCAATTGGCCCAGGGTACACGGCGCATGACCGTCGAGGGCAGCCCCATCCACAATCTCCCATTCCCCGTCTCGTCGGAAGATGTCCTTCAGGCCATTTACCGTGTGGACGAAATGGCAAGATCCCTGAAT
This sequence comes from Deltaproteobacteria bacterium, assembly GCA_019310535.1. GTDB lineage: Bacteria > Desulfobacterota > JAFDED01 > JAFDED01 > JAFDED01 > JAFDED01. The sequence goes on from JAFDED010000019.1 coordinate 48,551, forward strand.
CGGAGGAAGTGACTGAACAGGAATATCCCGGTGAGGTTCCCAGGTGGTTGCGGAGAATTTAGCTGCTTAAAGCAGAGAATGACAGTCATGAAGATCACTTTTTACGCGTTCAGGTGTTCAATAGGATATACGATTCTCAGGGGTATAAAGAGCAACTCTAAAAAACGCGGACAATTTCGTGAAAACGCAGCCCGGCAGGACCCTGAACTGGATGACCGGTATCGTCCTGTTATACGTATAAAGAGGAATCAGGGGAGGCAATGGTTACCTTGCTTTCAAACAATCCCGGGAGATACAACTGGCTCAGGGAATGGTCGAGCCTTTAGATCTGTCTTCGAATCTTAAAATCCTGTGTCCTATTCCGTTGTCCCCGGGGTGAAGCCGTGAGTCTCAAAAAAAAGCTTTTCATACTTTTCCTGGCATTTGCTGTCGTTGGTTTCAGTTATTTTTTCTTCGCCTCCGTGCGTCGAGACAGGGAAGGCGGCCCGATGTTGTCGATCAAAAACTTGATGTTCGGCAACCCCCCCGAGGTGGGCCAACCTGCCCCCGATTTTGAGCTGCGGGATTTGGCGGGGAGACTGATTCGTCTTTCTGATCTCCGGGGAAAGGTTGTCTTCCTCAACATCTGGGCCACTTGGTGCCCACCGTGTGTTTATGAAATGCCTATGATCGAAAAACTTCATTGGATCATGCGCGGCCGGTCGTTCATCGTGCTGGCGGCAAGCCAGGATACAGGAGGCGACAGCGAAGAGAAGGTAAGGAAATTCGTGAGAGAAAATGGACTCACCTTTACAATCCTGCTTGATCCCGACAATCAGCTTAGCTGGTTGTACCGCGTGATAGGCTTACCCGAGACCTTTATAATTGACAAGGACGGGATTCTCGTTCAAAGGATCATCGGGCCGAAGGACTGGACATCACCGGAGTGGGTGGCCGCGATGACACAACTGGCCGAACGTTGAGGCCTAAGAATCCAAAAGAACCTCCTTCGAAAACCTGCCTTTTATTTGGCAACATCAAAATATATTTGATAACAATAAAAATATTCTTAACAACCCAACAGCCTCCCGGGTAACATATATAAGAAAAAACAAGGGCTTAAGGGTGGAGAAGCGTACAATCGATGAGCCGGGACATCAAGACGGAGGTCAAGGATCTCAACGTCGGCGGGAGGATCAAGGAACTTCGCACCAAAAGGGGATTGACATTCATTACAGAACGTGACCGAGATGACAGGTCGCAGTGATAGCCTCCAAGATCCTGGCAGCTGTTTACTTCCTGGAGGGGAAGTACGGCAGGCATTTCCAGCTTTCGGGGGGGGGTGCCGGTGGCTGCCTTTACCCGTGTGGATGATGTTCCCATTCGGCTGCGCAATTAATTTATGCGCAGGATCACATCGTTGTTTTGGGCCCGACCTTGCTGGAGATGGTCAATATTACAGATGGGATCAAGAAAAGGGGCTGATTCTGATCAACATCGATGAGTCTCCTGGCCCTTGTGTGCCTGTGATCGTTCTATTCGCGCAAATCCCTGCGAATGCCCGGGGCGAGAGTCTCCGAGAGAGCCGGATGCGGGAAATCCGTACGTCCGGTTCGATGAGAGGGGAGGAGGGCGCAATGAACGGCATGCGGATAGTAAGCCGCAACGGGGAAACCCTGGAACAGAGGTGGGCCGAAGCCTGATCATTGTCTCCTGCTCCTCTCCTCAAAAGCTCTTGCTCGTTTTACCGATCAACTATTGAACATACAGGGTCCAGCTATAGGTGCCGGATGCTCCGGGCGCAATGACAGGACCCGATATTGTGTGGCCGTTTATCACGGGAAATGTCAGATTGTGCGTGACATTCACTGTCGGCTGGTTCTCAGAGAAAACAGCCCCCGGGCAGACCCATGTTACAATGGTATTCTGGTACCATATTTCATTAAACGTAATATTCAGCATGGGGGCGCAAGTCTCGTCGAATGACAACTGACCGCTGATGGTAACATGTACGGTACCGGTGCCGCTGAATGTGCACTCATCAGCCTGGCCACTTATTGATACCTGGATAGTGCCTTCGCCCGTCAGGGTGCCATCTGCTTGCAGGGTGAAAGGGACACTGCCTATTGTCCTTATTTGCTCATGAAAACTCTCCACATCAACATTAGCAGTATGATCAAATGACATGGAAAACTGACGGCTTCCTGTATAGTCCCCGCATCCGTTCGCCGGACCTGGCCCCTGAATTTCGAAATACGTTTCCCACGCATAGAATCTTTCCAGGCTGCCGGGAGACGCCGCTGCGCAATAGAGGAAGTATGTCCCGGGGGGCAACGCCGAGGTGGGAACATCACCGAACAGGTTCTCATCTATGGGGCCGGTTGTGTTCGATTTCAATGGCTCGATTTCTCCTGAGAACGGTTGAAATGTCCCGTCTGATCGTAAATAGAACATTCCCACCGGAGAAGCGATAAGAAAGTAGATATCCACCGGGCCTGAAAATTGAAGAAAACTGATTCGCAACGTGAGAGTGAGGCCGCCTGCCGCAACGGAACCGACGCCCACAGGCCGCGCCGCGGCGGGGTCCGCGTCAAGCACTGGGTCGGCGGTAGGAGGGTATGAAAACATCTGCTGCGAGGTCGGCACGGGAATGGTTTGAGCGAAAGCAGTACCCGACATCATAAGCAATGCCGCAACAAAAAATGCTGTCTTTCTCATCATTGTATTCCTCCTTTCCCCGGAAGGCCGGGAAATATCAGGCAAGGATGCACCACGTGGCCGGTGTGGTTGAGGAGAATCAGTCTGCCGGCCTCAGATCACAATAATAAAACCTGTTATCCCTCAATATTACTTCCCCTTTTTTGAATTTCACCGGTTGCTTGAAAAGGGGGCCGTCAAACACGAATGAATGGAATTCTCCATTCTCACCGCAAGGGTCGACATCAGGGTGAAGACCGGACAGAAAGCGCAGGTCAATCACCTTTCCGGCGAACTCCTCATCCAGAACGTGTGAATCCACGCAGGTAACAACCGCCTTGAAACCCCGGTCTATAAAGTTTTTGGCGAGATCGGCGGTATTTCTCATCCATAGAGGGAAAACCGCCTTCATGTTTATTGCAGACAGGTTCCCTTCTCGTCCAATGGATTCGGCCTGTCTTTGCAACAAAACCCGCCGCACCCCGTGCATGCTTATTCTATCAAAATCTTTCGTTATGGTTGTAAGAAGGGCAAAAACGGTATAGTTTTGATTTTGTTGAATTTCATACAGTGCTAGTGCACTGTCCTTGCCGCCGCTCCATGAAAAGATCACTGTTTCTGTCATCATCGAATCACAATATCTTTAGAAAATCTTTAGGGCATGGCCGTCCCGGCCATGATTCCTCATAGGCGAGACACTTATGCCACAGGTGGAGTTCATCATAATTATCATTCAGGGGCTGCACCAGCAGTGATAGTGGCGAATCGCGCCGCGCCCTGCGTTGTTTTCTTCTCCCCCGCAAGCGGGGGCGAGAGGGCAAGAATTAATTGGCATTTTGGACACAGCTATATCACAATCCGGAGATATTTTCTACCTGGTGTTCATCCGGAAACCCTGCTTTTTCCCTCTTCATTTGGGGAAAGAAAGATTCTTTTATAATATAGCTTGCTGATAGTATTAGCTTTCTTATACATATTCAATTTTTTATCAATCATTCATATCATAAGGGGTGAGAATAAATTTTTATAGTTTCCAGATGGACATTGATTAATCGGAAATATGGTTCGCAGGAATCCGGGCGATGCGAAACGATATGCGCACTTTCATCGCGGCCATCCTTCAAAAATTATTTTTTTCCTTTAAAATTTTTTGTTATTTTAAGACGTTGGCAGCTTTCCGTTATTTTCGGAATACGCAATGACCATGGCACTGATTTTGCTTGCTGTATGAGGCAAATGGAGTTATCTTTTTTTGGCGAAAGTGTAAAGCTCGCAATACAATTGCCGGATATCAGGACTGGAATTGTTCGGCAGGATGCATTTTTATGTGTCATGTGGTAAATAAGCTTGATGTAAAGGTAAATATCGGGGAACGAATCATGTGTAAAGGATTGCGGTCACCCCCCATAGAGACCGTCGGAGTGTGTAAATCGCTGTCAACTAAATTTAATAAGTAGAAAAGGAGAGGCAATGAGCAGCAACGATGTGGAAAAAAAGGTCATTGATATCATCATGAGGGAACTGGGAGTGAATGTGGAAGATGTCAAAATGGACTCCACTTTCGTGGAGGATTTGGGAGCCGATTCACTGGATATCGTGGAACTGGTGATGAAATTTGAAGACGAGTTTAACCTTGAAATTCCCGACGAGGATGCGGAAAAGATCCAGACGGTCCAGGATGCCGTCAATTACTTGCAATCCCACACGTAAAAGGAAATCTGATTTAATATGCAAAAGATTTTTAATGGGATAACAGGATTATCCGGATTTTCTTGATCCTGTTTTTCTATCAAGAACTTTTCCTTTTGTAATAATTTTCGTAGTGCCCGAGAGGGCATGGTTGTTCTTGAGGACATAATCGATGTCGCTCCCGTGAAGAAAAGGGCTTATCCTCACAGAGGGAGAGTACTATACTCACGGCCACGAAATTCGAGATGGCCCTTTCTGGATACATGCAAATGATGGATAAGGGCCTTAACCGAATTTGCTGCGGGAAGTCATTTTGCCGTGAATATCCAGATACAGAGCGCCCTGATCGCGGCCATCGTATTTTTGACTCTGTGTATCACACTGTTTCTGAAAAACCGTAGAGACAGTATTTACAGGTCGTTTGCGGTGGTATGCGCCAGTCTTTTCATCTGGAAGATATCGCTGTTTTTGCACCTTGTATCGGGCTTCTCTTTCTTGAGCTATATTGAGAATCTGGGATTCTATCTGTCAATTCCCGCGGCAATTCGCTTTATTTTTAGAGCGTTTCATCAATACGGCCGGGGTTCTGATCGTATTTTCAAATGTGCATTAATTGTTAGCTGCGCCTCTTTTGTCCTCAAGCTTATCTCCTTCGGCCCGCCTGAAGCATGGAAACTCTGGGGCCTGGCCTATCCCATGCTGGCTGCATTTGTATGCTTGAGGCTGGTTTTTCCCGCCGTATATGCGTCCGGCAACGCTCTTGAAAAGGCGCGCCTGAACTATCTTACCATCGGGGTTGTTGTTGCCATGATAGTGGGCGTAACGGATTTTTTCTCCGGGTGGGGACTTTCCGTTCCACCACTGGCTAACACGGCGCTGACCCTTTACATTTACTTCGTTTTCCTCACCATCATTAACTACCGCCTGCTTGACCTTCAGGAAATAATGGGCAAGGCTCTGGTCTTACTGCTCCTGGTAGTAGCCATTGCAGGTGTTTACGGCATCCTCGTGTTCTGGGTGGGTCAAAAGGGACAACTATCCATTTTCAACACATTGGTAGCATCCTTTGTCATCCTGATCCTTCTGGAACCGCTGCGGACATTTATCGAACGGCTGACTAACGCCATGTTCTTCAAGTATAAAAAGGAATTCATGGCACGGCTCAAAGAATTGAGCAACAGCATTCGAAGTGCTTTTGAGCTTGATGCGTTGGTACACATCTTATTGGAAGGGTTCCGGCGTACCAATCGCACTGCACGCTGTTCCCTCTACCTTCTGCGAAACGGACAGAGCGGCGTGTATACCCTCATGGGGGAATTCGCCCTGGAGAGTGATGCACCACCCCTTCCCAAGTGGCTTAACGGGTCTCTCCTGATTCGATACTTCCAGGAGCGCAACGCCCCTGTCCTGCTGGAAGAACTTCGCCAGCAGATAACCTATGCCTGGGCCGCCGGCCCTGAGAAAGAACTGGAGCGCATCCTGCACAGTTTGGACGCAGAAGTTTGCGTCCCGCTGATGGGTAAAGATAATGTGCAGGGGTTCTTGAACTTCAAAAGCGTAAACCCCATGGAAAGCTTTTCTCACGATGAAATGGCCATGCTGGGTACAGTGGTCAATCAGGTGGCCGATCGTGTTCAGAACATAGCAATGTATGAGAGAATGAAGCGGAATGAGCAGATGGCGGTTCTGGGAGAGATGGCCACCGGCCTGGCTCATGAGATTAAGAACCCGCTGGGATCCATCAAGGGGGCTGTTCAAGTTCTCAAGGGAGAAAACGACGACGCCAGTCAAACGGACATGCTGGAGGTCATCGGAGATGAAGTGGGGCGGCTGGATGCTGTTTTGACCCGTTTTATGAAGTTCGCACGGCCTTTCGAGATTCATTTCCAGCCTCTCGATATCAACCAGGCGGTTGAAAAGACCGTACGAATGTTCGGGATTCAGTTTGCCTCTCGCGGAATCAATGTGGAGATGGTCTTGGGGCACAACATTCCCATCATCCGGGCTGATAGCGATGCACTGCATCAAATCATCGTCAATCTCGTACTTAACGCCGCTGAGGCAATGCCCACGGGCGGGACCATTCGAGTCTGCACTGGCCGAACAGATATTCTGACGGCCGAAGCCCAGGCCGATGCCGTTACTCTCAGCGTCGAGGACACGGGACACGGGATTCCCGAGGAGGACCTGGAGCGGATATTTCAGCCCTTTTTTACCACAAAGGAGAGGGGTATCGGACTAGGGTTGGCCATCACTCAGCGCATCGCCGAAAGACACGGCGGAGAGATCCGCGCCATCAGCCGCCTGGGCGAGGGAAGCCGTTTCGAAGTAATTCTACCCATCGGCAAGGCTCCTTCGGAATCTAAAACAACCGGGGAACCCACACCGGCCGAAGAGCCTTCTCACCTGCCGCGGGCCCAAATCCCGGCCCATGATCTGCCTCGTTGAAGAATGTGACGGGATAACGGGATGAAGATTTATTGCAAAATGCAAATTTAGCAATTAGCATCTCTAATTTATTGAATTGATAGTGTTGAAATGGTCATCGATAATTTTGCAATGATGATCCTGTTATCCCATCAAATATCTCTTTGAAGGAGTTCCCATGGACGTTCTTGTTGTTGGGGCAGGTACGATGGGCCACTCGCTGGCCCAGGTCTTCGCAACCGCAGGGCACCAGGTACGACTGACCGATCAGGATCCCGAATGCCTGGAGAGGGCACTGCGCTTCATCCGGGCCAACCTCCAGACCCTTCGTGAAGCAGGGATTGACCCGGGAGAGGATGCGGTTGTGCTGGGCCGTATCCGAACATCGACCAGCATCGAGGAGGCCGCTGCGGACGTGGCGCTGGCCATCGAGGCCGTGTTCGAAGATGCGACCGTGAAGCGGGAAGTCTTCACACTGCTGGATCGCCACTGCCCTCCACACGCCATCCTGGCCAGCAACACCTCTTACCTGAATATCTTCGAAATTGTCGCCACCTCCCGGCCGGACAAGGTCATCATCGCCCACTGGTATGCCCCGCCCCACATCATCCCTCTGGTGGATGTGGTCAAGGGGCCCGGCACCTCGCGGGATACGGTGCACCGGGTGGTGGGCTGGCTCAGGGAGATGGGGAAGCACCCGGTGGTTCTCAAAAAGTTTATCCCCGGCTTCATCGTCAACCGGATCCAGCGCGCCATTGGCAGGGAAGTGCTGTCCCTGCTGGCCAGGGGCGTGTTTGATCCGGAGGAGATCGACGAGGCCGTGCGCTGGAGCCTGGGGATCCGTCTGCCCGTCCTGGGCGTGGTCCGCCGCATAGACTATGCGGGCGTGGACCTGGCGCGCAATGTCTTGAGGAACCCATCTATCCATCTGGCCGATACCGATGATGATGCGAGAAATCTTCTGGAGGAAATGATTGCCGAGGGTCGGCTGGGCGTCAAAAGCGGCCGGGGATTTTTTGACTACTGTGGCCGCGCCCCAGAGGAACTCATGAAAGAGCGGGACCTGGAGTTATTGAAATGGCTGAGGGTGATGGATGGAGGTGAGAATGATCCAGGATAATTCATTGCTTCCTTTGTGAATAGAACGCAGAATGAATTAAATGTTCTCAAAAAGTTTTAAACACAAAGTTATTTTTCACAGGCCCCTGCTGTGGCGATTATGATTCGCACGATATCACCTTTTACATCTATCACCCGCCGGATTCGGAGCCCGGCACTCTGCACATTCTCCAGGGTTTTCCGGTTGATGTTGTCGCCCAGGATCCGAATCACCAGGGGATTCAAGAAATCGAAGAGCTTCCCCAGCCATAGGCTTTGTGGTTGCATGTGCTCCAGCATAACAATGACGCCGCCGGGCCGCACGACGCGTCCCACCTCACATAATCCCTGTACAGGGTCGGGGACCGAGCAGAACGTGAAGGTAGCCAATGCCTGGTCAAACGTGCCCGAGGCGAAGGGAAGCGCCTGCACATCGGCCATCATCAACTGTATTTCGCCATGATGGTGCCGGTCGACTCTCCGCCTGGCCCGTAGCAGCATTTTCCGGCTGATATCAACAGCAGACACTGTAGTTCCCGGAGGATACAGCGGCATGTTTTTCCCCGTACCCACGCCCACTTCCAGCAGCCGCCCATTACCCAGCTCGGAAAGTGCCCGCTTTCTCCATGCACCCATGAACAACCGTTCCATGGGCCACTCCATGAGATCAAAGATCGGGGCGATCCGGTCGAACCGCTGTCGGGTTTTCCTGTTAAGGGAGGGCATGTAATTCTTCATGTCATTCAACTTTGACACATCCCGCACAACATTTGGAAAAGCACCCGTTCTCCTTCCTGCGGACATTCATGTTTATTGAGAATTAACCGGAAGAAGTGGGGTGTTCTCTAAAAAGCCTCAGACCATTGAAAATGACCAGCAGGGATGTGCCCATGTCCGCTGCAACAGCCATCCACAACGTGGCCAAACCACCCACCGCCATTATAAGGAAGATCAGTTTGATTCCAATTGCAACGGTGATGTTTGCCTTGATTGTCCGAAGCGCCCGTCGCCCCAAAAGGATGGCCCATGCCAGTAGAGAAAGGTCGTCTCCCATCAGGGCCACATCCGCTGTCTCCAGCGCCTGATCCGTTCCTGCAGCGCCCATGGCAATCCCTATAGTGGCCGAAGCCAGGGCCGGCGCGTCATTCACACCATCACCAACCATAGCCACCACTGGATATCGGGTGCGAAGAGCCTGAATGGCCTCCATTTTTTTCTGAGGGAGCAACTCCGAACTCACCTCGTCCACTCCAACCTTTTCAGCAACGACCTGGGCGGTGATGCGGTTATCCCCGGTGAGCATTATTACCATCTCCACCCCCACCTCTCTGAGAGCCGTTATTGCTGTCCGGCTCTGGCTCCGAATGGCGTCAGCCATGGTGATGATGCCAGTGATGCCATGTTCACACCCCACCACAACAACCTGCTGTCCTTGCTTTTCCAGGGACTCGATGACCTGTTCCGCTTGTGGCGTACAAAATTTCATTTCATCGAAAAACCGATGCGAACCGACGGCGTACTCATGGCCATTGATTTTTGCTATCGCTCCTTTTCCGGGGATCGATCGAAAGTCCAGCACCTCCAGGGAGGGCAATCCTTCTTCACAGGCCTTCTCAACTATAGCGGCTGCCAGGGGGTGCTCTGACCGACTTTCAATTGCGGCAGCTATAGTTAATAGTTCATTTTTACTCCTCTGATTCAGGGATATCACGTCCACAACACGGGGCTTGCCAAGGGTAAGCGTCCCTGTCTTATCCAGGGCGACGGCCCGTACCTTTCCAAGATTCTCCAGATGAACACCTCCCTTGATCAGCACCCCCCTGCTGGCAGCCGCGGCCAACCCCGAAACAACGGTAACGGGAGTGGAAATCACCAGTGCACAGGGGCAAGAGATCACCAAAAGCACCAGTGCCCGATAAAACCAATCCACAAAGGGCTGGCCCAGAAGAAGGGGCGGCAATACCATCACCAGCCCGGCAAGCACGATAACAGTCGGCGTGTAAACCAGGGCGAATCGATCCACAAAGGAATGGCTGGGGGCTTTTTGCGACTGCGCTTCTTCAACCATGTGAATGATTCGCGCAAGGGTTGTGTCAGACGCTCTGTGGGTCGTCTTGACCTCCAGGGCGCCGTTTCCGTTTATGGAGCCTGCGAAGACCTCATCACCGGCAGACTTCTCCACCAGGGCCGATTCTCCCGTGATGGGGGATTGATCCACGAATGATCTACCGGAAGTGATAATACCGTCCAGCGAAATGCGTTCACCCGGGCGAACGATGATAAGCTCGTCGATTCCTACCTCATCAACGGGCACTATGTTTTCCTTCCCATCCCTTCGCACCATTGCCTGGCTTGGACTTAATTGCATCAGGGTACGTATGGAGCGACGTGCTCGATCAAGGCTGTAGGACTCCAGAAGCTGTGCCACGGAAAAAAGAAAGACCACCATGGCCCCTTCAAGCCATTCCCCGATGATGGCAGCCCCGATGACCGCCACTGTCATCAGGGCGTTCATATCCAGACGCATGTTGACGATGGCGATTAAACCTCTTCTGGCAAGGGCTGCTCCACCGACCGCCATGGCAGCTACATATAAAGGCATTGCACCGGATTCGCCCATCCCTGCCAGCCACTGAAGCCCCATACCGGTGACCAGCAGTACGCCCGACAAGGCTGCACTGAAGAAACCTTTATGTCGCATCCAGAGGCTCTTGGCGTCGGCCGGCTCTTTTCCGCGGACACTGACTTTCATCCCGGTGGATTCGATGGCCCGAATGAGCCGGGAAATGACAACCAATCCGGGGTCGAACACAATCCGGACATCCTGGGAGACAAGTCGGAAGGACACCTCTCGGACCCCCTCGATTCCGGCCAACGCCTTTTTAACTATCGTGGACTCATCACCGCAGCACATACCCTCCACATGGAAAAGGACCGATGCATAATCTTCAGGGATAATTCTATAGCCAATGTCATTGACTTTGTTCCCGATGACTTTTTCGGATGTACGCTCAGGATCGAATTCCACACGTATTTTTTGCCCCAGAAAATCCACATGAACGTTGCGTACACCATCGACCTCAGCCACCGCTTTTTCAACTTTCGATGCGCAATCGGGGCAATCCATAGCGTTGAGGTTCAGTGTGCAAACGTTCGCTTTCTCCTTGCTCATCTTTCACCACCCTTGAAAGTTCAAAAAACTAAACGCCATGACCAGACATGCGCGACCTGTATCCGAATCGGATGATCATTCCATTACGTGCTCGAGACTTTCGCTGAAAAGCCTCCTTATATGCTCATCGACAAGGGAATAGAACACCTTTCTCCCTCTTTTTATCCCTTTGACGATCTTGAGATTGCGCAGCACCCTGAGTTGATGGGATACGGCCGATTGTGAGATGTCCAGCTTAGAAGAAAGATCACAAACACACAGATCTTCCCGGCTCAGGGTGTGCACCACCTTTACACGCGTTGGGTCGCCTAAAACCTTGAAAGTTTCGGCCAGTTCCTGTGCAATCCTGTCCGATAATATGCCATGTACAAACGGGTTCACCTCTGTATCAGTATGCAAGAGCTTTTCGTGGACGTCAGGTTGAAATGTCATCATAGTCTCTTTTTAAAAAATCATCTGAATATATGAACATGTATTTAAATATTAATTCTACAATTGTCAAGATGGGATTACCGCTTTCCATCAATCTGACAGTGGAAAATTTAATGGACAGGAGAGGGGCGGATGAGGGGCAATGAATCGGGGTGCTGCCGGTTGTTGCATCCGGCAAAGGTTCAACCCCATTCTCGGACAGTGAACTGTTCATGATCGAGGATGGGAAAGGATGATACGTCTTATCAAATGCTTGGGATTGGGAACATGGGGAAAGAAATGTGCCGGGAAAAGGCATGTGAAATTAAGTGAAGCATTATTCAAACATATGGATAGTAGATTAAACAATAACTTTCACGCGCTCTCCCAACTGGCGCAACCTTCTGCTCAGGATCCACGCGATTTCTTTCAGCAGTTTTGCGCCAATGGCCGGATGGCTCCGAATGATCTCCTCCAGTTGGTCCTTTTTCAATATGAGCAATTCAGTATTTTCCATGGTATAAACCGAGGACGAGCGGTGCTGCTCTTCAATTACTGCCATCTCTCCGATCACGGAACCCTTGCTCATGTAAGCCATGATAAGGTGTTTGCCAGGAAAGGTGGTGGATTTTTGAACCTCTAATTTCCCGGATATGATGATGCCCATCCAGTCCCCGAACTCTCCTTCCTGGAAAATGTAAGTGCCCGCTGGAAAGGACAACAGATCGAAATACGGGCAGACGAGCCCAAATTCCTCATCGGTCATTGTGTGGAATAATCTAATCCGGGGACTTAGATTACAGATGACATCCTTGATTGTTTGTTCCATCCCCTAATGATCCTTAATTCACCGGAAACTTAAAACCCGTGAGGCCCATGAGTTATCGAGCTGCATTCATTTTTTTAATTTTGGTCTTCAACCGGGCTCTGAGCCCTTTATAGGATTCTTTGAGCATTATCTGTTTGAACTGAGAGCGATAATTATTAACCAGGCTCACACCCTCAATCACCACGTCATAGACCTTCCAGTCTTTCCCCACACTCATGCATCGATAATAGATCGGAATTTCGGCGCTGGGAGTGACGATGATGGTGCGCACTTCCGCCCGCCCCGGCCCGATGGACCCTTCAGGTTTATAAACGACCTTTTCATTTTTGTATTTTTCAATCCTCTTGATGTATGTGTTTTGTAGAAACTGGGCGAAAAGATCTGTGAACTCGTCCCTTTCTCCTTCCTTTAGCTCTCTCCAATGGCGACCCAGTGATCTTCTGGCCATCTCGGCAAAGTCGAAGCGCGTCTGAATAATCTTCATGATCTCCGACCGCCGTTTCTCTTTGTTTTCGCTTTTTTTCAACGTTGGATCTTTCAGCACGTTCAGTAATTGCGTGATCGACTGGCGGGCGGCCTGTGTTGCGGCGCCCTGTTGGGCGGCAAGGGCCGATGCGACCCAGACCATTCCCACTACCATGGATATGCGCAAAGAAAAACATCTGCTGTTTATCATCAGTTCCTCCCGCCGATGGCATTTAATTTTTGCTCTTCCGCTTTACTCCTTGATTTTGTTCTTGCGGTATTGGTGATAGGCGTCCCTTAGGGCTATGTAAGGATCGATGGCGGCATCCTTGAAATCTTCATAATCTCCCAGAGTAAGGGAGGTTTCGTTGACTCGATCGTAGGATCTAACGCCGATATTGGCCGGAATGGAAGCGACCAGATAGTTTAATGGGTCGAGAAAAAGATCGCCGACAAAGCCGACAGTGTCGCGGAGGCTGGATGGCCCTAAAATGGGCCAATTGATATAAAAGGCCGGCCCTGCGCCGTAGAATCCCAGGGTTTGTCCAAAATCCTCCTCCTGTTTCTCAATGTTCAATCCTTCTTTTGCCGGATCAAAAAGACCTCCCATGCCAAGGGTTGTATTCATCACAAGACGCACTATCTCGGTTCCGACGCCCTTGAAGTTGGCCTGAAGCAGGCAATTGACCAGCCGAATAGGGGTGGCCAAATTAGAAAAAAAGTTACGCACACCAATCCTTGCAGGCTGAGGAACGATCGTCTTATAGCCGGTTGCCACAGGTTTGAGGACCCAGAAATAGAGCTTGTCGTTAAAATCAAAAAAAGCTCGATTCATTGACTCCAGAGGGTCTGCTATGGCTTCTTCAACCTCTCCCGGTGCTGGAAGCTCAGCAAATCTTGTCTCGGCAGAGCAGATCCCGGGGAAAGCTGCGAGCATAAACGCAAAAAGTATAGATATCCCTCGCGTGCTCCTCATGACCTGATCTCCTTTCTGTTTATTGCCTTTATTGCCGATTCTTAACTGCATCTTCTTTCTAACTCGTGAATTGCTTGCTCTGCACCATGTCATGAATCAGTTGGTCAATCAATGCATCGAAAGATTTGGGTTCAGGCGACCATGTCGCTCATTTTCCCCTCGCTGATCTCAAATTGATATCGTTATCTTCATTGCCCCTTATCGACTCGTTTAATCGGAGGGCTATTATATTTTCCCGAATATGTATTTGCTTACCAGCTCCTCGAGGTCAATGGCTGATTCGGTCTCAGTAATCATGCCTCCTGGCTGGATATAGCGATCCGACCCCCCAAGGCTGATCTTGATATACTTGTCGCCAATAATTCCCATGGTGCGGATTGAGGCGACAGAATCATCAGGAAGCTTCGCCCCTGAATAAATCCGTAACTCCACCACGGCTCTATCGTCATCCAGGCGTATCCGCTTTACCTTGCCTATCTGCACTCCAGCGATCTCGACTATTGCATCAGTCTTCAAGCCCGTGACCGATGTAAAACGGGCGTTGATACTATAATCACCCGTTCTTAAAATGTCCACTTCCCCCAGTTTGACGGCAAGGTAAATAAAGGCCAGAAAGCCTATAATCAAAAAGATACCCACAATCAACTCTAAGCTAAATCGTTTCATCCCTCTTCTCTGCCTCTTCGCTCAGGTAGACCGGTCCCATGGTGGAATCCAGCAATTGCCGGACAATAGGATTTTGGCTCCGTTGAATATCATCAGGGGAAGCACACTCCTGTATCCGGCCATCGTGCAACACCACGACCTGGTCAGCGAGGTTAAAAATTTTTGGAATATCATGGCTTACTATGACAGCGGTATAATGCAATCTTTCATGAGTAAGGTAAAACATGTTATAAATCTCATTGCTTGTTGACGGATCGAGCCCTGTGGTAGGTTCATCAAACAGCACGATTTCCGGATCCAGTTGAATTGCCCGGGCCAATGAAACTCGCTTTTGCATGCCACCGCTGATCTGTGCGGGATACTTCCATCGACTTTCTTCGATCCCCAACAATTCCAAATGTTCCATGACTTTCTTCTCTATTTCCGTTTCCGACAGCTTGGTCCTCTCTCGCAGGGGCAGGGCCACGTTGTCGTAAACCGTCATGGAATCGAAAAGGGCTCCGCCCTGAAAAAGCACTCCGAATCGCAGCCGGATATCGGTGAGGTCCCTTGTCTTTAACCGGGTGATATCCCTGTTCATAACCAGGATTTGACCGCCTTCGGGCTTGAGAAGGCCCAACATAAGTTTCAGAAGGACGCTCTTTCCCTGTCCGCTTTTGCCAACGACGACCGTCGTTTGGCCTGGATAAATCTCTATGTTGATTTGGTTCAATACGGTCTGTTTGCCGAATGATTTAGTCGCATTGATTAACTGAATCACTGGGTCTTGTGTCATAGAAGCACCGCCGTCAGCAAATAGTCCCATGCCAGGATAAACACCGAGGATAACACCACCGCAGTGGTGGTAGCTCGGCTGACACCCTCGGCCCCGAAGACCGGCCTTCTTCTTAATTCTACCGTGTACCCCGTAAAGGCGCAAATCCAGACGATCTGAAGCCCAAAGAAAATGGATTTGATCAGGCCCATGGTAATATCTTTGAAAACAATGCTTCGCTGCATGCTGTCAAAATACGCACCGGGACTAAGACCTAGGAGTTTAACTCCTACGAGGTATCCGCCATAAATTCCTACCACATCGAAAAAAAATGTCAGCATAGGCAACGAGATCAATGCGGCTACATATTTGGGCGCTAAAAAGAATCGGAAGGGGTCTATCCCCATGCATTCAAGGGCGTCAATTTGTTGTGTGATGCGCATGATTCCCACTTCGGCGCAAATAGCGGATCCCGCTCGACCTGTGACCATCAAGGCTGTGAGCACCGGCCCCAACTCGCGAATCAAGCTCAGGGCCACCGCGGATCCCAGGAGCCCCTCGGAACCAAACTGGCGAAGTGTGTGATATCCCTGTAACCCCAGGACCATCCCTGTGAACCCGGCGGTGAAGAAGATCACAAAAATTGAGGATGCGCCGATGAATTGTATTTGCTTCAGGACAGTATGCAGTTTAAAAGGGGGCTTGAAAATACCCACAATGGAGAAGAATAAAAAAATTCCCGCCCTGCCGACATCTTCAAGTAAGTAAAGGAATTCATCCCCCAATCTTTCTATCAATCCTATCATTTTTCACCATTCAGGGATTGTGCGCCGTCCATTGATTATTTCTCACTCAAGAACAGTTCTTCGTGTGCAATAAATCCGGCGGACGGTTAGCCGCGGCATTGGACAATTTTATTCTTAGGTTACGAGAATTGTTATAAAAATCCCCATGATGACGGAGGAAGCCACAACTCCGGATACGTTGGGTCCCATGGCGTGCATCAGAAGAAAGTTCTTTCTGTTTGCCTTCTGGCCCATCAACTGTGCGACCCGGGCTGCCATGGGCACTGCGGAAACACCTGCAGAGCCAAGGAGAGGATTGACTTTTTCCTTGCAAAACAAATTAAGAATTTTAGCCGTCAAGATCCCGGTGGCTGTGCAAAAGGCAAAACAGACCAGACCTAATAAAAAGATGAGAAGGGTCGTAGGACGCAAAAAGACATCGGCGCTCATGGTGGCCCCCACGGTCAATCCCAGAAAGATCGTTGAGACGTTGAGGATTTCATTGGATGCCGAGTTTGCAAGCCGTTGGACCACACCCGCTTCACGAAAAAGATTTCCAATCATGAGCATAGAGATGATGGCCGCGGCCTTGGGCACGAATAAAATAATAATAAGGGACGTGAGGATGGGAAAAAATATCTTCTCCTCCCGGGAGACGGGACGAAGCTGTTTCATCGTCATAGCCCGCTCGTCATGCGTGGTCAACAAGCGTATGATCGGGGGTTGAATGAGCGGAATAAGCGCCATGTACGAATATCCCACCAATCCGATAATACCGATCATTTGAGGGGCCAATTTGGAAGCAGCGTAAATGATAATGGGTCCGTCAGCAGTCCCAATGAGGCCGATGGATGATGCCTCATTAAGGCTGAATCCAAAAAACAGCGCAATGAGCATGACCACGGGAATCCCCACCTGGGCTCCCGCTCCTATGATGAAGGTCTTGGGATTGGCAATCAGTGGGCCGAAATCGGTCAACGCTCCAACGCCCATGAAGATGAGAAGAGGCAAAATCTCCCACTCCACGCCATACTTGAAGATGATTCCCAGAATCCCATCTTCTTCCATCAGCCCTGCCAGGGGCAGATTGGTGAGAACAATACCAAAACCAATGGGCAGGAGAAGAAAAGGTTCAAATTCTTTCTTGATAGCAAGAAAAATGAAGCAACCACCAATCAGCACCATCAGGATCTCACCCGGCGTAATATTGACGAACCCGATTTGAGAGATAAATTCACGAATCATTTTAGAATATTCCTTTGCGTCGCCTCATCTATCGCATTGTGCACCACATCCACTTTCGGTCAACAACCATTATGAATCAGCTTTTTTCTGCTTCTGCTTCAACTCGAAGATCTTGGACACAATGGACATTATCGCGGTAAGCACACTCATCACCGCAAATGTTCCGCCAATAGAAATGATAAAAAGTCTGAGGGCATAATTCCAGTCTATCATGTTGATCCCTTCTTACCATGTCCATTCATACTCATGGAGTTATACATCCCGGAAAAGCCCGGATGGAAAATTTTCCATAAACAAATCAATCAATCGTTTCTTGATCACACCTCCCGCGGCTATTGATTAAACCCGTGTGCACTGGGATTTAATATTATCAATTTGGAAATGTATATAAATTCCTTTACTTCTTAATGACTTATCACTAAAAGCGTTTTCGTGCATTGTGAAGTATGGGAGGGAAGAACACTTCACGAATCATTCAGCCTTGTGCACTCATCCATTTTGATGCCGTAATCCATACCATAATAAATCGTAAAAGTCCAGATAGTGAACAATAAAAAGAAGTAATTTTATAATTGACAGATAAAGTCTGATTCGTTATACACTTTTTCAATCCGGTTGAATTGTAGATAATAAAAATCAATTTTACTGGCTTATCAACGCAGAGAGGTAAGGGACCCTTATACATCAATTATTGATTCTCTTGAATCATTATTCTTAGGAGAGAAAAAATGATCACTGCCATTGTAATGATTAATTGCGAAGTCGGCAAGGTGCCTTCCGTTGCGGAAGCTCTGATTAACCTGGATGGAGTTGGCGAGGTTTATTCCATTTCCGGTGAGCATGACATCCTTGCCGTCATTCGGGTCAAGGAGTATGAGTCCTTGGCACAACTGGTGTCAGAGCAGGTCGCCTCTATCCCCGGCATTACCAAGACGGTCACTCAAATGGCGTTTCGATGTTACTCGAAGCATGACATGGAGAAGATGTGGGCGAATTACATCGGCAAATGAAATGAATAAAGATCTCTCGCTTTCCCGTGCCATACTGGAGGCTAAGGAAAGTGGACGAGTACCGGTGATAGCCGATATCAAACCGGCCTCTCCCAGGGACGGCAACCTCCTGGGCAACAGGGGGCCTGGACAGATGGCTCGGATATTCGGGGAATCCGGCGTATGCGCCGTGTCGGTTGTGACGGAAGAAAGGCATTTTGGCGGCAGCATGGAGATTCTTAAAGAGGTCGTGCGCGCCACGCATTTGCCTGTTCTCAGAAAAGATTTTGTATCCAGTCCCCGGCACGTGATAGAATCTCGTGAGGCAGGAGCCAGTGCTGTGCTTCTCATCATGGCCACCACCCCCGATCCCCTTGCCCCCATGTTGCATCAGCAGATCAAGGATTTAGGAATGGAGGCGGTAGTTGAAATCCATTCACAGGAGGACCTCCACCGCGCGCTGGGTCTGGAGCCTGCAATCATAGGGATTAACAACCGAAACATTCTGGAGTTGGAAACAGATTCGGGGGATGTGCGTGTAACGGAAGAATTAGCTCCACTTGTGCCAAAAAATGTCCTGATCATCTCCGAAAGTTCCCTGCGGTCTGCTCATGAGATCCAGCGAGCTCTCCATGCAGGCGCTGATGCCGTGCTGATCGGGACGGCTCTGTTGCTCTCCTCAGATCCACGTTCGTTCCTTGCGGATCTCACCCGTTTTTAACCGGGATTTTGAAGGAATATTTTTCCCACAGGATAGCAGCGGGATAGCAGGATGAAAAGGAATAAGATAAAGAATAAAGAAATTTTTCCATGCCCTCCGTTATTTCGCCATGTTCCTTTTTCCTCTTCATACTGGATTAGCTCATGACCCGAGTTAAAATATGCGGCCTCATGACTGAGGAGGACATCCATGTATGCGTTGGTGCCGGGGCGGATGCCCTGGGATTTGTCACGGAATATCCCATTCCGGTGCCCTGGAACATTACCCGGGAAAAAGCAAGGGACCTTGTGGCGGCGGCCCCTCCTTTCGTCTCGACAACGTCTGTGGTAGGGGGTCCCGCGGCCGCTGTTTTGGAAATCGCCGAACTGGTCAGGCCTCATTTCCTCCAGTTGCACGGTGATGAAAGTCTCGAGGAGATCCGAAACATTTGTTCCTCTCTACATGGCACGGGGATCAAAGTATTGAAGGCGCTCAGAATCGACGTACATTCCGGAAAAGCCCTCTTTTCAGTGAGTGACCCCCTAAAGGCATCGGCCATACTGGCCGGCTCCGGTATATCGGCCCTGGTGCTGGACTCCAAGACGGCTTCCAGGCCGGCGGGGACCGGTGTCTCACTGGACTGGTCCATTGTCCGGAAAATCTCCGCCACCATCCGCATACCGCTGATACTTGCAGGTGGGCTGACGGTCCACAATGTGGCCCGGGCCGTGGCTCAGGTGCGGCCGTATGGAGTGGATGTAATCAGCGGGGTTGAGAAACACGCAGGGGTAAAGGACGAAAAACTTGTAAAAGCCTTTATACGGGCTGCAAAGGATGCTTTGTGATCCTTTTATGCTTTCACGAGTTTTCCATGAAAATTAGTTTTTGGCCTGGTTAACGGGCTGGTATGGTTTTTCTTAATCTTTTTGCCCTATTTTCCAGTCAAAGACCTTTTTGAATGAATGACATGCCCAATTCGCCAATGCAAAAACCTTACACCATCATGCTTGTGGCGGTGAGTCTGGACGGTAAGATATCACCAAGGCGCCGCCCGGGAGAAGTCAATCCCATTGGCCCGCCACTGATTGACCCGAACATCATGCAACTCCACAATTCCCAGCGGGCCAGGGTTGATGCTGTCATGGTCGGGCTTAACTGCATCCTCCTGGATGACTCCAGGCTTACCCTGCACGGCGCACAGGGAAAGAACCCGGCCCGCGTCGTCCTGGATGGGCTGGCTGAAATGCCCTTAACGGCAAAAGTCTTGAATGACGAAGCCTCAACCATTGTGGCTGTGAGTGCCGATGCTCCGCCTCACAGAGTGCATGCGCTCAGCGCCCGGGGCGCAAACATTGTCGTATCAGGAAGGGGGAAATTTGTGGACTTACCCCGGCTGCTCCGCCAACTGCGGCAGGAGTATAAGATTCATCGTCTTCTTGTGGAAGGCGGCGGCACTGTGCACAGATCAATGCTGGCCAGGAATCTGTATGATGAGATCCAGTTGATAATGTGCCCCTTTATTATCGGCGGCTCAACTTCAATTACCCCCGTGGAGAGGCGGCCCTTCAGTATAGACAGGGGCATCCCTCACTACCGATTGGAAAATGTTGAAGTCCTGGGGGATTATATGTATGTCGTTTATAAGCCTAGGGTTCCAGCGGGGATTGTGGAATGAACTAAGTAATTCGGAATTCGAATTTTGAAATTCGGTAACACTTTAGCTTTTTGAAAAAGCTCTTTGAAAAAAGAATAAGAAAAAGCTGGCGTCAGAGTCGATACTGTTGTATAACGTTCTTCAAGAGCAAGGAGAGAGCGTTATGGAGCCAGTTGTTTTCCGGTACCGATGCCTGAATTTGAGGCCGGAAGATATTTGTTTCATTCAGCAAGTCATAGCACAGTGGCGCGGGAAAGGCCGGTCGCATATCTCCAGAGTTATCTGCCGGGCCTGGGGATGGGTGCAGCCCA
>JAFDED010000020.1 GCA_019310535.1 Deltaproteobacteria bacterium
AGCAAATCCTCTCTTATTGTTGCCTCTGCACCCATTGCTGTATTTCCTTCCATCCTTCCTTACCCATAACTTTTATCCTGACCAGGGGGATACCATGTTCGTTCCGTTTCCCACGTATAAAAAATTTCTTGACTTTACAAAAACAGATAAAGTAAGTACAATGAAAAATTAAAAAATATAAATTTCCAGAATACTGTAGCCGTGCTGGGCTTAAAGAAGAACTCGCCGGGTGGCTTTGAACACCAGGCCCCTTGTTGAGGTATATTTCCTTCCTTTAAGTGATTAAGTGATACAGTAATGGGAAAAACCTGCAAAATTTCATTTGCTTTGACCTTTTTTCTCTTTTTCGGTTGGGAATGCGGGAAAGCGCCGGCTTTTCCATTCAAGGCGGACAAGATATGTATTGAAGATGAGAAGATAGAGGGTTTTCCCCATCTGATCCGTGCGGATGAATCCGAAGGCTTGGTCATACTGTATCGAGAAGAGGCAGGGGCATCGAAGGCTCTACGATTCGACCTGGACGGGAGATTGGTTGAACAATTGACCTGTCTCCCGCCTACCGATGATACCTGGGAATTCGTGGAAGATTTTGAACGCATTCAGAAGGCCCATCCCGACCGGAACTGGAACTGCCGCCTGGTCGATAACGAGGGCCATATATACGTGGCCAATATGCAGAAAGGCCAGATAGAGAAATTTGACCTGCAAGCCCGACTGATAGGCCGTTTCGGCGGCGGAAGGGGGGACGGTCCGGGCCAGCTCAAAGCGCCCATAGCTCTGGGGCTCGACGGCCAAGGGAATCTTTATGTCCTGGATGAAAAGAATCGCCGCGTGACCAGGTTTGATCAGACAGGCGCGTTCTTGGACCGGGTGGAAATCCCGGTGGAAGACATAGGGCCTGAAAATCAGATGAAGGTGGACACAAAAGGGACCCTCTTTTTTCTGACTCCCAGGGGGAAAAGCAGGCTTAACACCCGGGTATTAATGATAAAATTTCCATTGAAACAATCGGGGCGATAATTATCCTCGCTTTTTATACTTAGGAAAAAATCCTTTACATTGGTGCGTCAGGCATTGAAGACCAGTTTATTGAGGGGTGGTGATATCACATTTTCCCAAGGGGATTGATCTTGTGAAAGGCATTACTGTCGAGAAAGGGCAATGCAGATCTGAAATGACAGATCAAGGAGGATGACATGAAGGAAAAAGATCTTGGTATACCAACGATCAATCGTCGTCAGTTTGTTAAGGGGATGGCCGCGGGTGCAGCGGCTTTCGGCTTAAATATGCTATCCACCACACCCCTCAAGGCGAAAGGCAAATATGTGGTGCGCATTGGTTCGGTGTGGCACGTGGACCCCATCACGCCGGACGTTGAAGAGGAGTTCATGGATCTGCTCCGGAAGTATTCCAAAGGCGAGTTCGATCCCAAGTTCTTCCCGGCAGGATCCCTGGGGAGCGCCCTGGAAAGGAGCCAGAAACTCCAGGCGGGAACTCTCGAGGTGTCCAACACATCCCTTTCCAACTTTGCCGCGTACGTACCCATATACAACGCCCTGAACTTCCCTTACGTCTGCAAAGGCTACGAGGGCACCTTGGCCACGGTTAAAAACGGGATCGCTATCACTCGATCAAAAGCGTTCCAGGATGTCGGCCTCAAGGCTGCCCGGGACAAGGGCTTTGTGCTTGCTTTCTGGACTCCCATCGGCGTGCGGCAGGTTGCCATCCGAAAGCAGAAGAATCTGACTATCAAAGTGCCGGAGGACATCAAGGGAGTCAAAATGCGGGTCACCGGCTCTTTTGTTGAGCGCAAGATATTCGAGTTTCTCGGGGCCAATCCTGTGCCCATCGCATGGCCCGAAACGTTCACATCTGTCCAGAAAGGCGTGGCCGACGGCATCCACAATTCCTCGGTGTCGATTTTTACCTTTAACTTCCATGAAATTGTGGGGACGATCACCAAGACCAATTTCTACCCGACCCTCAACCTGTACGTGGCTTCTCAAAAATGGTTCGAGAAGCTACCCAAGCATTTGCAGGATGCTTTTATGAGAGCCTGCAAGGACGCCTCCGAGATCCAACTGGGCCAACTTGAGAAGGCGGAGAAAGCTGCTGCCGGTAAGATCATCGCAGCGGGTGTTCAGTACTACACACCCACCGAGGAGGAGTACAAGAAGTGGTTCGACGCCGTTAACTACAAGAAGCCCATGTGGGAGCCCGTAATCAAGAAAGTGGTAGGGGACGTGGCCACATTCAAGAAGATGCTGGGTATCTCATAATCCTGTAATTCCGGTGAGCCGGAGGTCAAAATCTATTGTAACGATCCAGGAGCGGCCCTGGAAGTTAATCGGGGCCGCCTTTTTCCATAGCTAACCAACATTATTCAAACGGGAGGAGGAGTACATGACAGCGGCCAGGCGCTTCCTGGGATTTCTTGACGATAAGATGGAATATGGTCTGATCATCATCTTTTACACCTATTTTATTGTGATCATTGTGTTGGAGGTGACGCTGCGGTATGGTTTTAACAGATCCACCATCATCGGCGAGGAGACCGCGCGCCATGCGTTTATCTGGCTGTCGTGGATAGCGGCCAGCCTGGCGGCCAAGTACCGCATTCACATCAAGATCGCCTATGTGGAACACCAGGTTTCCCAGCGTGTCCAGTACTACTTGAACTACTTTTACAACATATTATTCATTTTTTTCTGCATTTATGGGATCAAGTACGTGCTTCCTATACTGGAGACCCAATACCAGTACGAGACACTTTCCAGGGCAGCGCAATATCCCATGTTTATTATTTACCTTTCCATTCCCATCGGTTACGGGCTGATGATATTTCGAGTGATCCAGAACATGGTGGTCGATTATCGCGACATGAAGGCCGGCAGGCCGATCCGCAAGGGAATGGCGCTGTTTTAGAGAAAAAGAACTATTCCATGTAGTAAGCAATAATGAGGGAGTGCAACATGGTTGAGTGGGGAATTATTATAGGGGCTTTTGCTATTTTATTGCTCTTTATCATTGGAGCGCCGGTTTTCGTCTCCATCGGACTGGGAACGATGCTGATTCTGGAACTGACCGAAAACCAGTATATGCTTCCCAATCTGGGACAGGCCTCCTTCGAGGGATTGAACGCTTTTGCCTTCCTGGCCATCCCTCTCTACATTCTGACCGGGGATATTGTCTCCCGCACCGGTGTGGCCAGCGCCCTGCTGGATCTGGCCAAATCCATCCTGGGTTCCATACGCGGTGGCTTGTCGGCCACCGTGCTTCTGGCCTGCGGGTTTTTCGCCGCCATCAGCGGTTCCAATGCGTCTGACGCGGCAGTCTTCTCCCGCCTTACCATCCCGGAGCTAGAGAAACGGGGTTACCCCAGAGCCTATTCCGCCGCTCTGGTTGCAGCCGGTGGATCAACCGCCATTCTCATCCCGCCAAGCGTGGGATATATTCTCCTGGGATATGTGATCAAGCTCTCGGTGGCCGATCTATTCCTTGCAACCATCCTCCCCGGCATTCTGGTTCTGACCGTGATGATCATCATCAATTTTATATATGTCAACTATCAGGGCTTTGAGACAGTGGGGGAGGAAAAGCGCTTTTCGTTCAAAGAGGTGCTGATCAACCTCTGGAGATCCAAGATCGGCCTGTTGTTCCCGGTCATCATCCTGGGTGGCATTTATTCGGGGGTTTTCACCCCTACGGAAGCCGGGGCCATCGCGGTGGCGATCGGTTTAATTTACGGCATACTGACCAAGAAACTCAATTTTCCGCAATACTGCGATATTCTGCGCTCCAGCGGCATCGTGTGCGGGGTCGTCATGCCCATCATGGCCATCGCCTATTTTTTCGGACAGACACTGACCTACTTTGAAACCCAGAAAATCATCATGAATGCCGTACTGTCCATTACCAAGAATCCCCTCATGATCATGGTGATGATATTCGTCGTTCTATTCATCATGGGAACATTCATAGATTTCGTCCCCAACGTGTTGATCTTAGGTCCGCTCTTGCTCCCCGTGGCGGTGAACATCGGTATGAATCCTTATCACTTCGGTATCTGGTTCATGTTCACCTTAGCAATTGGCTTCATCACGCCGCCTTATGGGTTCAACCTCTTCGTGGTGAGCAGCATTTCCGGAGAATCCATTCTATCGGTTTCCCGGAGGGTAGCCCCGTTTGTTATCGCGATGATCATTACCAATATCATCATCGCTCTCATCCCCGGGCTTTCGCTCTGGATTCTTGGAGGAAAATAAACGGGAAAAACGCTGATCGCTCACATATTTTACCCTGTCGGTTGATCCAAATCTGATATATTCAACAGCCTGATTGACTTTTCTCGAAAAGTTAACCGGGCTTTTTTGTCTCCTTTGGCGTCAAGCCTATTTTCAACAACAGCGGGGTCAACCGTGAATGGTTAAGTTTGCTCGGTACTAATGCCTTCTTAAAATGGTCAAGGTGCTGCCATGAATCGCACAAGATTAACAAACCTCTGGAGGTGTTTCCTCCGGTCAGGGGCAGGAATAAAAAAATTTCGCTTCTCTTTTTGGAACGCCGCTTCGAATTTCCCAAATTTCCCAAAATTTCCCAAATTTCCCAAATTTTTTTCTTGACAAATGAAATTTTTTCTATAATTATCGAAACTCAGTTCCGATAATAGGAATTTACAAAACGTTTTTTCATTGAAACATATTCAACAATTGCTCCAGCGCTGAAATCGTGTAGAATAGCTAACCGCACACCCGCTCAATCCTGAAAAGCAATATGCCCTTCATCTCTGGATAATGATCCTGGATTTTCATAGGTTTGGTTCCATTTAAAAGAGGCGTAACAGAGAGTTGGAATGAGGGGCTCCTCCACCAATAAAGATTTTGCTTCCACACTGGCCAAGGGCCTTGCGGTATTGAACGCCTTCGGCCCAGAGCACCCACGGTTGACGCTCAAGGAGATTGCCGGGATCACCGGATTGAGCAAGACCACCGCCCACCGATTGACCCACACTCTGGTTCATCTGGGCTATCTCCATCATGACACACGAAGCAAGCTGTTCCAGTTAGGCTCCCAGATATTGACTCTTGGTGCCAGAGTCATTCAGACACTTGACCTTCGTCAGATTGCTCGCCCCGTTATGGAGCGGGCATTCTCAGAACTGGGGGTTACAATGGACCTGGCCATATTGGACCGGGAGTGGATGGTCATCATTTATCGACGCGAGGCCATGGATGCCGTAAACTTGCGGTTGCCCATAGGGACCCGCCTGGATTTCCACTGCACAGCCCTTGGCAAGGCAGCTCTGTCGGCACTCCCTCCCGAGGAACTGGAGTCCGCTCTTAGCCATATAAATCTGGAAAAAAAGACGTCGCGCACGCTCACCAACCCCCGGGCTTTGCGGAAAGACCTGGAGAGAACCCGAAAGCGCGGCTACTCGGTGAGCAACGAGGAGTACGTTCAGGGGATGGTGGCCGTGGGAGCTTCCCTGATCAACATAGAGGGGAGGGTCCTGGGCGCCGTGAGCTTCTCGTTCCCGGTCTGGACCATATCTGTGGCGGAGATGGAAAAGCGTTACGCACATCATGTGGTGGAGTTGGCCAGAAGTATATCCTTACAGTTGATGTGAAAATGTCGAATGTAAAAAGTGAACACCTGACTAAGGAGGAGAATGGTGTCGCACTGTGATTTATTGATCAGGGGCGGGTATCTGGTAGATCCAGGCAGCAATCGATTGGGGCGCTTTGACGTGAGCATAGAGGGCGGCCGGGTCGTCCAGGTGGGGCCAGAGCTATCAGTGGATGGCGCCCGGGAGGTTTTCGAAGCGCGCGGCAGATTGGTTTTGCCGGGGCTGGTGGACACCCACGTGCATCTCACACCTCCGGAGCGGGCCGTGGGCCACAAAATGCTGGCCCGGGCCGGGGTAACGTGCTGCCTGGACTGCGGCGGGACGCTGGAGGAGTACCTTGAGGGGATGGCCAGGGAGGGCGCGGGGATATCCGCGGCGGTCATCAACCGGTTGGATCCGGGGGTTACCATCAGCGGGCCCGACGCCAGCCGTCAAGAGCTGTCCGATTACCTGGAGTCTTCTCTGGATGCCGGTGCTTTGGGGCTGAAGCTCCTGGGCGGGCATCTTCCGCTCAGCCCGGATGCCACAACGGCGGCCATCGAGGTGGCCAACCGGGCAGGCGCTTACGCGGCGTTCCACTGCGGGAGCACCCGCAACGGGAGTAACCTTCTCGGTTTTCAGGATGCGCTGGAGTTTACCGGCGGCAACCGGATCCATATCTGCCACGTCACCGCATATTGCCGCGGGCTGACACTGGGTTCGCCCGTGGAGGAGTCCATGGCGGCCCTGAAAGAACTGTCGGCCCGCCCCCACATTGTGAGCGAGTCCCACATGGCGCCATACAATGGCACCGGTGCGAGTCTGGAAAACGGCGTGCCCCGCAGTCACGTAACCCGCACTTGCCTGAAGATGGGCGGGTACGATCCCACGTGCGAGGGTCTTCTGGCCGCCGTGCGCGAAGGGCATACATTAGTTCAGAAGAACACAGCCAGCGACGTTGTCTATCTGGAACCAGAGGACGGGGTTCGTTACCTGGAGGAAAAGAACTTTGAAACCACGGTCTCCTTCTCCGTCAACCGACGTTCGACTGCATTTCTGCTGGCCACGGAGAAGAACGAAAAGGGCGGATTCATCGTCACCGCCCTGAGCACAGACGGTGGAGGTATTCCCAGGAACTTCCTTCTGAGCCACGGGCTCAGCCTGGTGCGATTCGAGGCCCTGACCCTATTGGAGATGGCACACAAGTGCTGCTTAGCCCCGGCGCGCATGTTGGGGCTGAAGAACAAGGGGCACCTGGGAGTTGGGGCGGACGCCGATCTGGTGGTAGCGGACTTCCGCAGCCATGAAGCTGTTTTGACAGTGGCGGCCGGCAGGATCATCATGGTCAACGGGCTGGTGGTGGGCAGAGGCGGTACAGTAGTTACCACGGAAAGAGGAAAAAAGGCGCTGGCCCGGCGCGGGATATCTGCTACCGTAGTTGATCTCTCCCGGAGCCTCTTTTATACCGCTGCTTGAGCTATTTGGATGCTGTCCGAACGGGACAGCCGAGGAGGGTGAAAAATGCACCATTCAATCCATAAGCTCTTCAATCCAGCTTCGGTGGCCGTTATCGGGGCTTCCGAGGTTCCTGGCAAAGCCGCGGAAAGGAGGACCAGAAGTCTCATCGAAGGCGGCTACCAGGGGAAGATTTTCCCAATAAATCCCAAACGCGACACAATTTTCAACAGAAAAGCCTACCAGAGCATACTGGATGTAGATGAGCAAGTGGACCTCGTCATGATCGTCGTAGCGCCGCGGTTCGTCCAACAGGCAGTGGCTGAGAGCCTTCGTAAAGGGGTCAGGGGGATCATTATCATCACCGCGGGCATGGGCGAAACCGGTGATGAGGGCAAGAGGATAGAAAAAGAAATCCAGCAGATGGTTGAAGAAAGCGACGCCCGCTTGCTTGGACCGAACTGCAGCGGCATGTTCAGCGCATCGGCCCGTGTCAATTTCCTGGGAGTGCCACCCATTCAAAAAGGGCCTCTCTCAATTCTTGCCCAGAGCGGGAATATCATAGACACACTCACCTATTATGCCAGATCGCGCAATCTCGGATTCAGTAAAATTGTCAGCGCGGGTAATGCAGTCGGAGTGAAGTTCCACGAGTACATCGAATACTTGAACGATGATCCGGATACCGGCGTGATCATGCTTTACCTGGAAAGCATCAGCGAAGGCCGGCAGTTCATTACAGCGGCCAGAGAAACCATCAAGCGCAAACCTATCATCGCCCTCAAGGTGGGACGCAGCGGTGCCGGTGCACGGGCCGCCGGCTCCCACACCGGAGCCATGGCCGTTGACGACGTCATCCTGGATGCGGCATTCAAACAGGCCGGAATTATCCGGGTTTTCAATGTTGATGAGCTGTTCGATCTCGCCATGGTCTTTTCCCAGTGCCCCTTACCAAAAGGAAACAGAGCGGCCATTCTCTCCGAGGGCGGCGGCGACAACTCCGTGGCTGCGGATAACGCCGAAAAATGGGGCGTAGAAGTGCCGATTCTCTCTGAAATCACCCGGCAAAAACTCCGCCCCTACCTGCTGGAGGGGATGCCGGCGTGCAATCCCATAGACTACGGGGGTACCGCGGAAGAGAACCCCGACATGATCGCCCGGTGCTGTGACATCTGCATGCAGGACGATCAGGTGGATGCGCTTTATGTAACGGGGTTTTTTGGCGGATTCAAGGATATCATTGCCCCCCACGTGGGAGAGCTGGAGGAGAGGGCGGCCCGGAAGCTTGTTGATCTTGTGCGGACACACCAAAAACCCCTGATGGTACACACCAGCTTCGCCCGTGCACCATATCGATCCCTGGAAATACTCAAGACCGGCGGCGTCCCTGTTTTCGAGTCTTCGGATCGCACGGCTCAGTCCATTGCATGCCTCATGAAATACGTCGAGAATCAACGGAAGATCAAAAGCATGACCGTCTCTCAGGATGGGGGTGAGATGCCCCCCGGTGTCAAAGCAATCTTGCAAAAAGCCAAGGACGAAGGACGGAAGAACCTGCTCGAAACCGAATGTCGGGGGATTCTCATGGAATATGCGGTTCCTTTGCCGGAGGCCGGTTTCGCCACACATCAAAACGATGCGGTAGCAATCGCCGATCGGTTAGGCTATCCCGTGGCCATGAAGGTAGTCAGCCCCGATATTGTCCATAAATCGGACGTCGGCTGTGTTAAGCTGGCTTTACAGGACTCCGACGCAGTGCAGGGTGCTTTTTATGAGATCATGGAAAATGCTGGGAAAGTGACTGGGTCTTCCAGGGTGCCGGGGGTTCTGATCTCTCCCATGGCCCGAAAAGGACAGGAATGCATAATCGGCATGACCCGCGACCCCGTGTTCGGTCCTGTCATCATGTTCGGCCTCGGGGGTATTTTCGTAGAAGTCTTGCGGGATGTTGCATTTCGACTTGCACCGCTGAGCAATATCGATATTGATGAGATGATTCAAGAGATCAAGGGATTCCCCATACTCATCGGCATTCGAGGGGAGAAGCCTAAGGACATTCCGGCAATTCAGGATGTGCTGGAAAGATTGTCGCGTCTTGTAATTGAGACCCCCGAGATAAAAGAGGTGGACCTCAACCCTGTTATGGTGCACGAGAATGGCGTATCCATTGTGGACTCGAGGATAATCTTGGATTAGCCCGATGGATCGGCTGGAGGTCAATGATTATGCTGAACTTGGAAACGATTCTTTATGAGAAGAGCGATGCCGTCGCAACAATCAAGCTTAACCGGCCTCACGTGCTAAACGCCGCCAGCCGGAAACTATGGCTCGATTTTCGCCGGGCGCTGAGGGAGGCGGCCAAAGACACGGAAGTTAAGGCCATAATTATTACGGGGGAGGGAAGGGCCTTTTCCGCCGGGGCTGACCTGAAAGAATCACAGAGCCGCACACTTGATGAGTACCGTGATTATCTGGTGGAGGGCCAGGAAATTTCGCGGGAACTTTACAGGATGGAAAAGCCCACTATCGCTGCAGTAAACGGGTATGCCCTGGGCTCAGGCTGCGAGATAGCGGTGTGTTGCGACATCCGCATTGCTGCCGAGAGCGCAAAATTCGGCTTTCCCGAAGCCAGGGTTGCTTCAGGGGTAGGCAGCGGAGTCCTTCAATTGCTCCCCCTCTTGCTGGGCATGGGGAAAGCCAAGGAACTCATCTTTACCGCGGAATATATAGACGGCGACGAAGCAGCCCGCATCGGCCTGGTTAATATGGTGGTACCCGATGATCAACTCATGCACAAGGCGCAAGAAATAGCCGCCAAGATGGCCGCCAACTCAGCCCTTTCCATCTCCCTCATGAAGGCGATCCTTAACCGCGCCCACGAAGCAAGTATGGAGGCCATTATGGACTGGGAAGTGGAGATGATGATGAGCGCCATTCAGACTCAGGAAAGGGTAAAGGCGCTGGAGGACTTCACTGCCAGGAAAAGATAACGGATTAATCCTGATCAAAGATATTTGAAATTTTGACAGGCTGGCAGGATAACATGGATTTGCTGGCATTAGGCTTTTTAAGCCTCTATCCTGTCCATCCTTTGATCCAGTCAAAAATCTCTTTAATAACGTAGAAATAGAAAGTAGAGATAGTATGAATAATCATTCAAAAGTAATATTATCATATGATTATGCAGTTAACCTGTGCAGCCGCCCGGCCATTTTCATGTCCCGCGGGTGCAGCCCCTGCATGACAATCAGCCCGCAGAGGGGAGAAAGGAGGTGATGCTTCTTCGTGCGTCCAGTCGGTGGCGAACAGCCAATTTATCAGCATAATATTCAATTGTTAGAAAGGGAGGGCTCTGCCATGATGGCCAAAAAAACATCGATAATTATTTTAATCCTGGTAATGGTCGTGGCGTTTGCCGCGGGAGCGGCTTTCGCTGCAAAGAAATTCATCACTCTGGGAAGCGGCAGCCCTGGAGGCGTGTATTATCCTCTGGGTGGCGGGATGGCAGTGATCATTCAGAAGACCGTGCCCGGTATTCGCTGCGCGGCCGAATCAACCGGTGCTTCGGTCGAAAACAGTCGCCTTGTGGGTGCCGGCGAGACGGACATGGGGATGGCGATGGGGAGCGTGGCTTATAAAGCGACAAAGGGGCTTGAACCATTCAAGAAGCCTCTTCCTTTGTTTGCGCTTTTCCAGATGTATCCGGCTCCTGAACACATCGTTGTCCTCAAGTCCTCCAATATTAAGACAGTGAGAGACATGAAGGGCAAAAAGGTTTCCATCGATGTTCCGGGCTCAGGCTGCTCTACGATGGCAAAGGCCATTCTGAAAGAATACGGGTTTGACCTCAAAAAGGACCTCAAAATAGCCAATCTGAGCCAGTCTGAATCCGTCCAGGCCCTGAAAGACGGCATCATTGATGTGGCGTTCTTCAATTTCGCCTATCCTGCCAGCGCCGTCATGGATCTTTGTGCCACCCGGGACATCGACCTTGTCCCACTGGAGCCCGAAATGGTGGAAAAGCTCACCAAGAAATACGGCTATTACATCAAGAGCTTGATTCCGGGTAAGGCCTATGCTGACGAGGATCGAGATGTCCTCTGCCTGGGCGACTCCAATGTCATGGTGGCCAACAAAAATATGCCGGACGAGCTGGCTTACAAAATCGTCAAGGCCATTTTCGAGAATGTGAGTACTGGAAAATACGCCCTGAAAAACATCCACCCCATCGCCGCGCAGTTGACACCTCAAAACGCCGTCAACAGTCCCATCCCGCTGCATCCGGGAGCCTTGAAGTATTTCAAGGAGAAGGGCGCGGTTAAATAAACTCCTGAGCGTGGAGCGCGTGGTCCAATCCAGTGAAGCAACCATATCCGCGCCTTGATGTTAATTGTGAGATGCTCATCCTCAATGCCGCGCGCTCCCATTTGCTCTCTGGGAGCAATGATCATGCGAATCGTAGGGGCCATCGTTGTAATCTTTATTATTTTCCCATCCGCACCTGCGACCGGCGACTCCCTTTACTTGCAGATATACCAGCCCGAGCGTAAAGAGGTGCTGCTGAAGTTTCCCGTGGTTTCCGGGGACCGTTTCAGAATTCGCTACACCCACAGCTCAGATCTGACTCCTGTGGTGGATCATTTCGTGATCGTAGAGGCCGGAAAGATGATTCTTGAGGAGGAGGAGTTTCGCTGGTACGGCTCCGGTCTTGAATTTCGTTCCACCCCGGACGCTCGGGTCGTCCTCGATGACCACCGAACCCGGGTCTTCCTTCATCGTCCCTTTGTTTATATTCCAATCCGGGTGGGCCGGGTGGCGGGGCATCATGTGGAGATAAACGGCTTATCCATCCCCCTCCGACGGGTTGCGAAGGGAGGAGAAAGGGTATGGATCCGGGTTGTAAGCGATATCGCCTTCGGATACACCGCGGACCAAGAAGGTGAAATCAATGGTCGATAAATTATCACCGGAACCCATCGATGGAATAGCCGGCAAAGAGCCTTTCGAAGGGACGGAAGAAGCCCTCGCCGCGCAGCGGATGCTTGAAAAGTTCGAACGAAAGCGCCCCCTCGCCCCGCTGTCGAGAAAGATCATTTTCATTATTGGCATTCTGGCCAGTTGTTACCATCTGGTCTACGCGTATTACCACCCGTTTTTTGCTCTGGATCATCGGGCCATTCACTGGATGTTCATGTCGATCTTTATTTTCCTGCTCTATCCCTCCGTCAAACGATGGAGCCCGAAGACGAGGCCCAGTATTCTCGACATGATTTTTCTCATCGTCAGCGTGGGCATCTGCACCTGGATATTTATTTATTCAGGGCAAATCCTCGAGCGGGCAGGCGCATTCGAGTTACCGGATGTTATCGCCGGGGCGGTGCTGCTTGTCATCGTGCTGGAGGCGGCCCGTCGTTCCACGGGCCTGCCGGTGCCCATGGTGGCCTGCGCTTTTCTGATATACGCTTTCGCCGGCCCTTATCTACCGGATGTTCTGGCCCATCGCGGATACAGCCTGAAGCGTATCTCCACGTACCTGAGCCTGTCCACTGACGGTATTTTCGGTGTTCCTCTGGGCGTGAGCGCCAACTTCATCTTTCTCTTCATTCTTTACGGAGCTATTCTTCGCAAAACCGGGGCGGGACAGTTTTTTACCGACATTGCTTTCGCCCTGACCGGTTCCACCCGGGGCGGCCCCGCCAAGGCCGCAGTGATGTCCAGTTGCTTTTTCGGGATGATCAGCGGCTCGTCGGTGGCCAATACCGTGACCACGGGCTCCTTCACCATCCCCTTGATGAAACGAACAGGCTATCCCCCGCATTTCGCCGGCGCTGTGGAGGCCTCCGCCAGCACCATGGGACAGATCATGCCGCCCATCATGGGCGCAGCAGCGTTCCTGATGGCGGAGTTCCTGGCCATCCCCTATTTCAAAGTCTGCATTGCGGCCCTGATTCCAGCGTTGTTGAGCTTCTTCGGCACTTTCATGCAGGTGCATTTTCGCGCCGTGTTGATGGGCCTTAAGGGCATGGACAGGGGACAACTCCCAAAAATCTCCCATGCCATGCGCCAGGGATGGCATCACCTGATCTCCATAGTCGTCCTGATCGCCTTTCTTGCGCTTAATTACTCGCCTGAGCGGGCAGTCTTCTGGGCCATTGTCCTCACGATCTACATTTCTTCTCTGAAAGCACCGGGCAGATCATTCCGCCGGGAGGTCATGGAAGTGGGCACTGGGTTGCTCATCCTTGCCGCAATACTGTCAGGTACCCAACGCTTTGGCCTGGAGCCTTATCTCTTCTTGCTGCTGGTTGGCCTGATCATGGTCAGTTGTTCCCGGGTCTCCTCGGGCCTTCGGCTCAAAGACATTGTTATGGCTTTGGCTGACGGCGCCCTGGGTGCGGTGGAGGTGGCGGCCGCCTGCGCGGCGGCAGGCATCATTATCGGCACCATCACTGTCACGGGCCTGGGACTCAAATTCTCCTCGCTTATTATAGACCTCTCGGGAGGCTACCTGTTCGCCGCGCTGCCTCTCACAATGATAGGCTGCCTTGCGCTGGGGATGGGTGTACCCACCACGGCACAATATATCATTATCAGCGCTCTGGCTGCGCCCGCGCTGATTTATCTGGGAGTTGTGCCCATTGCGGCCCACCTGTTCATTTTTTACTTCGGTACCCGCGCGGACATCACGCCTCCAGTGGCGCTGGCAGCTTATGCAGGCGCGGGTGTAGCGAGGTCCAGTCCCATGCGGACGGGCGTCGCTGCATTTCAACTGGGCATCGCGGGCTACATCATTCCCTTTATGTTCGTTTATGCCCCGGAATTACTCATTTTACCTGGAGGGGGTCTTTTTCATATCGTCATCGCGGTGGTCACCGCCCTCATAGGGGTATATTGCCTGGCGGCATCGGTGCAGAATTGCCTGCTGCATAAGACGGTATGGCTCGAACGGGTTTGCCTCCTGGTGGTGGCGATACTCCTCATCAAACCGGGACTGAAAACGGACATTTTTGGGCTACTCGTGGTTTCCATGGTGTTCTTTTCTCAATTGCATCGATCCAGAGAACAGGCATATCGGAAAGTATAGCCAAAAGATGCGAAATATGGATTGTGCATTCTGTATTTGGTGGCTGCCAAAAGTTGCACCATTTCCGCCTCTCCATTCCATTTTTTTTAATTGACTATTAAGGAATTTTAATCGTATTAATATAATCTCCTTCATCGGAAAGCTCTTTAAGGAAAAGGAGTGAGAAATGCATACGAGTGTGGAGACAAAGGAAGAATTTGAGAAAGTTAGATCGCTGGAGCAAAAAGCTCAAAAATACTTAGCTGGCGGCTGCTTAGGCACTTTTAGAGCCCCCCTGGATCCAATTCCTGTGATTTCCCATGGTGAGGGAAGCCGAATTATTGATGCGCAGGGGAGAAGCTATATAGACTTTATTATGGGATCGGGGCCGCTTATTTTGGGACATTCGCACCCGGCCCTGGTTTCAGCAGTTGAGCGTCAACTCCGACACGGGACCACGTATTACTGGATTGGCGAGCACATAGTTCAACTGGCTGAAAAAATCGTCCAGGCGGCCCCATGCGGGGAAACTGTTAAATTTGCCAACTCGGGTACAGAGGCCACCTACCACGCTCTCCGTATGGCCAGAGTGTATACCGGGAGGGAAAAAATATTAAAGTTTGAGGGAGGATACCACGGAGTTCACGATTATTCTCTCATGAGCGCCCATCCTAAAAATGTAGGCTCCTATCCGGAGGCGAAACCGGATTCCGGGGGAATTCCCCGGGGCATAGCAGAAAGCGTACTGGTCGCCCCTTTTAATGATACCGAGACAACTGCACAGATCATTCAGACTCATGGACATGCTATAGCTGCCGCCATTGTGGAGCCTCTCCAGCGTGTCATTAAACCGAGGGGAACGTTTCTCAACGATGTGCGTAAGCTTACCAGGGAACACAACATTGTCTTGATCTTTGATGAAATAGTTACCGGATTCAGGTTGGACTATGGGGGAGCCCAGGAACACTACGGGGTAATCCCCGACGTGGCCGTCTATGGAAAAGCATTGACAGGAGGTTTCTCTTTGGCTGCAATTTGCGGTAACCGGGAGATTTTGGACACTACAAACCCTGATAGAATCGGAACTCAAGATCACTCATATTTCAGCGGTACGCTCAACGGAAATCCGCTGGCCGCTGCCGCGGGGCTGGCTTGTCTTGTTGAACTTGAAAAAGAAGGGGTGTTGAAAGGCTTACATGACCGCGGAGAGCGATTTATGGAAGAAATCCGCAATCTGGGTCGTTCCTGCCATGTCCCGTTGCAAGTAGCGGGGGATGGTCCGGTACTGCAATTATTCTTTACGGAGAAACCAATTATTAATTATCAAGATACTTTAAGTCAGGACAAGACCCTGGGACAAAAAGTGGCAAAGAAGATGTGGGAAAAAGGAGTCTCGGTTGTTCCCAATGGGAAGATATACTTGAGTATTGCGCACTCAGAAGAGGACTTCCAGCGGTTTCTCGAAACATTGGAGGACGTCCTCAGGTCATTGAGTTGATTTGAACAGGGGCATTTGAAATGTTTATGGATGTGCCCCTTCCCATTTATTCGCCAAGAACTTCCACGTTTGTGCATAAAAGCGTGGTATGGAGTTTGCCATCATCAGGGATTCCCATGAATCAGGACATGAAATTCAGGAACCTGTTACTGGATGAAAATATTCATCAACGGCGCTCCTCTTTGTTTGCCGAGTGATATCAACGGAGACGGCCTTGCCCCATAGAGCGGGATTCATCCCTCTTTATATATCGGTCATCTAAACTATCCAGGCCAGGCGAGGGTGGACAGCTTGAACTTATGGAATATTGGATGAAAGTGCTGACGGTAAAGGGTCTAATTTGTGCGTTCCTTCCGATCCAGCCAATTGCGCACGGCGCGGGCGCAAGGGTCGTCCGAGGTTTCACCC
Source organism: Deltaproteobacteria bacterium (assembly GCA_019310535.1). Classification (GTDB taxonomy): domain Bacteria; phylum Desulfobacterota; class JAFDED01; order JAFDED01; family JAFDED01; genus JAFDED01. Next base: position 16,030 of record JAFDED010000020.1, read on the forward strand.
TTTTTCACGAGCCGCTCGAAGGTAGACTCCAACATCTCCCGTATAATCATGACTGAACCGATGGCGGTATAAACCATGGTGCGGCCCAGACCTTTTTCCTGCACGGTTTCCCAGAGATTCTTTGAAGAATCCATGCTATTTCCCCCCCCTTTGACACCTCACCAGAATAACTGGATTCTCTCTCCAGCAAAAGCTTGTAACAGGAGCCGTAATTGCCTCCCAATATCCTGTTTCCTAAGACTCCTTTCTTTTATTCTGTTGGGGTTTCTTGGTTCTGGCCGAGACGGATTTCTTTCTGGAAACCGCGCGCTTTTGTGCCTCGGCGAGGTTGATTTGGGCCTTTCTCAAGGCCTCCACCTCAGCGGCCAGGACATCCAGGCGGGCTTGGATATCGTCGAGCTTTTGAAGGTGGGGAAATAACGAGTGAACAGTCTTCTCCACCCGTTGCCTGATTTCCTGCTCGATCTTTCGCGAGTTCTGTTCGGCCCGATTCAGCATCTCTTTGAGGAAACCGGGCGCGTCCTCTCTGCTGATCTCACCTCTGCTCGTCAGTTCATCCACGAGCTTTTCAACACTTTCTTTGGTCACCAGAAAAGCTCCCAGACCGGACAGAATTGTTTTTCTTAAAAAGCCGCTCATGACGCCCCCTCCCATCCGGATGGCAGCAGTTTTGTCTCACTGCCAGGCCAATTAGCAATCTTGTTGTGTCATCTCTATATGTGTTTAATAGTAACGCACCGCGTAATTTGTTGTCAATTCTTTTTCTGGCTTGCATTGACTGGTGCTGAATGCCTGCGTATCCAATCGCAGATATGGGGGAATACAACCCTTGGTGCTTCCCGTCCAAACACCAGGTCTCCGTGTCCATAGTCCACGGGCTGACCGAGGGTGCGCCCGAACTCTATGTAGAGCTTGTCCTCGGATGCAATCCGTTCGAAGGCACCGCGCACCGTGGACCGCGGTGCCTGCAGGTCTCCGCTGCCGGCCAACACCAGGATGGGCGTTGTGATGTCCCCCAGATGCTCTGTAAAATCAAAGGAACGGTCCAGGCTGCGCCAGCGGCCGTTATCCAGCCAGTCGCCGAACTGCAGGAGGAGTTCCCGGCATACCAGGGGTTCCATCATGTTGGCACAAACGCGACGCGCCACATCTGAATCCACGTTCCGGGGATTGAACCCGAACTTGAGTAGCGGTGCAAAAAGGCCGGGCAGTGGAGAGAGTAACTTAACCCAGATCCCCAGCGGAACAAAGGGGAACCATTTCAAAACTTTCCGCAAGCGAACCAGCCCCTTGATCCCAATTATCATGTCGTCAAAATCCACAGGGGAAGCGATAGTAACACCCGAGCGGATCCATCGGGCCTCTTCCCTTTCAAGAAACGCATACAGGAGCATCCCCCCCATGCTGTGTCCCACCCAGTGTACCGCGTTAGCACCGGTCACCTGGCGAATGTGCTGAATTGCCGCCGGGATGTCTTTTCGGTAATACTCTTCAAAGGTCCAGTCGAATCGATATCGGTGGTCTAACAGCCGGGGTTTTGCGCTCATTCCCGCACCACGCAGTTCGATGACCCAGCAATCGAATCCAGAAGATCGTAGACATCGGGCCAAGGAGAACCGCGCATCAAGGTCCAGGTCGAAACGGTTGGCGCCCAACCCATGGCAGAGGAAAACGGGCTCGCGCCACCGTTCATCTCCCATGGGGAGATAGCGATGAAGGGCAATTCGCCACCCGTCCCGGGTGATGACAAAATGAATTTCATCTGGGCTGCTCTCGGCCCGGAAAACCACACCCCAGAACAGGGCCATCGATACCAGCACTGCCAGAACCGCAATTATGTAAAAAATGATTGTGATAACAAGAATCATTTATTTTCCTTCACTACGAAGAAACTTTTCATGGCCTTTATCGTGATGCTCAACCTTTAAAGGATATGATCCAGAAGCGGTAACGATCATACATCGATGTTTTCAATTCTTCAAGATTGCTATTGACATTTGAGAGTTTTTACTTGACAAAAATAGCGAATCTTGACATTTTACTCGCCACAGATGTACAAAATTAGAAAGGACAGCCAGTTGAAAACACTGATGGATATCTACAGGAAAGGAAGATGTTGATGATGAGACCATTGTTCAATCTTACAGGACGTACAGCAATAGTCACCGGTGCGGGAAGGGGACTCGGCCGCGCCATGTCCCTGGCCTTAGCCGAAGCCGGTGCTGATGTCGCCATACCGGATATTGATGGGACATCCGCGGAGCGAGTGGCCGGAGAAATCGAATCACTGGGCAGACGGGCCCTTGCCATAACCGCGGACGTTACGGTTCCCGCACAGATTGATGCTGTTGCTGAGGGGGTGATGCAGGCATGGGGACGCATCGACATCCTGATCAACAATGCCGGCATAAACATCCGTAAGCCCATTTTGGAATTGACTGAGGAGGAATTTGATGCTGTTTATCGGATAAACCTCAAGGCCATTTTTCTCTGTTCCAGAAGGATAGCCCGTGAGATGATACCGCGTAAATACGGGAAAATCATCAACATCGCCTCCCTGGCGGGGGTCATGATACTCAGGAGTCTGGACATGAGCCCATACTATGTTACCAAAGCCGGCGTTGTCCAGTTCACCAGAGCCTCCGCCTCAGAGTGGGCGCAGCATGGGATACGGGTCAACGCCATAAGCCCCGGCTGGTTCATTACAGATCTCAACCGACACCTGTGGGACGACCCGGTGGGGTCAAAAATCCGACTTGAACATACCCCCATGGGTCGCGTGGGACAGCCGGAGGAGCTTGCCGGGACGGCGATCTACCTTGCTTCTGCCGCCTCTGATTACGTTACCGGCCAGAACATAGTGGTCGATGGAGGTTACGCTGTCTGGTAGCGTGTATCATGGAGAATTTCCGCCGCCTGCAAAGCCTCTGCATTTTCCTACGCAGTTCCATCAGTATCGGAGCCATGCCACCTGTTGCCCGGCATGAAGAATCAGACATAAACCTTTCATTTTGGAATCCAAATGCAAAAAGGAGATCATTATGCTGCAGAGATTAGATGCTTCACCCTTTGAAATGCGGCGTATCGCGCTGACTCTTCGCATGCACATCTTGAAGATGATCGCCGGAAAGGGAAAGGGGCACACCGGCCCTGCATTGTCCATTGCAGATATCATGACTGCACTCTATTTCGGAGTGCTGAATGTAGATCCTGAGGATCCGCATAACCCTGGGCGCGACCGATTCATCCTCAGCAAGGGACATGCCTGCACCGCCCTGTATGCAGCACTGGCGGAACGGGGATACTTCCCGGGAGAAAAGCTTGATGAGTATTATGAGCTCGATTCATATCTTGGCGGACATCCGGTGAAGGGCCTGCCCGGCGTGGAGGCCGCCACCGGTTCGCTGGGACACGGTCTTCCCATTTCCGTTGGCTTAGCCCTTGCGGCGAAGTTTGACGGTCATAAACACCGCGTGTTCACCTTGTTGGGAGATGGGGAGGTACAGGAAGGCTCTGTTTGGGAAGCGGCAATGGCCGCTGCTCACTTCCGTCTGGATAACCTGGTGGCGGTGGTGGACCGAAACAATTTGGGGGTGGACGGTTACACCGAGGAGTTGATGGCTCTGGAGCCGCTGGAGGATAAATGGCGCAGTTTTAGATGGGAGGTTCGCACCGTTGACGGACATGATCCCGCTGAATTGGTCCAGGTCTTGCGATCAGCGCCCTTTGCCTCCGGGAAGCCCTCAATCGTACTGGCACTCACCACCAAGGGCAAAGGTATAGACTTCGTGGAGAATCGCGTAGAGTGGCACCATAAGGCACCCGACCCGCAGCAGGCGGAGGAGGCTTTTCGGCAGCTTCGTGCTCAGATGGATGCACTGGAAAGGGAGATTGAATCATGAGTGGAAAATGGGAGTCTCATTTCGACCCCAGAACCGTGCTAGGGGAAAAAATCCTTGAAATCGGCATGTCAAGGCCGGAATGCATTGTCATGTCCGCAGACTTGATGAGTTCCTGCAGGCTGTTGGGATTCGCTGACGCGTGCCCCGCGAGGTGCGTAAATGTTGGGGTTGCCGAGCAGAACATGGTGGGTATAGCAGCAGGGCTGGCCATAGAGGGGAAAGTGCCGTGGATCAGCTCCATCGCCCCTTTTGCCACTATGCGCTGCTGTGAGCAGATCCGTACGGACCTGTGCTATAACTACCTTCATGTGGTGGTGGTATCCATCATGGCCGGTCTCAGTGGAGCACCCCTGGGCGCAACTCACTACGCCACTGAGGACATCGGTATTTTTCGTTCCTTTGCTAACATGACCATTCTGAACCCGGCGGATCAGTGGGAGATCGAGAGGGCCATGGAGGCCGCCATGGATGCACAGGGGCCTGTCTACCTGCGATTGGGATCGGGCATGGAGCCAAACCTGCCGGTGGAACGCCGAGATTTCTCCATCGGGCGAGCCTATACGTTGAAAGAAGGCAGCGACGCCTCCATCATCTCTACGGGGTATATGGTACACAAAGCACTCCAGGCCGCTGAGGTCCTTGAAGAGAAAGGTGTTTCCACTGGAGTATACGATCACCCGACCCTCAAGCCGCTGGATGGGGACTCGGTTCTGGAGGCCGCAAATAACCGCAAGGTAGTCGTTACACTTGAAGAGCACAACGTATTCGGCGGCCTGGGGAGCGCTGTGGCTGAGGTGATGGCCGGGGCCGGCTGCACCGCACAACTGAAACGGATGGGAATACCCGATATTTATGCCGGGGTGGGAGAGCGCGAGGCCCTTCTTTCCAAATATGGACTGGATGTCCCCTCGGTGGTTCGTTGCGTCGAGGATTCTCTGGGCATTGGTAAGCAGTGAATGCTTTTTGTCCTTTTCCCGGACTATGAAAACAATAAAAGGTCATTAAGTAAAATAAAAGCATTTCGACAATGGAAGGAACTGCACATCTACCCTGCCACCTGAGAACAACCTCTTGAATCGCCAGTGGTGGCTTACGCGCATCCAGTAGCTTGAGCATATCTTTTCGCCCCTGGTAATGCCTGCTGCAATGGGGGCGAACACATATTCAAGAGTTTTTACCCTTTGCCAATTTGAATAGGCGGTATATTTATCCTGCAAATGAACTTTTTTGATCCGCTAAGCGATTCATGTCCTGAAGATCCATGAAATACGCAGCACGGCACCTGATAAAAGCCGTCCACCGGGCCATGGGCAGTACGGGCTTATGGCGCCGGGTGAAAGCATTCTGGTGGCCGTATCGGACGGTGCGGACAGCCTTTCTCTGCTGAATATTCTGCTGGAACTGCAGCGCAGTCATGCTCTGGACTGCCGCCTGGCCGCTGCACACGTTTTTCCCGGATGGCCTCCCCACAGAGGCGCAATACTATCCGATACCTTCAATACGTTACGCTCACCATGTTGTAACTGAAGACTCCTCTTTGAATTTACACAAAAAGATTGACGTTACCATCAAGTGATCAAGTGATGATGAGGGGCGTTTTCGTTGACAAAAAGACCGGATTCTGGTACACAAAAAATGTACAACGCTAAAGTCAAGTTCAGGGTTTGTCAAAATGAGGTGAATCCCTGTACCCACCCTTGCCATTGCGGGTCATCCTTCTCGGTTAAGGCCGTCAAGACACTGGCCCACATATTTATTTTCGGTCCATGGCCTGCTGATTGCAGGACGCGGGGATAATGCTTGAGGGTGCTCCCAAAGAGTTGGCCTCCATGGGCTTCTCAGGAGTTGTGAAGTTTACCGGTTGACTTTTTTAAAGAGAGGTACAGGGCGTCGAGCAGGAGGCCTTTTCATGATTGAAGTGGTATTTCGAGGTCGAGGCGGACAGGGAGCTGTCATCGCCTCCAAGCTCCTCGCCATTGCTTTCCACCTGGAAGGAAAGTACGTCCAATCGTTTCCACAATATGGGGGTGAACGCCGGGGGGCTCCCGTGGCGGCTTTTCTGCGTGTGGATGAGCGGGAAATAGCTTTGCGCTGCAACATTTACAAAGCGGACCGGCTGGTGGTGCTGGATGAGACACTGCCATCCACGGTGACGCTGAACCAGGGGCTCAAGGATGGCGGCTGGATTCTGCTAAACACAGGGAAGCCCGTTGACCATTTCGCATTCGGCGTTCAGTACCGTTTGGCCTGCATCGATGCAGGCCGAATCGCTGTAGAGGAGGGGCTGGGATCCCTTTCACAGCCCATTGTTAACACGGCCGTCCTGGGGGCCTATGCCCGGATTACCGAGGAGGTATCCCTGGAATCGATCCTTGCAGCCATCGATGAGGAGGTCCCCCATAAGCCTAAGGCCAACAGGGAAGCCGCCAAAAAAGCCTTCGACCTGGTAACATTCCGCAGTTGACTTTCAATAGAAACAGAATAAGACGAGAAGGTGCTGCATTTAGGAAAAGAGTCGCCCTTTCTCAATGATACTACGTTTTGTGAATAACGAAAATGGAGAATGGTTTGTGAAACGAGAATATTCCCTGGAGAGCATAGAGCAATTTCCTCCCACTCCGCGTTCCTTAATCAGCGCACTTGTTAATAAGACGGGGGATTGGCGTTTCTTTAGACCCTTATTTGTCAAGCGATCATCTCCGTGCGCTCAGGAATGCCCCATAGGACAGAACCTCTCCAAAGCATTCATGTACCTGGAGCGTGGAGACTGGCATAACGCATCCGAAACCCTGCTGGAAGAGAATCCTTTTCCCTCCATCATGGGGCGCATTTGCTACCATCCCTGCCAGGAACAGTGCAATCGCAGGGAACTGGACGAAGAAATCTCCATTCGGAGCCTGGAGCGGGCCATTGGAGATATAGGTGCCGGCGCGGGAGAAAGGCCCAATCCCAAGGCGCCCAGGGGTGGCCGAGCACTCGGTGTGGTGGGCGCAGGGCCGGCGGGGTTAAGCTGTGCGTATCACCTGACCCGGCTGGGTCATCGCGTTACAATTTATGAAGCCAATACTGATCCCGGGGGGATGCTCCGGTATGGGATACCTGCATATAGGTTGCCAAAAGAGTTGTTGAATCGGGAGATAAGCCGCCTGGAGAGAATGGGCATACATATCCGAACCGGGGTTCGGGTTGGAACTGACATCTCCCTGGAAGAACTCAGCGAGCTCCACGAAGCTCTTTTTATCGCTGTAGGTGCCTGGCGGAACAGGCCCATAAAAATACAGGGTGAAAACCTGCCCGGTGTGCTGAACGGACTTGAATTTCTCACTCGCATAAATCAGGGTGAGGACCTGGATCAGCGCGGAACCGTGGCCGTGATTGGCGGTGGAAACACTGCTTTGGACGTGGCTCGCTGCCTTGCCCGGGTAGGGGCAAATCCTGTTATCATTTACAGGCGCGGCAGGGACGAGATGCCCGCTTTTGATGAAGAAGTGGAGTATGCCAGGGCGGAGGGGATACAATTCGAGTTTCTCGCGTCTCCCATCCGCTTGCTGGAGAATGGCGGGCGGGTGAGTGCGTTGGAACTGATCCGGATGCAACTGGCTGAACCCGATGCCACCGGGCGGCGCAGGCCGGTCCCCATCCCGGGGTCCACTTTCATCCTGGAAGTGGAAGGAGTGATGAAAGCTATAGGCGAAGATCCAGACCTCACCTTTGTGAACGGAGAAATTCATGAAGCGGGAGAATTCCACTACGTGGACCATCCTGGACGTAACGGCCCCTATCGGATATTCTTCGGCGGTGACGCTGTTTCGACGAGAAGGACTGTGGCACATGCTGTTGGAGCGGGAAAGCGGGCGGCCATGATCATAGACCGCCACCTCATGGGAATCGAAGACCTGGAACTGCCTCCCATCCTGCGCATCGGCGGGAGCGGCACCCCCTCCATGGCGAGGTATACCCGTTTTCGTTCAAATGAGCCCATAGATGAATTGCCCGAAGTGGTGGCATATGAGGACATTAATACCGTATACTTTGAAAAGGCGCCGCGCATAGAGGCAAGACCCTTGGATGCAGGCCTGGCTCTCCGCAGTTTCGAGGAGGTAACCGGCGGCCTGGATTCGGAGCAGGCCATGGACGAGGTGGCCAGATGTTTTCAGTGCGGACAGTGCAACCAGTGCGATAATTGCTTCATCTACTGTCCGGACCTGGCTGTCGTACGTAATCCGGAAAACCTCTCGCGGGAAATTCTGTACGATTACTGCAAGGGGTGCGGTATCTGTGTGAAGGAATGCCCTCGGGCCGTCCTGGATTTCGAGAGGGAGACGACAGAATGATAAAGATACTGGAGGGCACTCACGCGGCGGCCTACGGTGCCAAGCTGTGTCGGCCGGAGGTGATCTCCGCATATCCCATCTCGCCACAAACCTCCATTATCGAAAAGCTTTGCGTGTTTGTGGACAAAGGAGAGCTTGATGCCTCTTTTATAAAGGTGGAATCAGAACATTCGGCCCTGGCGGTCTGCATTGCCGCCCAGGGGGCGGGTGTGCGCACCTTTACGGCCACCAGCTCCCAGGGATTGGCTTTGATGCACGAGCTGGTGCACTGGGCCGGAGGAGGCCGACTCCCCATAGTGATGGTGAATGTCAACCGGGCATTGGGCGCGCCCTGGTGCATCAAGGCGGACCAGCAGGACAGCATGTCACAGCGCGATACCGGCTGGCTTCAGTTTTACTGCGAGAATAACCAGGAAGTGCTGGATACCGTCATCCTTGCTTACCGGATTTCCGAGATGGTTCAGTTGCCCAGCATGGTGTGTATGGACGCTTTTCTTACCTCTCACGTCTCCGAGGCCGTGGATATTCCCGATCAGGAGGACGTTGACGCGTTTCTGCCCAAATATGAGCCCGAAGTTTTTTTGGACCTGGATAATCCTTATAACATCTGGCAGTCTGCGGTTGAACAGTTCTTGCAATATAAATACATCCAGCATAAGGCCATGGAACAAGCCGAGGAGATTCTCGAGGACGTTGAGTCTGAGTTCAAGGATATTTTCGGAAGATCTTACGGGGCTGTGAAGGAGTATCGCTGCGAGGACGCGAAAATAATTCTGGTTGCCATGGGAAGCATGTCCGGAACGGCGCGGCATATGGTTGACCAGTGTCGGGAGCGTGGGGAGAAGGTGGGGGTGCTGGGTATCCGCCGATTTCGCCCCTTCCCGACAGCAGAGATCCGGGGAACCCTCTCCGGCCGGAAACGGGTCGTTGTGGTGGATCGAAACATCTCTTTCGGCCAGGGAGGCGTGGGTGCGCTGGAGGTTCGCAACTCCCTTTATGGGATGCCAGACGCTCCTCCGGTTTTCGGATTTGTGGCGGGTTTGGGCGGGGCCGACGTGACGCCTGAGCACCTGGCTGAGGCCCTGGAGAATGTTTCTACAAAAGAGTATGATATGCGGCCACAGTGGATTGGAGTGAAATAATGAACACGGCACGGTTTACAGGCGATGACATGGTTACGTCCGGACATACCGCCTGCGCGGGGTGCGGCGAAGTGCAGATCGTTCGCATGGCCTTGATGACGCTGGGGCCAAAGACGGTGCTATCCATTGTCCCTAGCTGCATGACGGGCTGCATGGGGCGCCACCCCGTGTCCGCCCTGAAGGTGCCGGTGCTGCATATGCCTTTTGAAACAGCCGGTGCTTCAGGTACAGGGATATCCGCCGCCTTGCACCGCCGCGGGATTGAGGCCACGGTGATGACCATCGCAGGGGACGGCGGCACGTTCGATATAGGATTTCAGGCCCTGTCCGCCGCGGCCGAGCGGAATGAGAACTTTATCTATCTTTGCTGCGATAACGAGGCCTATATGAACACCGGTATCCAACGCAGTTCTGCAACACCCGCAATGAGTTGGACAACGACGACCACCGCTGATTATCCCAAGAAAGAGCCCAAGAAAGACATCATGGCCATCATGGCCGCCCATCGCATCCCTTATGCAGCCACGGTGTGCGCTGCGTATCCGGAAGACCTGATGGCAAAGTTTCAACGCGCCCGAAATATAAAAGGCTTCCGGTTCTTTCATGCCCTCTCGCCCTGTCCAACCGGGTGGCGGCACGACCCCGGATTGACCATACACATGGGCCGTATGGCTGTTGAGACAGGTATCTTCCCACTCTATGAAGTGGAGGGGGGCCGCCGCTATCGCCTTACTTACACGCCCAAGCACCTGCCCGTGAAAGAGTACCTGGATGGGCAAGGGCGCTTCACACACCTCACACCCGATATGAAGATACAGATTCAGCGCAACGTGGAAGAGGAGTGGGCCTTCCTTATGAAACGATTTGCGGAATCGGAAAGCTGATTTTAACAGGTTAACAGGATGAAAGAGATGTCCTTTATCTTTTTTATTCCGTTATCCCGGTCAAGAATTTAATATTCAAAGAAAATTAGTGGTATCAATTTAAATCAGCAATTCACTGGGCATATGTAATTCCGTGGAGACACAACGGGCCTTCACAAACCGGGCAGCACACCAAGCCCGATCAAGCGAGGGCGTGGTGTGCTGCCCCATTTCGGTCCGATAGTTATTCATGAAAAGTCCGAAGACATAAGAGTAATTAGAAATCTGTATTCTAAACTAAGTTGATAAACTAAAGAAAATAGAATTATCCACTTTGATCAGTAACATATTGATCAACGATATTACAGTCAAATCGCCGCCAATAATAAATATGGGACTGGAAATACCCTGTAAAAATCACCCGGAGCGGGAAGCGAAGCTCTATTGTATGAAAAATACCATTGGGTTGTGCGAAGAATGCCTGTCGTGCCAGCAACCTGGCGTATACTGTAAGTTCCGCACGCAGTGTCTGATCTGGGAGGTGGTCAAGCACGGGGCACCCTGGAAGGAAGAGACTTCAGCCGCGGGATAATCTAGGCTTGACAAACGGGGAGTTACGAATATAATGGCTATTCCATAAGGATGATATATATTGCATGCCTATCCTCCTGGCCTTGGACATTAACAAGAAGTTAGAAGAGTGAAATGGTATTTTACGGAGAAGTCAATGACTGAAAAACTGATCCGCCCTGAGGGATCATGGGTCGCCGTGGTTACTCCCTTTGACACTAAGGGAGAAGTGGACATGCACTGCTTCCGCCGTCTGGTGGACTTTCACGCGGCACATGGCACGGACGGCCTGCTCTTCATGGGTTCCACAGGAGAGTCTCCCTCTTTGTCCATAGAAGAGCGGCGTGCCATTATTGCGGAAATGACGGTGTATTGCCGGGGCAAGATACCCGCATTTCACGGAGTTACCTGCTCAACCACGGCGGCGACCGTCGAGCTCGCTAGTTATGCCGAGGAGCAGGGCGCCGACGGCGTGATGATGGTGGTGCCTCCCTATCTGGCGCCGCCTCAGGGCGCCATCTTCGAATACTTCAAGACGGTCTGTCAATCCATCAAGATAGCGGTTGCGCTTTACAACAACCCGAGCCGGGTGGCAGTGAACATCAGTCCCGAGACCATCATCAAGCTGGCCCGGGAATGTCCAAACCTTGTGGCCGATAAGGAGGCGGTGCCCGGTGTGGGGCAGTTGGCCTCGGTGGCGGAAGGGACTGAGGGCAAGGTGAGGCTGCTTTGCTGCGACGCTCCGGGTTACGCCATTATCCTGCCCACTCTGGCACTGGGAGGGCATGGGACGGCCAATGTGGCGGGCAACGTGATACCACGGGAAATGGCTGAGATGTCCCGTCCATGGAAGAGTTGGGATGATGTGATGCGGAGCCGCGAGATGTACTTCGAGAACCTCCCCGTGATTGAGGCGGCGTATTCCAGCACAAACCCTATTGCCATCAAGGCCATGGTGAAGTTGCTGGGTTTCCCCGTGGGCGATCCCCGTCCGCCCCTGCCCGCACTGAGTACGCAACAAATACGGCCCCTTGATGATCTCATGAAACGGCTGAAGATCCGGGAGCGATATGGGCTTTAAAAAACCGAGATGGAATAGATGCGGAGGGAGTCATGCCGCTTTTAGAGTTCGTTTGTGAGGACTGTGGAGAGGTATTCGAGGCGTTTCAGAGGCTCAAAGAGGGGATCATAGGGGGGCTGCCGTGTCCAAAGTGCGGAAGGACGCGCACGAAAGTCGTGGAGGACCCCCTGGATGATGATTCATGCGGGATCGGCCCTATCTTCAGTCAGGTAAAATGAGTCAAGGGTTGAGGTGGCCGGCGGCCGCCGAATGATCATTGATGAGAGGAGGCACAGGTCGATCGAAGAAAAGGTATCTTCTCTGCCCCGAGAGATTCCTATGAAGATCGGCCGGAATAATCTTCCCTTAGGGAAAGAGAAAAGGAGGTTCGAGATGGGTAAGAAGATTGCGATTGTAGCCGCTGTTTTGGTATTAGGGATGGCATTGATGGCGGTCGGACCGGCCCATGCGGCAAAGAAGGTCCGCCTGACGTGGACAGCCGGCGGGACGGGCGGGGGATGGTTCGTCATGGCCGGGGGTCTATCAAAGATCATCCAGGAAAAGGCGCCTCACATTCAGGTCAACGTGATTCCGGGTGGAGGCACCAAGAACCAACCGGTGGTGGGACTGAACAAGGCGGAGCTCGGCTGGGCGCTGCCTCCGTTCGTCATTTCGGCCAGAAAGGGGGCGGACCCGTACAAGAGAAAATATGAGGACATCATGGTCTTGGGCGGCAGCTTCAGTGATAACTACCTGCATGTCCTGGCCGCCGAGGATACGGGGGTCACTACCATCCGGGGGATAATAGAGTACCCCAAGCCCATCCGGGTGTCCCCAGGGAAAATAGGCGTCAGCGGCGAGTTCACTTTCAAGAAAATCCTGGAGGACTATTTCAAAACCAGCTATGAGGAAATTAAGAAGAAAGGCGGCAAAGTGATCTTCACGGGTTATACCGGTATTGCCACCAACCTGAAGGACCGCCACCTCGATTTCGCCTGCATTAACATTGCCCCTCCCGCGGCCATTATTCAGGAGGCGGCCATAGGTCGAAAGCTGCGCATCCTTCCCTGGCCGGACGACATGCTTAAGCTGTTTAAGGAAAATTATGGTTTCGGCATCGGCGTGATCAAAAAGGAAATGTATCCCCAGATACTGACGGAGGATATACCCACGGCCACCATGGGCACGGTGATTATGGCCCATAAGAGCCTTGACGCGGATGTGGCCTACGAGATCACCAAGATCATCTGTGAGAACAAGGATCGACTGCCAGCCATCCACAAGAGCATGGCGGTCTTCAATCCGGCCACCGCCTGGAAGGATATGCCAGGTCCTCTGCACCCTGGTGCAATCCGGTACTACAAAGAGATGGGTTACATGAAATAGCTTTTCAGGGGGCCGGAGGGCCTTATTGTGCCCCTTCGGCCCTTATTTGTCTGCCCAAAGCCGACAGATATTTCTTTGGGACAGTGCGGTTGGCCATGGGGCCTGCCTAAAGGAGGTATCCAATCACCACGACTATTATACTATTATGAGGATCGGATGCGGGAGTTATCAGGGCCCACAAAGAAGATAATTATAGCGATTACGGCGAGCGCCTCATTTTTTCACCTGTATACGGCCGCCACCGGCGTGCTTGAACCTCGCCTGCAGCGCGGCTTTCACCTGTTGTTCCTGGTTCCGCTGGCGTTTCTCCTCTTCCCCATGACACGTCGGTCACCGCGGGATCGCATCCCGTGGTACGACTGGTTCCTGGCGATTCTGTCCGCACTGCCGTCGCTGTATATCATACTTGACAAAGACAGGCTGAACGAGCGCTGGGAGGGCGCTACAGAGGTTACGACATTTCAGATCGTGGTGGGAGCCATCATTGTTCTGACACTGATCGAGGCCGTGCGCAGGTCCACAGCACCAGCCCTGGCGATGCTGATTGTCCTGGCTCTGGTTCACCTTATCTTCGGCCATCATCTGCCCGGGTTCCTGTACCACAAGAAATTCAGCCTTGATTGGGTTATCGAGACGTGCTATTTGCTTGACGACGAGGGTATCTACGGCTCTATCACGGGGGTCTCGGCCGTCTTCGTGGCCTTGTTTGTCATCTTCGGTGCCTTCATCCATGGGCTGGGGCTCGGTCAATACTTCATCGACGTGGCTTGCAGACTGGCAGGCCGCACCGCGGGGGGACCGGCTAAAGTGGCCGTTATATCCAGTGCGTTCTTCGGTACGATAAGTGGTGCGGCCTCGGCCAACGTTTTTGCCACGGGCACCTTCAGCATACCGTTGATGCGCCGAATCGGCTACAGGGCCCAATTTGCGGGAGCGGTGGAAGCCGCGGCCTCCACGGGCGGGCAGCTCATGCCGCCCATCATGGGAGCCGCCGCCTTCCTCATGGCGCAGATCACACAGATACCATATATCACGATTTGCAAGGCTGCTTTGCCCGCAGCCGTTCTGTATTTTCTATGCATCGGAACTACGGTCCATTATGAGGCCTTGAAGCGCGGCCTATCGAGCATGGATATAATTGATGTGTCGCCGATCAAGACTCTGATTCGGGACTTTTACCTTATACTGCCCATTGTTGTTCTGCTGGCTTTGATGGTCATTGGGTACTCTCCCTTCATGGGCGCATTTGTCGGCACACTGGTGACCCTGGGGATTAGCTTCTTCAGTCGGTCGAGATGGATGACGCCTTTGAAGATTCTGAGAGCACTGGATATGGGAGGGAGGAACCTTGTCATGATCGCCTGCGCCTGTGCGGGCGCGGGGTTGATAATCAGCGTCGTGGTGAACACAGGCCTGGGTTTGCAATTCTCAAACGTGGTCATTTCCTACTCCGGCGGGTACTACCTGGTGGCCATGATCTTTATTATGGTTTCAGCCATCATCCTGGGCATGGGGCTGCCCACCACCGCGGCTTACGTGCTGGCCGTCTCTGTGGGTGGCCCTACCTTGATTGAAATGGGCGGAGACGTCCTGTCGGTTCATCTCTTTGTGTTTTATTTTGCCATAATGGCCTGTGTCACACCCCCTGTGGCCCTGGCAGCATACGCGGGCGCATCCCTGGCCGGCACCGACCCCTTGCGCACAGGCTTTGAGGCTTCACGCATCGCCGTGGCCGGTTACATCATCCCTTACCTGTTTTATTTCAGCAAAGGGATTCTGCTGAAAGGGTCATTCCAGGAAAACGTTCTGGCCCTTATGTCCGCTGCCGTGGGGATTTACATACTGGTAATCGGCTTGCAGGGTTGGATGCTGACCCGACTTAACATGGTAGAAAGAGCCATCCTGGTGGCCGGCGCCATTGTTATTCCATTTCCCATCTTGTTCTCCAACCTGCAGTCGGTTCCTGTCGGCCTGGCGCTGATAGCCAGTTTTTACTTTCTGCAACGGAACAAACGAGAAAAAGCTGCCACGGCCCAGCCAAAGGAGACGTAAGGAGGAGAAATAAGCGGCGCCGGGACTGAGAATTTTTTACTCTGCAGATCGGTTGCTATTCTTGAAATAACATCGTTAAAACGGCATCCATTCCCGCCATCTCACTATTGCCACCCTCGCCCGGGATTTCGCCACTGAGAAGAACCGCCGGGCTTGACTGCCGGACATTAATCGCTTTACAATAAATTTAGCTCGAATAATTTGTGGATTTCAGGATCAACTGACACTGGGCAATCCTTTGTGGTTTTTCAAGTAAAGTACAGGCAAGGGCGGAACACATTGCAATGGGGACGCCAGGGGATAGGTTGAAATCGCCCCGTGATACTTAGGAAGGAAGATATGCTGTCAATAAGTCATTGTAATGGGACCAACGGGAAGAGCGATTCGTTGGTGCGCAAGAGACGATGGCTTGTCTTGATGGCGCTGGCCTTTATTCTGCTGACCGGATGCGCTGAAGTGCCCATCACAGGACGGTCTCAGCTAATGATCCTGCCCGAGGCTCAAGAGATCCAGATGGGCATGGTGGCTTATCAGGAAGTGACGAAGAAATATCCGGTATCAACCGACCCGGAGATTAACGCACGCGTGAGGGATGTGGGCATGCGCATTGCCCGGGCCACGGGGAGAAACGATTACCAGTGGGAGTTCACCGTCTTCGATGCACCGGACACCATCAACGCATTTGCCCTGCCTGGCGGCAAGGTGGGAGTTTTTACGGGCATTCTCCGCATCACTGAGAACGATGTGGGTCTGGCTACTGTCATCGCTCATGAGGTGGCTCATGCAGTGGCCCGCCATGGCGGCGAGCGAGTCTCCCAGGGGATTCTCCTCCAGATGGGGCAGACAGCCCTGAACGCGGCCGTCCGCAATCGCGATCCCGGAACATTGCGGATCATCAATGCAGCCTTTGGCCTGGGAGTGAATGTGGGAGTTGTTCTTCCCTTCAGCAGGGAACAGGAGTCGGAGGCGGATCGCCTGGGCCTGGTCTACATGGCAAAGGCCGGCTACGATCCCCGCGGAGCCGTCTCCTTCTGGCGCCGCATGCAGCAGGCCGAAAAAGGGGGACGACCTCCTGAATTTCTTTCCACGCACCCGGCACCGGAAACGCGTATTCGCGACCTTCAGCGGTGGATTCCCGAAGCTTTGCGATATTACACGCCCACAACGCGTTAAAGAATACATGAGGACCATCCGCTTGTCATTACAAAAGCAATTCCCGGCATCGATGCTTAATACTCATTTTCATGTGTTCTTGAGTGAAAGCCGCTAATGACGGCTCTTGCACAGATGCTAAGAGTGCCTCTTCGCGGAGTGCATTTTCAGCGACCGCATTAATTCTTTCACCCGGTTGATTCGGATACCCCAGCCGAATTGAGATTCCGTTGATATCACTCCTTGGGCTATCCCGACAATCTCATACTTGCCGTCTCTCATTGCGATTATTGGAGAACCGCTGTCTCCGGACACAAGACCGCTGGTAAACATGAACAGATTATCAGGGTTCTCGTAGATTTCCCGGGTCAGGGCATTGCCCTTGAGCCCGCTGACGATCCCTTCCCGGACATTGGCCTCCTGATTCATGGGTCGGCCAACGACGTATACCATGTTTCCGATGCGCAGATCGTCGCTATTGCCGAGTCCATACGGGAAAACACGTATTTTCTCTGTCTGGAAAGGCATACTCAAGATCGCCACGTCGTCCGCACTGCTGATAAGCAGGGGGGTCAAAGGGATCCTGTTGCCGTCAGGCTCCACTAGAAAGCTCTCGGAATCCACTCGTTGATCCGAAATTACAACGGTGGCGATTCCGATAGGAGTGAACACGTTCTGCGTGAACTTGTTCACCATTACCACGTGCGCGGCGGTGAACACCAGGTTGCCCGGCAGGACAAGGCCTGTGCCGTGGTTCTCATGTCGTATAATTTCACCGTTCTCGCTTTTGAAGCGGGTTTCAGTGTTTATCTCGCCGACAGATTCTATGATCTGCGAAAGATCCATCCGCCTTCCGTCCACGAGAAAAGCGCCGAAATCATACAGCCCATCCCGTACAGGAACGGAAGAGCAAGCTGTCAAGAATAGGATCAGCAAGAACATAGTGATCTTAAGCCGTTTCATGCTGATCACCTCCCATGTTCCATCGCCATCGACCGTTTTGGCCGAAAGCGCAATATTACCCTTGCGGCATATAATTACTGCTTTTCCCCTATAATATAATTTGGTAACGAAAATTCTTAAGGTCAAGCAGTAATAGAGTTTTCTTGTCTATGTTGGGAGCCCGCAATCAGAGAAAAAAATGAATGGATTTCGCTGGGGGGGTGGGGATATGTTATTTGTCAATCGATCATCTGTTTAATCATTATATAATATTAAACACATTTATATAAAAAAAGTTGCGTTTTCTATCTTGCTTGAAGGCGGGATTCTCCATGATGATAGCACGTTACTACTTATGGACTGTTTCCCGCCAGTTGACAGTTTAATATATATTATGGAAGTGGCAATAACACCCTTGACATGGGACAGGTCTATCTCGTGTAATATAAGTATGGGGGCTATTTGTAATCAACCTTTTAGCGGAGATATGAACAATGCATTTCGACCGGCACATCCATATGGGCGACAAACTTTGCAGCGAGCTTCTGGTTGGTTTAAAGCAGGCAATATCGAGCCTTAGTGGCGGACAGGTACTGAAGGTCACCGCTCATGCCCCTGGTGCGGGGGAGGACATCAAGGGGTGGTGCGAGCTTACCGAGCATCGATTCCTGGGAAGAAACGGCGATGAGTATTTTATTCAGGTAAAGGAGGCTTAGCCTGCATTTCGTAAAAACCCGCGATACATCAAGCATAAAGCGGGATTTCAGCAGCCCGGGCGTGCAATATTTTACGTGTACGGACCGACATGAAAAAGGAGCAGGGTAAAATTCTGCTGTAAGATTCATTAATCAAGGCGCTGATACCGACCGGATGATTTGGACAATGGGCTTTTTCGCTGGAAAGCAAAAAATTATGTTTATGGCTGCAGTAATGACCGCTTGTGTTTATTCATTCGCCAATGCTGAGGCGATTTACACTTTGAAAATCGTTAATGGCCCCGATGATTCACAAGGAGCCATTGCGCTCGCCGTTGGGGAAAACGATATTCGCGGCCATCGTCTCCGCAAAATGGACGATGGCCGGGAAAGGCTGGACATTCTCCTCACGCGAGGCGCCTCTCGCTCTCTCAAAAAATTCACCAGTAGCAACCTTGATCGTAAAATGACCTTCTATTGGAAGGAAAGGAAGTTGGGAAGCGCTCTGATAAAGCGCGTAATCCGAAACGGTATAATCAGCCTGATGGTGAGCAACTGGGATGTCCACGAGATGAAGACTGATCTTCAAAAGCGAGGTCTTCTGGAACCCGAGCCATAGACGATTCTGTCTCGCAGTTGCAGGTACCGATAGCTCAAGTGTGGGAAAAGGGATATGTGCTGCCGATTGAGGCCCGGCGTCGGTTCCCTTCCTCAGCCAGGAAATCCGGCTTCAGCCGCGCGGCATATAGCGTGCAAGTTCTCCACCGGCGTGTTCCCGGGGACGTTGCAACCCGGGCTCAGAATGAAGCCGCCTTCTGTGCCGGCCTTTTGGATACATCGCCGGGCCTCCGCCTCCACTTCCTCTTGACTTCCACGAAGCATCCCGTTGATGGTGTCCACGTTGCCCAGCAGGAGAGCCTGCCGTCCCACCATCTCTCTGGCCTCTGCAAGATCCACGCCTGAGTCCACGCTGAGCACATCCGCGCCGGTGCGAGCCATGAGCGGAACTTGCCGCTGGCTCTTACCGCATATGTGAAGGACCGCCCGGCCACCGGCTTCCTGTATGGCCCGCACCAGACGTTGGTGGACCGGCAACGCCATCTCCTCATACAGATTGGGTGAGATCATATCCCCGGAGGCCGGAGCTTCACCGATAAAGATAAAACGAGCACCCGCCTCCAGCGCAGAAAGGGCGCGGAGAATGCAGACCTCCGTGGTGGCTGCAAGAAGGCGATGGACAAAGTCGGGTTCCACAACCATGTCCAGCAGCATCTGCTGAAGGCCCCGCAACTGGCCGGCCAGGCGCAGCGGCCCCTGACAGTATCCCATAATGTGCGCCTCTCCTGCCAGCCGTCGGGCCAACTCGGCCACCAAACGGTGTTCCATCTCAAGACCGCGGGTTCGGCGGACTTTTTCAGGATCGATTCTGTGGATATCCTCCTCTGTGCGGATGGTGTACGGTGGGATTATGCTGGGGGCGGTATCCTCGCGGAATTGCGCGGTGGCGCCGATCGCCTCCTCTTCAAAGGGGTAGTACGTGCGGCCGTAAACAAAATCCCAGCCGAATCGCCGCCGCCCTTCAATCTCCAAATCGGCGGTGCGTCGTGCGTCTAATATGGTCCCCGGGAGGGGGAGGTTCGCCTGCTTCAGTAAAACGAAGCGGCATATCACAAAAACCGGCGTTCTATCTCCGCGCTCAAAGCGAACAGCAGCTTCAATCCGTTCCCATGAATTCATCCTGATATCCCGTATCTTTGCCCTTTCTCCTCTACCCAGGCGTCCCGGAGTAGATAATGTCTGTAAGATTAAGGGGGCGGGGATAAACTCAGCCCCTATCATCAAGTTACTTGTTTGACCGCAATATCGTATCAGACAAAGCATTCGGTGGTCGAGTAGACCACGTCCACTCCCGCTTCTTTGAAGCAAGCGACGATGGCGGGTCCTTGCACACCCTCCCGCTCGCCCGTCACGATAGCTTTTTTCCCATCGAACTTTCGCAACCCTCCAGACTCAAAAGGGCTCCCTGATGCGGACCCCTGATCTCAAGACTCACCGGTATCCAGGGCCGGATTTCGTTCTATCAAGTACGATATGCCGTCGCTGAGCTGGGTCATACGGCCAAGGAAGAGGCTTCCCTTGGCCACGAACATGGCCCGGCGGAGATACCCGTTTCTGATGTTTCTCACCGCGTGGCCCAGGTATGGAACCGAGGCGGGGATGTGTCCCTGGGTGGGGGAAAACCCCGGCATACCTCGCTTCCGCTCGAACTCATCGATGTCAGCCCGGCCGATCTCGCCCCGGATGGCTGCCATGGCGCCGATAAGTCGGAAGTTTGTCCTGGCAACATTCCCGCTGCCCGCGGGTTCGGTTATCTCCGGGTTGTGCAACTCCACACTGTATCGATCCACATCCATAATGCCCAAACCGAGTCTCTCCAGGGGCCGGACCACCAAAGACTCCATGATGGCCTGGGCGCTGGAAGCGGCGCCGATGTCGTGCTTTCCCACGCTGTCCATCCGAATTACAGGGCTCATCCCGTCGTCCGCCTCGATCATGAATCCGATGCCGCCAAGGACATCTTCCAGGATGGGCACACCGGCTCTCAAATGGCCCAGGAACTTCATGCCCAGCTTGGCGAAGGACCCTCCGGCCACAACCATCACCCGCGAAAAGACACCCGATTTGACCAGTGCGGCCGCGTGGAGGATAGCATACTGGCTGCCGGCGCAGAACGCCTTGATGTCGCATCCCGTGGCGTTCACGCATCCGGCTGTTTCTCCGATAGCCTTGGCCATAGCTCCTCCGCCACGGTTGTAACGATCACCCACGGCCTCCTCAGAGCAGCTTAACAGGAATTCCACGTCCGTCGGTTCCATTCCCCGATTCTTCAAAAGGTGCAGCGCGGCCAGTACGCCGGTGGCCTTGACCGACAGGTTCTCCAGCAGGACCGAGGCCGTCAGGGTCTCGTCTGCGTCGTGATCCCTGCGCACTGCACCGGCCAGGCGATCTCCAAGGTACAGAGGGATGGAGCCCTCATTCTGCACCTTTTGAAGAATTGTATCTTCTTCCACGCCGTCATCGATGCCGGACAGGTCGAGGGAGCTCAGCAACGGGTGCTCAGCCAGCGCCGCTCTGGACGAGGTGGCCGCCCATGGGGTCAGGCTTATTAATTTGAACTGATCAACCCACCTCATCAGCCCCAAGAACTCCGGTTCAGGCATGATCTCACCGAACGGTCCCCATCGTTTGGCTGGGCCGGGGGCGTTCTCGTACCAGGGGCGGGGGATTTCCCAGAGATCCTCCGGGGACAGGTTGCCGATGAACACCTGGTTCGGAGGATAGGCCACAGCGGCATCGAAGCCCCTCAGACTCCGGCATACCTGGTTCCAGAGGCCGTCTCCGCGGTCGTGGATTTCCCGTACAGGCTTCGATCCGTACTGAACCATGTGGGGCACGTGGGCCAGAATATAAGATGTTGCCGTTATGACGGGGTTCATGTTCTGTTGAATTGTTGTCCTGCTCATCGTCTCACCCCGTGTTCTTGTCTATCCACTGAATCAGGGAGTCGGGTGTGATGTTGTTGCCGGAGATCCTGCCCACTTCCTCTCCATTCCGGTACAGAAGAAAGGTGGGCAGGCCCAGAACCTTCAGGTTCAGGCACAGGCGCCGGTTTTTAGAGGCGTCAACCTTGGCCACCTTGAGGCTTTCTTTCCGCTCGGAGGCCAGGGCTTCCACGTAGGGCATCAGGGCCAGGCAAGGCTGGCACTGGGGCCCCCAGAAATCCACCAGCACGGGAAGGTCAGAGCGAAGTATTTCCTGTTCGTAGTTTTCTTTGTCCACGTTTACGAGCATAATTTTTCTCCCATGCGAGATCGCTCATACTGAACTATTTTTAAAGACCGCGTCTTTTGTTTAACAAGGACGACTGCAAGGATAAAACTTGGAACTCTTTCTTCGACAATACGTATCTCATGATATGTTTATTCTTTCTCAGCCTGACAATGCCGGTGTTATCTTTCTTCGGTTTCTCTGAAAGAAATAGATGACCCCAAGCGTGCTTATACCCACCAGGTCCGTGTATATGCCCTGAGAGATCAAGAGCACAGCGCAAGTGATTAACAGCGCCCGTTCGACGGCCGTTATCTTAACGTGCCACCATCCCTGGACTCCTGCCGCAAGAGCTAGGACGCCGAGGGAGGCGGTGATCAAAGAAGAAATTATCATAAGAGGGCTTCCCACGAAAAGCAGTGAAGGGCCGTAGATGAACATGAAAGGGACGATATACGCGGCAATTCCCAGCCGAAATCCGGTGTATCCCGTGGTCATAGGTGAGGCCCCTGCCAGGCCCGCCCCGGCATAGGAGGCCAAAGCGACCGGAGGAGTGATAGCAGAAAGACAGGCGAAGTAAAAGACAAAGAAGTGCGCCGATATCAAGGTAACTCCAAGATTTATCAATCCCGGTGCCAGCAGCACCGCCATGATGATGTAGGCGCTGGATGTGGGCATTCCCATCCCCAAAACAATGGCAAGGAGCATAGTCAGTACCAGCGCTATGGGAAGAATTCCCTGGGAGACCTCCAGAATGATGGCGGTCATCCGCTGACCAAGTCCCGTCAAAAGAATTATACCGACAATGATGCCTGCGCATGCACAGGCGGTTGTCACCGGCAAGATGAGTTTAGCGGCCTTCTCCAGGCCAACTGGCATGAGCTTCAGCGTGGCCTTTTTGTCTTTGCTGAAAATGAAAACTAAAGCAATCAGGCTCCAGAAAGCGACAAAACAGGCCCTCAAGGGAGTATAGCCATACATCAGCAGCAGTATAATGAAAAATATGGGCAGCACGAGATAGCCCCTTGAAAGGAGCACGTCGATAGTTCTAAGAGCGACGGTATCCGGCGGCATCCTGAGGTTCAGCTTCACTGCCTCCATGTGAACCATGAGATACACACCCAGGTAATACAGAAAGGCCGGGATTATCGCGTGCTTCATTATCTGCAAATAGGATATTCCGGTATACTCCACCATAATGAAAGCTGCAGCCCCCATTATGGGCGGTACTATTTGTCCCCCAGTGGATGCAACGGCCTCTACCGCACCTGCAAAGTAAGGCCTGTATCCAGCCTTTTTCATCATGGGGATAGTAAAGGCGCCTGTAGTTACCACGTTGCCCACCGAACTGCCGGAAAGGGTTCCCATCAGACTGCTGGCCACCACTGCTGTCTTTGCAGGTCCGCCTAAACTCTTAGATGTCAATGAGTAAGCAAGGTCGGTGAAAAAGTCGCCAGCACCGGTGAGGGTAAGATAGGCTCCAAACATCATGAACAGGAACACATAGGTGGAAGTCACGTGAATGGGCACTCCCCAGATTCCGTCATGGGAGAGATAAAGCTGGTCCACGATCATCTCCAGAGGATATCCCTTGTGCCAAAAAGGAGGAGGAAGGTAATTACCAAAAAATCCATAGACCAGAAATACCAACGCCACCACTACGAGTACATTTCCTATGGTTCGCCGGGCTGCTTCAAGCGTGAGAAGTATGATGATGATTCCGAATACCCATTCACCTGGCTCCAGCGGCGTAATATATGGAATTCTTTCGTTCAACATCCTCCAGGAGAAAATGACCGTATAGCCCGTTGATAAAATAGCCAATCCGACAAACAGCCAGTCATACCAATGTATATTTTGTTCAGACTTTTCACCGGTTTTTTTCAACGGGTAAAGCAGGAAGAGGATGGTAAAAGCAAAGAGAAGGTGAGTTGCCCTGTGTCTGAGCGAAAAAGGAGTCGGAAAGTAGCCGATGTAAAGTTGATAGCATGACATTGTGATGGCGAAAACCTTTAGAATAACGCTGCTAATACCCGTTAATTCTCTTGTCTGAGACACGTCGGGTGTAATTTTTTCTCCCATCGGTCCTCGTCCTGAAGTAAGGTTAAAGGATAAAGGAAAAAAGCAAAGCAAGTATGCTCCCCATGACTCTCTCCTTTTCACATTCCTTTAACCTCTATCCTTAATCATTTTAACCTTTTTCCTTTAACTTTCACCTTTAACCTTGATCATTGCCTTTAAAAGCTCCCTATCAACAAACTGATAATCAGATAGCGAGGCAGCCTGGGCCGTGTCAAAGGCGACCCGGCTAAGACGCCAGTAAGCATCCTCTACCTGCAAGAGAGCCGCGCTATTCATCTCCGTCTCGGGGGAATCCAGAACCACAGATCGGTATGGATTGCGTAACAGGCGGATGCTCCCCATAAGCGGGTGGCCCGTCAGCCTCCAGCCCCTGTGCACCCGGTCCCTCACCTCTCGCATAACGTCTAGAGGCGATCCTGGGACTCGGATGCTCCTCGGGAAATGTTTCCACACCGCCGGGTTATTCGAGACGATAATATTCTGCCTCCTTTTCTTCTCCATTATTTAAATACCGTCTGGGTCTGGATCTTTGAGCCAAGGGCATGCAAAGCCTGACGCAACAGGTCTTTTCTGATCCTCACCTCATCTTTAAGGCCTAGCCGGGGATTCCCTGTAGGATGGGGTATAGCCACTCCCGGAACGATTCGATTTGCCCCCACGGTCAGGGCGATGGGAATGATCGTACAGATCTGTACAGCCGGTAATCCTAATCGCTCAATTTCTTTCACCATCGTTGCGCCGCAACGAGTACCTGTCCCTCAGGTGGATGTGAGAATTACTCCATGAACACCCTCTTTAAGGAGCTGTTCCCCAATTTCGCGGCCATAACGTTCGGCGGAGGAAACGGCGGTGACGTTCCCGACAGTCACGTAGTAGTAGTCATGGAGCCTGGCGAACACACCTTCTTCTTGAAGAAGGTGGGCTGCATCCAGGGGAAGCACCCGATCCGGGTCATCATTGGCATATACAGGGTCATAGCCGCCGTGAGCCGTCTGAAAGGCTTCTCCGGTGAGATCCTTCAGGTTTCCGATAAAATATTTACAATATTTTGAGGCGTTGTGAGCCTCGATTCGGTCCGGGTTCCCTTTGGGAACGATTCCGCCCTCGGTCACAATAGCGATCACCGCTTTCGAGAGATCTGGTACAGGGGGTGCCGGCGCTACTCGATCAAACCGGGGTATGGGCAGTTCCGTCTCAAACGGCTCGCCCCGCAATTTTTTGATCAACATTTCCACTGCCCGTTTGGAGCCCCGTTTTTCAGTCCTCACGTTAACACGTATTCCCCGTGGAATATATCCTTCTCGCTGTGGTGCGCCGATAGGAGCTTTGTCCAGAATTTTTTGCGCCAGGGTCACCATCTTGGGAACTACCCTTTTCATGTCCCGGGTAGAGTCCTTTGCTTCCAGGATATAAATCTCTTTGCGCACCAGGGCAACTCCCGGATTGCTGGGATGCATAGCGGTCAGTGCCGGGATTCCAAGCTTTTGTTGTACCGCCCTGCACATCATCCCGCAGGCGATCCCATAACGACCGGCACCGAAAGCGGGGCCCGCTAAGAAAAGATCCGGCTGGACTTCTTCAACCCATTTCAACACTGCCGACTCGGTTTCTTCTAAATTCTCGGCTGCGTAATTGTCGCCGCACATGATGGTGAGCACCACTTCGAATCGACCACCCGATGTGCTCTGAATAAGCTGACCAACGCCCAGTGGGCCTTTTCTTGACTGAGGAGGAACGCCCGCCTTATCCTCTCCACCGATCTGCCCGAAAAATTGATTGAGATAATGGACAACCTTGACCTTTTCCATATCACGTTCCCCCCTATCAGACCGCAATGGTCTTGAGGTTTTCGCTCCCCAATTCCACCGTGGAGCCCATGATGCCGGCGATTTCAATCTCGATTGACCCGTCCGGCAGAAGACTTCCGGCATGGCCCCCGGTAATCACATCTACTACTTCTGAGTGCCCGATCGTCTCTTCCATGGGCGGGAGCACCACGTACTGGTTGCCGTTGCCGTTGGTCACGATGGCATCCGCCTCGGGCGTGACGTCAGCCAAGCCCTGAGAGGCGCCGTCGCGGCCGGCATACTCGTCAGTAACCAGCACGGTCTTGATGCCATCTTTTTCGAACAGACGAGCCAGCATCATCAGATCAGCCTCCGGATTACCCCCACCGTCCTCGGATACAATTGCCCCCTGGGCACCCATGAATTTGGCCAACTTATGCACTTGAGTGCAAGCCCTTTCCTTATCCATCAACGCGGTTTGCGATGGCATCGCTATTACTCCAATAAAAGTCAGGGTTTTGCCATGTTCTGCAAGCAGATCTTCCACTATGGGATTATTCTGTTGATGGTATGTGGTGTTCTTGTGGCAGGGAGCGGCGCAGTTCCCGCTGACTATGGCCCCGTCCATAAGTTCAGTGGGCAAAAGCAGCACAGGCAGGCTCCCCTGGGCGTTCACCCCGTATATATAATTGTCGTGCAGCAATCCCTGAGCGATGACCATGTCCACGTATATCACTTTCGGAAGATCTGGAAAGGTCGCCTGCATCTCCGAGTGCGATGCCACCTGGTAGTGGGTTTCCTTATCAAACGCCGTTGCGGTTCCGGCCAGGCCCAGGTAATGGGCGGCCTTGATTCCGGCTTCCCGGACCGCCTTCTCATGCTCGTGTTTGCCAAGGTTCTCCACAGGCTCTATGACCAAAACCACGTTGAGCTTCCTGGAAAACAGGCTGAACTCGGCCCCCGGACCGGTCATGTCTATCAGTCCTTCCTGGAAGTTTACAAGCTTTCCGGATGTCACTACCGCCACGCCGTCCAGCACGCAGGTGATCCCTGTTCCCATCGGGTCTGCCGTGCCAAGAAAGCCGGGGAACGTGGTGCGCGTCCCATCCAGTTTGGCCCGCGGCTCCAGAACATCCTTGACCGGGATAATTCGTTTTTTCTCTCCGGGCCTTGCTAATTTTATATCAATAGACTGTAAGCTGCTGTCTTCTAAAAGGCATCTCACCAATTCCTTCCGGTTGATCCGCAAAACGTGGTCAATGACCTCGGTCTTTTCGCCAAAAGTCACGTCCCGGATACACACTCTCCGCAAAACTAGTTCTTGCATAAGTCTCCCCCCTGAATTGGCGATAAAGGAAAACACGGAACCACTGAAATCACCTTTGAGTGAAATATTTTCTTGACATGAAACCTGTTTCACAATATATGATTACCAATACAATCTTGTCAAGCACGAAGTTGATCGGCCATTTCGAGCTACTGGCCATTAAAACTACATGCATTGCCTGCGAACGGTTTGTGAAGCTCAAGTTTCAGCGATTGAGAAAAAACGGTCGCACTCTGAAAAACTATCATTGCATATGTAAAAGATGCCTCAAGAGAGCAATGTTAATACTCAACGATCTTTCCTTACTCCGTGAACTCTTCTTTAAGTTGAGCCATGCAGCAGCCAGACCGGCTAATAGGGAAGTAAATCCTCCTAATTGAGGAAACCCTGGTAAAAAAAAGATAACATAGAATTTCGGTTTTGTGTTTTCCCGGAGACGGACATGGATATTGAGCGAATGATCGGCAGCCAGGTTCGAGATTTCAGAAAGGCTCGCAGACTTAAGCTCGAAGAGCTCGCTCAAGCCGCCGGCATTTCAAAAGCATTGCTTTCCAAGATTGAGAACGCCAGGGTGAGTTCGCCCATCTCCACCTACATCAAGATTGCAAAGGCATTGGGGGTGAGCATAGGTGATCTCATCCGCGGGGGGCAGGATGTTGGTTGTGTTATCGTTCGTAAGGATGAGGGTAAACTATCCTCAAAAAAGCTGACCTCACACGGCTATCAGTTCGAATCCTTAGGCTACAAATGGCCGAACAAAAAGTACCACCCTTTTCTTCTTACGTACCTGCCGCAAACCGAAAATGCTCCGCTGCCCAACTTTGTATTCGATGGCGAGGAATTCATCTTTCTTCTGGAAGGAGATATGGAGATGATTTACGGCGAGGAACGCTATCGTCTTGCCCCCGGAGACTGCATTTTCTTGAACGGAAACGTTCCCCACGGAGGAAGGGCTCTGGGGGATAAAAAGGCCGTCGCTTTGCTGATATCTGTTCCCTCATAGTCTCTTATGTGGTGGAGACTTGATCCCCAGCTTTTATGGCACGATATGCCTTTAGCTGTCTTACAGCATCAATGTGAGAATTTATCCCTAATATAGTCAAGCTGCCAGCAGTCGGATAATTATGTCAATAGATTCATCGGCCTGATGATATGTGCTCTCAAAGATGCTTAGGGGCTGCACAGCAGCGAGCGACAGTACATGGCTCGTTTAATGGTGCCTTGGCGCTGATTGTCCTTTATGTACAAGGGACCTCAGAACAAAAGTATTATCTCAAGGCAGTGAGTCTACCGAAAGACTTGACAACGAAAATTGCTTCAATTATCTATTAGAAGCTTCATGAAAGCACGTAATAGTGATGAACCATTTCTTCAGGTTTAAGAACCAAGTGATACAACACTAAATTGTTCGTTTCTGGAGGGCTGCGTCAGAAATGGCTACCATGGCTGTGATGAACGGAACAGTGGTGACCGGCGACGGCGCGACAATCATAGAAGCAGGCTCTGTGATCATTGAAGGCGACCGTATTCAGGAGGTAATTCATGGCCCGCGGGAGGCGAAGGAGTTCTCGGGCATCGACCGGATAATAGATGCCTCTAAGTGCATAATTATGCCCGGGGTTATCAATCATCACACCCACGGAATCGCCATGTGCCCGCTGTACCCCAGTGCAGCCGAACCCCTGAACCGGGATCGGGTAAAATACAACTTGGACAAGCACCTGGTGGAAGGCACTACAACCCTGCTCAACGTATGCGGTTTTGCGTCTATGGAAGAAGTCGAGGAGTCAAACCGGAACCATCCCATCAACATAAAGACTGCAACTTCGCACAGCCCCACGAACTTTCAGGCGGCGAAGCTTGCAGACGGATCAGGACTGAAGGAAAAACATCTGGCACTTACCGTGGAGAAAATGCTGGAGAATGGCGCCGTGGCCATCGGGGAAATCGGTGCCGGGCACACCCTTGGCGGCGGCGGCCAGGATTATCTTTATATTCCGCAGGCCATAAAACAAGAAACGGGCAGGCTGCTGAGCACCCCCCAGGCGAGGAAGCTCAAATACTCGATTCTTGGCCGTAAGATTGACTGCTCGGCCTTCAACGAGGACAATGTGAAGACCGTCCTGGATGAGCTGGATCTTTCCACTCACCTTACTGTTCAGAGGGCCAGGGAACTGGTGGAGAACTCCGTGATGAGTTCATTCAACGCGGCACTGGATGGCATGCGGGAGGCGGCCAAACTGGGAGCGATGTTGAAAGTCCCTGTTCTTGTCCACAATGCGGCGGCTTCCATGCATGTGGTAGAGGAGGTATGCAGGAGCGAGGCTCATATCCTTGCAGATCATTCCAACCACCCTACCTTCGAAGTGGAAGAATGCGTCGAACACGCCAGAAAGATAAAAGCCCTGGGGAAAACAGTGGACGTTTCCAGTCTTGACATGTTTGTGGCCAGGGAAATGTGCGATTCTCCGGAAATTATCCACGCCCTTATGAGGGCAAAAGTGGTGGATACCATCAGCACGGACTACGGGGGAGGATTGTGGGATTCCATTCTCCTGGTTATCGAGTCTGTGGTTGAAGAGGGTATCGTGGATCTTGCGGCCGCCATAGCAATGACCAGCTCCAACGTTTGCACTGCCCTGCCACTTCTTGCCCCGGAGAGAGGACTCATAAAGAAAGGCAAAATGGCAGATATCACTATGGTAAATCTTCAGAAGATATCTCATGTGGAAGCGGTTATCATCGAAGGAAAGGTGGTGGTAAAGGGAGGAAAGCCGGTTTATAGTAATTGAATGGGGTGCAATCTTATTAAAGGAGGGAATATCATGAAAAAAATTATGAAAACAACAGCGCTGATCTCAATGATGTTTATTCTGGCGGTTTTTCTTGCCGGAAATGCTCATGCAGGGAAACCCTCAAGCATAACCATCGTCACCGGCGTAACCAAGGGGACCTGGTATCCCATAGGCTCAGTAGTGGCGGATATTTTCAACAAGGCAGGGGCCAGGTCAAGCGCCGAGCCCGGTGGAGGAGTGGGCAATATCTTGGCCGTGTCCATGGGCAAAGCAGAGCTGGGGATCACCACCACGAACCTTCCCGCAATTGCCAAAGCGGGCAAGCCCCCTTTCAAAAAACCGGTATCAGGATTCTTGGGTTTCTGTTATGTCTTCCCCAACTTTGAGCACATCATTGTGCGAAAGAATACCGGTATTAATTCACCTGCTGACCTCAAGGGCAAACCTTTTGCCAGCCAGCGGCTGAATACAAGCTCCCAGGTGGTTTTTTCCGACGTGCTGTGGGCATATGGCCTTACAGAGGGCGACCTGAAAATTACCAGAGGCTCCCAGGGCGAGGGAGTTGAGCTGATGAAGGACAGACAGGTAGTGGGGCAGACAGCCATCACCGCTCCCCCCAGTGCTGCTTTTACCGAAATTCATACCGTACTGGGCGTAAAAGTCTTGCCGCTCAGCGAGGAGGCGGTCAAAAAATTAATCAAGAAAAACCCCGGCTACGTGAGGAAGATACTCCCCAAGGGAACCTACCCCACACAGGACGAGGACATCCTGGGAATTGGCTCAGATGCCATTCTCGTTGTTCAAGAGAAAATGCCTGAAGACCAAGTTTACTGGATGGCCAAGACCCTTATTGAGCACATAGCAGATTTAAGGCAAGCACATAGGACAATGAAAAACATTACCGTTGAGCAGATGGCGAACGTGGCAGGCGTTAAGCTGCATCCGGGAGCGGCCAGGGCTTTCAAGGAAGCACTTGGGAAATAGAGCTGAAAATCATTCCTGATGTGATGACGACTCGTTAACCCGTATATTAAATACAATTCATAATTGGTTGGGTATCGCAATGATTGAAGGGTTGCGGAAGGAGATTGCTCCAAGGTCCGCAGCCCTTTGATTTGAAAAAGAAACTTGTATGGAACTATACGGTTACTGTTAGCCGCCGAACTAAGACCAGCACGTATTAGTTGCGTCGTTGAAAAGAGAGGAAAAATCATGGAGCAGATATTAATGATGAAAGGGGCACGCAAGCTGGTAACCATGTGTGCTGAGGTGAAACCGGGGGAAAAAGTAATGGTTCTGACGGACATGAACCTGGTGAAGGTGGCAGAATGCGTTTGCGCGGCAGCTCACGAGGTCGGTGCTGAGGTTAGCATGTCCATAATGGTGCCCAGAAAAATGCATAATGAGCCCCTGCCGGAATGTGTAAGGGCCGCCATGAAGCATGTCAATGTGTTGTTTGTGCCCACGACCTTCTCCATTGCCCACACTGTTGCAAGAAGGGAGGCCACGGAAGCCGGAGTCCGGATTATCAACATGCCCGATTATCGCAACCATCTCCTTATCTCCGGCGGAATAGATTTAGATTTCAGGGCGCAGGCGCCGCTGGTGGAAAAAATAGCAGGGATGCTGTCCGACGCCAGGGAAGCGCGAGTTACTTCCAAGCTGGGGACAAACATCACGCTGGGCCTTGATGGCAGGGAGGGCAAAGCTCTGAAAGGCATGGCTCTGGAGCCCGGGGATTTCGCCACCGTCCCTGACGTTGAAGCCCGTATCACTCCGCTGGAGGGAACAAGCAACGGGGTTATCATGGTGGACGGCAGCATCTGTGTTCCGGGTTTGGGGCTGATGACGGAGCCCATCAAGGTTACCGTTAAGGACGGCTTTGCCGTGTCCATTGAGGGCGGGCCGCAGGCGATAGCCTTTGCAAATATCCTGGCTGGCGTAGGTGATCCCAACGCATATAACATCGCCGAGTTGGGAATAGGGCTGAATCCTATGGCGAAGCTTATGGGAGTCATGGTTGAGGATGAAGGCTCCTTGGGCACTATACACATCGCAGTGGGCACCAGCGGAGCCTTTGGGGGCAAAGTGCAGACTTCCATCCACCTCGATATGCAGGTTCTTTCCACCACTGTGGAACTGGATGGGACCCCCGTGTTGAAAGAGGGGGAAGTGGTTGTGTCCGTGTGATGATGCCGGATAAAAGTCGCGATAAAACGAGAAGGAGGAGCAGCATCCGTGGAAAATATGTTAACATGAAATCCCCCGTATCTTGCTGCGAAAAAGTCCATTAAATCAAGCCTGAGACACTCTGATGCCGTGAAATAACCTTCTCCCCAGGAGTACCCTTCTCAAGGGGATGAACCAGCCTTTTTCGAAATATCTCACCGGGGTGATAAATGCGAATGAAAATCCGTCTCACAGGGGTACCTGCCTGGCGATATTTGCAGATGTGCTGGTTGTGAGGATCACACCAAGCTCGCAAGTAGTTGAGGCGAGTTCGAGGAGTGATTTTAATAGAGGCTCCCCTTATGGCAAAGGAAAAGTTTCCGGCAACACAGGCCGTCCGCACATTAAAAGAACACGGCGTTGATTTCTCCTTGCTTCCTTACAAATATGAGAAAAAAAGGGCACCGCAACGGCAGCAAGTGAGTTGAACGTAGATGAACACCTGGTTATAAAGACGCTCGTGATGGAAGACGAGAAGGGTGATCCCCTTTTGATGCTTATGCATGGCGATAAGAAGATTTCCACCAAGGCCCTTGCAAGGGTGCTGGGAGTAAAAATAGTCAGCCCTTGTGATCCTCAAAAAACACACAAGCATACCGGATACGTGGTGGGTGGAATCTCCCCATTCGGGACAAGAAAGCATCTCAAGGTTTATGTCGAGGAATCCATTATGAATCTCCCAAAGATTTACATTAATGCGGGAAAGAAGGGGTTGCTGGCGGAAATGTCTCCAGGTGATCTGGCAAGTATTCTGAAGCCTGTGCCTGTTAATGTCGCTATATGAAGAGCGGCACCCTCGGCCGGTCATAGAGCACCAGGAGGAACGAGTGGGGATTGCAATTTGGCCTCACAAGAGAGGCCTCTTTTAGGATGACAGTCATCGGCGAGATGTTGTATCCCCCATTATAGGATGTCCTGTACGAGAAACCATCCATTTCCACCTGGTAGATACCATGTTTGTTCCGTTTCCCTTATAAAGAGAACATACCTCTTGCTGAAATTACTCGAGAATCTTTGAATGATTACATAGAGAAAAAATCGAAAACATATCCTATTGCTGTCGCAGTGGAAAGCAGCTTATAGCTTCAATAAATGCTGACGCGGGTCGGTCGAAACGGAATGGGGGCGAAGGAAAGGTTACGTGCATCCATCTTCCGAGGGGAACATCTCCCCCGCGCGGTAGGAGCTTCTTACGAAGGGGCCCGATGCCGCCGCTGCAAATCCCATCGCCAGGGCTTCTTTCCGGAGCGCCTGGAACTCCTCTGGAGGCACATAGCGATCTACCGGCAGATGCTCCTTTGACGGCGCCAGGTACTGACCGATGGTGAGGCCGTCACAAGAAGCGCTTAGCAGATCCTCCATGACGGCCCGGACCTCTTTGGGCTCCTCCCCCAGTCCCAGCATAAGGCCCGACTTGGTGCGGATGCCGGGAGTTCTGCGTTTGACGGCAGCCAACAACTCCAGCGAGCGCCGGTAATCGGCCCCGGGTCGGACTTGGGGGTAAAGACGTGGTACGGTCTCCAGGTTATGGTTCAGCACGTCCGGGCCAGCGGCGACTACCGCTTGTATGGACCGTGGATCGCCGTTAAAGTCCGGCACCAGTATTTCCACGCCCGTGCCCGGGCAGAGTTCCCGAATGGCCTGCACCGTCAGCGCAAAATGCCCCGCTCCTCCATCGGGCAGGTCATCGCGGGTAACCGATGTAACAACGGCAAACCGCAGCCCCATGGCCCGGACGGCTTGCGCTACCCGCACGGGCTCACCCGGGTCCGGTGGGAGAGGGTCCTCCTTGGCCACCGCGCAAAACCGGCAGCCTCTGGTACAACGGTCCCCCAGGATCAGGAAGGTTGCCGTACCCGCCGAGAAGCATTCCCCCTGGTTGGGGCAGATGGCCTCCTGACAGACCGTGTGAAGCCGCTTCGCCCTGAGAAGCCCCGTGGTGCGCATCATGCCCGGGCCACTGGGAAGCCGCTTGACAAGCCATCGAGGCTTTCTCAGCCCCGGCTGTCTCTTCTCATCCATCACGAAATTTCTTGAAACCGACGATTCTTGCCGCCTTCTGTCCATGTCATATATTGTTATCCGTCCTGCAATTTTTTTTCAATCCCTTCCAGATCGACAGGGACCAACTCTATGCCGAACACCCGGGTGAAGTGATGGGCAGCGCGGGTGCGCAGGTAGACCGGGTCGGGGGATACTCCTGTCTGGCGCCGGATGGAGGTCATGGTCACGCCCGCAAGACCGCAGGGGACTATGAAGTTGAGGTGCTCCCCTATTGGATCGTAATTCAGCGCAAAGCCGTGGTAGGTGATCCAGCGACGCACCGCCACGCCCACTGACCCGATCTTGTCCTCTCCCACCCAAACGCCGCGACGGGAAGGATCGCGCTTGCCCTGGATGCCGAAGTCAGCCAGAATGAGAATCATGAGCTCTTCCAGCCGGTTTACAAAATCCACAACACCGATCCGCAGAGGCTGCAGGGACACTACAGGATATCCCACCATCTGGCCCGGTCCGTGGTAAGTGACGTCGCCTCCGCGCTCTACCCTGTAAACGCTTACCGAATGGCCTGACAAGACCCGTTCTGGAACACGGATGTTCTCGCCCCGGCCTCGGCGGCCCAGGGTGATGACCGGGGGATGCTCCAGGAGAATCAGGACGTCGGGGAATGACGTCCGCACCTTGCGCTCAACGATACGAAGCTGGAGATCCCAGACCCGTGAATACGCCGTGCGTTCGAGATTTAACAAATATCCCTGCGCCATGATTGAACTGAAAGAACCACCGGTATCTGGTTAACGACAAAATAGTGTGTAAAAAGCATTGACAGGGTAAGAGCTATTATTTTCTATGAGCACAACTGACACACATCGTTGATGGGGATATTTAGCCCATCTTTCCGAGTGGAATATCTGGCGGACTTGACAGGACTTAACCCTGTGCATTTGCCTTTCCCTCGTGTATTTATAGCACCTGGACAAAGAAATGACAAGAATCAACTAACCATTGATTTTTATTAATTAATTTCATCATAGAGAAATATTTTTCCACTTTCTTGGATGTAATCTATGCCCATGAGGGAGATATCAACGAAACCGCCGGCGATGGGCTGATGGTCATCATCCAGGGGGCAGAGCAGGAAAACGCCTTGAATGCTGCCCTGGCCTCCCTTGAAATTCGCCGGCGGACAAAGGAGATCAACCTGGAGCTGGAGGGCCGTTTTGAGCCTGTTCAGGTGAACATGGGAATCAACTACGGGAGAGCCGCTGTAGGTATGAGCAAATTCCAGGGGGCGGTCGGCACCAGGATGACCTTTACGGCTGCAGGTCCGGTTACCAACCTGGCGGCCAGAATCGCTTCAGCGGCCATCAATGGAGACATTCCAGTTGGTACCGAGACCGCCCGTCGTATTGAGGACAAG
>JAFDED010000165.1 GCA_019310535.1 Deltaproteobacteria bacterium
GCATTGGGTATCCCGCTGGCAGCCGTGGCGATTGTCGGCGGAACCATCGGCGGACAGTTTGCCATCAAAACTCGACCGAGGAGCCTCAAGATGATCTTCGCCTTCACCACCCTGGCAGCCGCCGGGTTCATGCTGGCCAATGCATCGTTGTCATAGTGAGTTAAGACTGTGAATCTTTTATGCCTCAATGAGAATCGAGGACAAAGATATAAAGGATATCCTTCATGTGCCAGGTTACAATCTACATGAAAGATAACAATGATGAAGCGATCCTGAGTGAGGTCGTTTCCTTGGAGCGGACCGATCAGGGATGGCTAGCTCAGCGGCTCTTCGAGGAGCCCATGATCATTCAGGGACAGATCCAGCGAATCGACTTTCTCAAGCACACCATCGTGCTGACGAAGGAGATGCCATGAATCCCACCTCAACGCTGGAAAAGTTGAGAATCCTGTTGACCCACTGGGTGGAACATAACCGGGAGCACTTGGAGGAGTTCCGGCGGTGGGCCGCACAGGCTGAACAGGCTGATCAAATGGAAGTGGCTTCTCACCTCAATGCTGCAGCAGCCGGAATGGAGGGGGTAAATGGCCGCCTTCTGGCAGCGCTCGATACAATAGGAGGTCCATTAGAAAAGCAAAAGTGAAAAGGTCTTTTCTTCCACTCAGCATATCTTCTAATCAGCCGTTCAGTCATCTCCTTAAAGTATTCAGGGGATTTGACTGACAGGTTGTTAACC
The DNA here is from genome assembly GCA_019310535.1 of Deltaproteobacteria bacterium. GTDB lineage: Bacteria > Desulfobacterota > JAFDED01 > JAFDED01 > JAFDED01 > JAFDED01. The sequence continues at coordinate 737 of JAFDED010000165.1, forward strand.
TGAAGCAAGGAGGTTTTTCCATGGCTCAATTTCTCTTCGTCCTTACTCATGGGTTGGAAGACCCTGTTCGTGTGACGCGGACGCTGCAGCTGGCAAAAGTGGCCAGGGAAAAAGGTCATGATGTGAATATCTTTTTGACCGACGACGCTGTGTTCCTGGCTAAAAGGGGCATGATGGATAATGTGAAGGCACCTACCGGGGATGAGGCAGGACCATATTTCTCTTTCCTGGTGGAACATAAAGTCCCCGTCTATGTCTGAATTCCCTGCGCGAAAAGTCGCCAGTTGGGCGAAAGTGATATCATTGAAACAGCTAAATTTGCAGGAGCACCCCTGCTTGTTGACCTGTCTGTGGAATCGAGGGTGTTTACCTTTTGAATCCCATTTCAGCTGCTAATTGCATGGTCAAAGGTGATGGGAAGGGCCGGGGGATCCGTTGCAGAACGGAATGACGAGGGATAGTTATATTGCAAAAATGCACACCATACACTTAAAGAATCCATAAGGTGAGATTACTATGTATAGGGCAATGTTGTTCATAATCTTTATGATATTGCTTACACATACATATCATGCGCGAGGAGTCGAACTTACCATCGTGTATGACAACAATCAATTTAATAGAGACTTAGAGACGAGGTGGGGCTTTTCCTGCCTGGTGGAGGGGCTTGAAAAGACCGTCCTTTTCGATGTTGGCGGTGAAGGTCGTGTTCTTCTCAATAACATGAAGAAACTTCACATCGATCCTGGAAAGATAGAAGTGATAGTTCTTTCTCATGTACACCATGACCATATCGGCGGGTTGCCCGATTTTTTAAAAAGAAATCCTCACGTTACCGTTTACATGCCAAAATCTTTCCCTCAAGATAGTAAGAATCAAGTGGTGAAGGCCGGTGCAAAGTCGGTGGAGGTGCAACAACCCGCACAAATCTGTGAAAGCGTTTATATGACGGGGGAACTGGGAAACGTGATAAAAGAAGTGTCCCTCGTTATCAAATCAAGGCAAGGATTGCTCATCATAACGGGGTGTGCGCACCCGGGGATAGTCAATATCGTTAAAGAGGCAAAGGACGCGTTCAAGACCAACGTATACCTGATAGCAGGTGGATTTCACCTGAGCGGGATGAGCGAGCGGCAGCTAAAGGGCATCATCAAAGAAATAAAAGATGAAGGGGTAAAGAAAGTGGCGCCCTGCCACTGTTCAGGAGATCTGGCCAGAAAACTGTTTGAACAAGTCTACGGGAAGAACTTCATTCTTGCAGGTGCCGGGAAAAAGATACAAATTAAAGATAATTAAAGATGTTTTGCAATCTCCATTTTTCAATTCCCTTTTTCAATGGGTCAGAACCAAAAGAAAGGGGGCAAACATGAGCGTACCTACAATTCTGAAAGGGCACGAATTCTTCAGCCATCTCAGGGTGGAGGATGTGGACAGGATCAGCAGGTTTGTGGAGAGGAGGGCATACGAGCGTAACGATGTGATCTTCAAGCACGGGGAGAAGGCGGAAAAAGTGTACTTACTCCTGGAAGGAAGTGTACATCTTGGTCTGCCCGCGAGGCCGGAAGAATTTCTTGTCCTGATCTCAAAGGTCGAAAAGGGCGACCTTTTCGGACTTTCCTCGTTGCTTGGGTCTGATCGCTATATTCTCGCTGCTCAGTGCTCCGAAAAGTCAGAAGTGCTGGTCATTGATGCAAAGAATTTACGAAATCTCTTGGAGTCTGACTGCATCATAGGATTTTCCATCATGAGCGAGGTTGCCAGGGCCTATTACGACCGATACATCGCACTTCTCAATCGGCTTCAAAGCATCGTTCTGCAGATCCCTCTGATTTCCTGACCTGGTATTCAGAGGAGGAGGCGGTTGACTGAATCCACATCAAAGATATTGAAGCAGTGCTTGAGGACGTGAAGCACTCCCATGAGCCTGCTCAATGTTGATCACCTTCCCCTGTAAACGGAAGATAGTTCGTAGTGGATATTGTCCCAGAGGGTGGAGTAGGGCTGCACGCAGATGATTTCTGATTCACGTGGCATTCGGTTATGGGTTGATTTCTTCCTCGGAATCATTGAAGGGTTGCTGAGCTCATTTTCAGCCTCCGCGGCAGTACATGTTTTATTTTGGCTGTACTTGCCAATATCTGGATTCTCCAAAAAAGTGGGATATAAAAAACATATGAAAACATTGAATGAGATTTAATTGAAGGAACAACGAATACCCTCTCTCGATTACCAATGGTAATCTTTAACAGCAAAGAGCATCTCCAGAATAACGCTCTCAGTCAAGCTATGCTTGTTGAAGAATTCAGCCACAACGGTCCTAAATCCTGCCCTCCATGTCCAAAAATCTCTCTGCCGCCCTGCGCGCAATAAGCGGCGCATTTCCCTCTGCCCGATTATTGATAATTACATTCAATTAAATTCTGTGATCCGCTGCTGTCCGCATTACCATCGCCTTCTCCTCAACCATTTCTGGCTGGAGTATTCCCTCCACCATTTTATCAAATGGATGCGCCATGGCATAGGCATCTTCGTAACGCATGCCAAAAGGGGTCATGAGGCGGATGACACTATCTTTCCCAGAGTTAAAAAATCTCTTTCCGATTTTAGCCAATTGTTTCAAAAGCCTTACTCACCACGTCCAATGGGAGAGCACCTGCCCCACTCCGTGTCTTTCCAGCACCTCAAAGATGGGCTGCTGAGATAGGAATCGGTGCGAAGCTCCATGTGATAGCGCGCATTCTTTGGAATATCCCCGATAAAAGCATCCAATTGCTTGGCTATCTCTTTGACCGGCGTTCGATCTTGTTTTTGCTGCTACTCCTGTTCGAAGATGAGCCCTGAAAAAGAGGAATCGAGGATTTCCCTCATCGGAGAGGGCAGTGACGACCGAAAATTCCCCCGCCTTGGTATTGGGGTAATGTCTTAATATCATTGACAACAAACTGGATATCCAAGTAGTTGATCCATTGACCAAGGTTGTTCTGTAATCTTAGCAGCCATCGCCTGTGTAACGGGATTTTTGGCGGAACTGAGGCTGCTATGAGGGCGAACAAAGTTATAAACCGCAACTATAACGGAAAATTTTGCCTTCAGCCATTGAAGCGATTTGGAGAAACAAAGAGACTTTCGGCTCAGATGAGCGTTCATCATTCGCCAGGTGAGGTTGGATCGTTCCACGAAAGACGTATTAATGGTATTACTGTTGGAGTTCTCCAGCCGAGCTACAATACGATCCTGCTCACCCAAGACCAAGAATCGCTCCACTTTGACCACATGTCCTTTGGAGCGAGTTTTATGGACCGTGGCGTAATCCAGATCGGTATCGACAATCCGTTGTGGGCCTCTGGGCCTTCCCCGTTTACCAGTTCGTAGAGGGATAACCACTGTGGAATATGTATGCACAATGGTATGGGCGTAATGCGGAAGCTCATCAGAAACAAACAGCGGTTTACTTTTGGACATTTTACTTTTGAGGACTTTCATAAACTCCTCAGTTTGCTCCAATGTCCGTTCACCGATAATGTAATGAGCCATCAATCGGGTGGGAACATCGAACGCGGTCCATATCCAGCTTTTCCCTTGCCCTTGTTCAGTCTCCAGCGTCGACGTGCTTTGTTTTTTTTAATAAAGACCCAAAGCTCATCGAGCTGTACTTCAGTCAAGTTCAAATCAGTAAGTAAGTTCTGCAGCACGCGAGCACAGTGCTCACCAGCCACCAGGATGATGCGATTAACACCGTCTTTGCTCAGCCCCAAAAGCCGAGCGGTTGCCCTCACGCCGACTCCCTCGGCGACGTGCAGCAGTATCTGGCGAATGGTCTCCCTAGAATACTTGGTGCCGAAAAATACAGTACACCTAGTTTCGGCAAACCGCTTTTTACATGTGCTGCATATCAACAATCTACGGGCATCTTTGCCATAAATGGCACGCTTTCTGATATTCCCTTGATTGCGAAGCCCGTAATGACGACAGTCCTTGTTGGGACAAAAAAATTGAGAAAGATCATCTTTCATCGCGACATCCCCCTTTTGTTTTGGGGAGTATCGCATAATATAATAAGGATGTCAACTATTATATGACATTGAGCCATTTGCGTTGTAAGTTATTTTTTATCGATGTAGGGCTGACAAGCTGTCAATCAAAGATGTTTTAATAGCGTAAACACTTCCATTGGGCAATTTTGACCATCAAGACCGGTGCTCTGGGGGTTCTCAAAGCAGAAATCGGACCTTTGAGCCCATGACAGGACAGACCACCCCCTCAAGCACTCTCTTTGTGCTTTTCATTACCCTGGAATCATGCGACCTTTCAGGCCGCCGCCTTCACAAGGCTTCG
>JAFDED010000082.1 GCA_019310535.1 Deltaproteobacteria bacterium
TCATTAAACATGTAACAAGGTACAACTGGAATAAAATCTCTATCCCCAGGAGTTAAAAACCCTCAAAAGGGATGAAAAAGAGGCTGTGCCAAGTTCAATGTCTATTTTTGGGTCCTGGTAAAAGACCATTGACATTATGATGTATCAACCTATATATTTACAAGAAAGAAATGAAAAAGTCCTATTAAAATACATTGTTCAATTATATTGTATGTATCTGATATTCCGGCATAAAATCCTGTTCTTCGGAGAAGACTTACACTTTGCAGTGTTCCAGACAAGTTACACTATACTATTACGGATGGGTGGCGCATAGACATGTTGTTAGGGGGATAATTGGAGTTGCTTCATATACAAAAGAAAATTCGGAACCTACTGGCGGAAAGGGATGGAATTCTTCTCGCCCACAACTACCAGCGGGGTGAAATCCAGGACATTGCCGATATCATTGGCGACTCACTGGAACTCAGTCTCCAGGCCGCAAAGGTCGTTGCGCGGGTGATCGTATTCTGCGGCGTGCACTTCATGGCCGAGAGTGCGTCGATCCTTTCCCCTGAGAAAACAGTTATTCTTCCCAGGCTGGATGCTGGTTGTCCCATGGCCGACATGATCACTGTGGAGCAGCTCCGTGAAAAAAAGCTCGATCTTGAGGATCCCTACGTAATAACCTACGTCAATTCCTCGGCGGCGGTTAAGGCTGAAAGCAATATCTGCTGCACATCGGCCAATGTCATCAGCGTGATCAAGGTGATCAACGGCAAGCGCCCTATTCTATTTACGCCGGACAGGAACCTCGGCCAATGGGCGCAGGAAAAAACCGGAAGAAAGATGACTCTGTGGAAAGGATTCTGTCCCACCCATCACCGGCTGACCCTTGAAGAAGTTCACACTATTCGTCAGGCCCATCCCGATGCCCTTTTTGTGGCCCATCCGGAATGTCGATCGGAGGTACTGGCTGTGGCCGATCATGTGTGCAGTACTTCGGGAATGTTTCATTTCATTGAAAGCAGTGATGCCCGGGAGTTCATCATTGGCACTGAAGAAGGCATGCTGCACCCCTTGCGGAAACGATTTCCAGACAGAAGGTTTTTTCTGGCCTCCCCCACCATGGTGTGTCCCAATATGAAAAAAACAAGGTTGGAAGACGTGTACAACGCTCTTCTGAGGATGCAGCCCGAGGTGAAAGTTCCTGAGGAAATTCGGATCCCTGCTCATGAAGCCTTGAAACGAATGCTTGCCATTCCAAGGGACAAGTGACCCTGTTCCCATCATGATCGAGACCAACCACATGAAGGAAGGATCGTATGCCTCTCTTCAAAAGGCTGCAGAGGTCTTGCGCGGAGGCATATCCACCATGGATGCCGTGGGATTGGAGGGGTCTGCACTGGCGTTTCTGGCCGCCCGCAGCGTGGTGGAAATGGGCAAAACTCTCTTGGTGGTTGTTCCCGGTACCGGGGAAGCAGAGATTTTCTTTGAAAATGTACGGTTTTTCCTGGGAGAGGGTCATCCTTCAAGAGACCAAAACGGCCTCCCTCGGGCCCGCCTCCTCCCCCCCTGGGACGCGGTGCCTGGGGATCGTGAAGGCCCTGGTGCGTGCAATCAAGCACGACGCATTGAAACTCTCTGGACCCTTGGCTGTGAAGAGAAACCTTGCGTGACTGTGACCTCGGCCGCCGGGCTTATGCAGCGCGTGGTACCCCGTGAATTCCTCTCCAATGCCTCTTTCCAAATTTTCTCGGGCGATGAGTTTGAACGGGAAGAGTTGGCGCATCGGTTGATGCAGTTGGGATATCTCCGCGTTCCCTTAGTGGAGGAGCGCGGAGAATTCAGCATCAGGGGCGGTGTCCTGGATCTCTATCCACCATCCTGCCATTGGCCCGTACGATTGGAGTTCATAGGCGATATGGTGGAATCCATCCGGCACTTTCACCCTGAAACCCAGCGCTCATCACGCCACCTGGAGAAAGTGCAGGTCCTCCCTGCCCGAGAATTACCCATGGGAGGCTCTTTCGCCAAAAATGCCTCAGCAGAACTGCGTCACCGAATAGCCGAGAAAGGGTATGACGGAGGATTACTGAGGGTACTCCAGGAGAAAATCGAGCAGGGTGTTTACGATCCACGTCTTTTCTTTCTCCTTCCGTTGTTTTTTCCTCGCATGGAAACCTTATTGGATTTCCTGCCGAACGGGGCCGCAACTATCGTACTGCATCCGGACCGTCTGAGATCCGCGGCTGAAGAATTCAACGCCCTGGTGCATAAGTGCTTTCAACCATGGCAGGAGGATGGATTCCCCTCGCTCTCTCAGGAACTGTATCTTGCGCCGAAAGAACTATCGAACCGCCTGGAAGAGCGTTCCCTCCTGCGAATTCATGAGGTGGAAATTGCTGACGTGATGGTGAACAGTAGCCGTGTTCTCCGTTATGCGACACAATCCAATGCGGATCTGAGAAGAGAGATTCTGGCCGCAAAGTCCACCGATGGCATGCTTACACCGCTGATCCAGCGCATTTTTAGCTGGCTGGACAACGGAATAGCACCGGCCATCGTCTGCCGAACAGGAAGAGAGCAGGAACGGCTGGCCGGACTCCTGGAGGGGTACGGACTGCGGGTAAATCAAGAGGTCGGCCCATATGATCCCGCCTTCCTTTCTTTTCCTCCTCTACCCCAACCCCGAACCGTAACGCTGTACCGAGGCGCTCTTTCCGGCGGATTCAGGATGCCAGCGGAACGGCTGATCTTTATCACCGAAGAGGAGATCTTTGGAGAAAGGATCCATCGAGAACGCCCTGCCCGGAGGGCTGTTCAGCCCTTTACAACGGATTTCAGCGATCTTCGTCAGGGAGATTTTGTGGCCCACGTGGACCATGGGATAGGGCGGTATCGAGGACTTGAACGCCTCCAGGTGGGAGAGATCGAACACGATTTTCTTCACCTTGAGTATGCGGGCAATGACAGACTTTACATTCCCGTAGACCGACTGAATGTTGTGCAGAAATACGTCGGACAGGACGGCTACGTGCCCCGCGTTGATCGGCTGGGTGGCACATCATGGGCCAAGGCAAAAAAGCGAGTGGAGAAGTCCCTCCGGCAAACGGCTGAAGAGCTGCTCAGGCTTTACGCCGCTCGAAGCCTGTCTAAAGGCCATGCTTTCTCGCCCAGCAATTCTTACACGCATGAGTTTGAGGCTTCTTTCCAATACGAAGAGACACCGGATCAGGCCAGGTCCGTGGAAGAGGTCTACGCGGATATGGAGCGAGACCGCCCCATGGATCGCCTCGTGTGCGGCGATGTGGGCTACGGTAAAACGGAAGTGGCCATGAGAGCGGCTTTCAAGGCGGTTATGGACGGGAAACAGGTTGCTATGCTGGTTCCCACCACAGTGCTGGCGGAACAACATCTCCAGACCTTTAAGGAGAGATTCCAGGGATATCCGGTGGAAATCGAGGCGCTCAGTCGGTTCCGCACTTATAGAGAACAAAAGCTCATCCTTCGACGACTCAAAGAAGGACGGATTGATATCCTCATCGGTACGCACCGTATGCTGAGCAAGGACTTGGTTTTCCACTCTCTGGGACTTCTGATTGTGGATGAAGAACAGCGCTTCGGTGTTGCACACAAAGAGCGGATCAAGAAATTGCGCAGCGAAGTTGATGTATTGACCCTGACGGCTACCCCTATACCTCGGACACTTAATATGAGCCTCATGAGCATCAGGGATCTGAGTGTCATCGAAACGCCGCCCGAAGATCGATTGGCTATACACACTCAGTTGTCCCGGTTTGATCCCGACCTCATCCGAGAGGCAATCCATCGAGAGATGGAAAGGGGGGGACAGGTCTTCTTCGTCCATAACAGGGTTCAAAGTATCAATAACATGGCACGGTTTATCCAGCGCCTCGTCCCCCAAGCCCGCATCGGAGTGGCTCACGGTCAAATGCCGGAGTACCAGTTGGAACAGGTTATGTTGCGATTTATAAAAAAAGAGATCAACATCCTGGTATGCACAAACATCATCGAATCGGGACTGGATATCCCGACGGCCAACACTATCGTTATTAATCGTGCTGACCGGTTTGGGCTGGCAGACATTTACCAACTCCGGGGTCGGGTCGGAAGGTCAAAGGAAAGGGCCTATGCTTATCTCCTCATTCCCCCGGAAGGCATCCTCACTCCCGAGAGCAGCAAGCGGCTCCAGGCCGTCCTGGAAAACACCGATTTGGGGGCGGGGTTTAAAATCGCGCTGAAAGATCTGGAGATCCGCGGGGCCGGAAATATTATCGGTCGGGATCAATCCGGCCATATCGCCGCCGTCGGCTATGAGATGTACATTCGTTTACTGGAGAAGACAGTTCACCAGCTCAAAGGCGAAGAGGTGATAGAAGAAGTGGACCCGGAGATTCATCTGCCGGTGAAGGCCCTCCTGCCGCAGGAGTTCGTACCCGATACCGGACACCGCCTGCAGATTTACAGGCGACTGTCCACCGCCAGTTCTGCAAAAGATGTGGAGGCCATCCGGGAGGAGATGGCCGACCTGTTCGGGCCCTTGCCCCAGGAGGCCCTGGATCTGCTGAAGGTCATGCACATCCGCGTCTTGCTCAAACGGCTTCGGATCAGAAAACTGGATTACACCGGCCGGCATCTGGTCCTCTCGTTCGACGAATCCACTCCCGTATCCCCCAGCCGCCTGGTGGAGATGGTCAGCCTCGAACCCAGGCGTTATCGCTGGATTTCGAACCAGAAGCTCACGATTCGCCTCGAGCGGGGAGAATGCGGTCACATGCTTGGTATCATCAAAAAGTTCTTGAATCAGATATACGAAGGTGATAATAATTTATTGGGGCTATGCACTTGACTCAGGTAGACCCAATATATAGTATTGGCGGGTATGGAGGATTACCCGCGAACGCTGATGGAGTTTGAGCAAAGTTTTAACACATAACAGGCCTGTCTGGAATACATGCATCGGCTTCGATGGCCTGATGGGTTTCGTTATCCCCGCTGTCGGCATCATGAGGCTTGGCAAATCGGACGGGGGCTGAACGAGTGCAAGCATGGTATATACCTGAGTCAAGTGCATAGCCCCATAATTTATATATGAAAAAAATATTTTTTGACAGGATAACAGGATAATTCGGACTTTCTTGCTCCTGTTATTCGTTTAAGAGCACTTCCTTAATTTTTACTGTTTCATTTGCTCCAGAGGGCATGAATGTTCTAAATAACGATAGTGAGATTCATTATTCCTCCCGAATCCATCATAGTGGAAAAACCCGCAGCGCATCCGGTCGGAAAGGTGCGCGATCCTTTGCGGCCAATGTGGAGATGCCCCGCTGGACCTGAGTCGCTTGCATGATGACCCGGGCCTGTTTGGTTGCTAAAGGCAGGTTAATGAGGTAAGGGTGAGTCCGATACTTTTATAATGAAAGACAATCAATGGGCGCAAGCACTGTTTGTTGTGGACGTTTGATGAATGTATGGCACCGAATTTCTGGATGGGGAAGGCGAGTCACAGGATATTTGCTTATCGTGTCGCTTACTCTTTTCTGCGGGGCGGTACACCCGGCCGGAGCGCAGGAAGTGGTGCTGGACAGGGCAGTGGCCCTTGTCAACAATCGACCCGTGCTGTTCTCAGAGTTCACCGAATATCTCTCCCGGCTGCTTCCTCGATCAAACCCTTTGGAAATCGATGCGGAAATTCCTTTATCTCCGGAGAGGATCATTCAGCAGTTGATCGATGAAGAATTAATCCAGCAGGAAGCCGAACGGCAAAATATTCAGGTAACACCCGAAGATTTTGATAAGACCCTTGAGACCATAAAAAAGAGAAACGGAATAAACACGAGCCAATTAATCCTGGCATTGGCTAAAGAGGGCATTCCCTTTCAGAAATTTTGCGCCGGTATAAAGCGAGAGATCAGGAAATCGTTAATCACCCGTCGCGAAGTGATCAATCACATCATCATCACCGACGCAATGGTACAAGAAGCATTTGAAGCGCGCAAAGAAAAGTACCAGAATCATCGAAAAGTCAAACTCTGGCAAATTTTTCAACCTTTCAACCCCGACGGGTCAGATGAGGAGAAAAAGGAACTCCGCCGCAAAATGGAGGAGGTTCTGACACTGCTAAAAAAAGAGGGCAACTTCGGTCTGCTGGCCAAGCGTTATTCCAAAGGCCCTAACGCTCCTCACGGCGGGGATATGGGATGGATTCAACTCAGCGACATTGCAAAACCTCTGGCCGATGCAATCCAAAAACTTAAAAAGGGGGACATCTCAGGAGTGATCGAATCGCCGTTTGGACTCCACATTATAAAGGTGGATGACCTTCAGCACGAGGCTGAGGCCTCTTTTGATGAGATCAAGGAAAAACTGCGGAAAGAACTTTTTGAAAAAGAATTCCAGAAACGCTATAAGGCCTGGATAAAAGGGCTTCGGGATGCAGCCCACATCGAGATCCGGCTTTAGACGCCATTTCGGGATTCCTGTTGTTCGATTTGTGCCAGGGGGTTCCAAGGAGGCGGTACCATGGCTCCATCCAGATCTTTTAAATATCAACCACCGCTTTCATCTCTTCTTTCCTTTTTCATTGAAGATATTTCCGAATTGATTCTTCGGCAAGCCTCGCCGTTAGGTACTGGAATGCACGACACCTTCTTGTCCTTCAACAGACTATCGTTGCCGGCCCAAGTTCCCAATCCTTTCCTGGCAAATGAAAACGCACTGATTTTCTTGGAGGAACTTCGGTTCAAGATCAGGGAGCTTGTCGGTTCCTTCTTGGAAAAAATGGCATCCAAAGAATCACACGACCGCTTGACCGAAAAGGTAATCAGGGAAGAGGTGGAAGAAGAAGTGCTAAAGGCAGGATATCAAGGTGTCGTTGCGGAAAATGTCGCATCATTTATCGTGTGCGATGGATTTTCCGATCAAGTTCAGCACTACGGAGCTATCAGCAATTTTCTGAAAACGGTGCAACTTCCCACCATGCAGGACGTGCGATTCATTGGTGGAGGGTTGGGGACCTCGGGCGCCCTGTTGTTCAAGAAAGAGAGTCCTTTCGGGGGGATCATGCGGATGGTGGACCGGGTGGCGGCCACCGATGCCAGTGTGTTGATTTTAGGCGAAACGGGCGTGGGCAAGGAACTTTTGGCCAAAGAGATTCATAGAAGAAGCCCGCGACGGGATGGACCATTTGTGGTAGTAAATCTATCAGTGCTTTCTGAGGATTTGGTGGAAAGCGAAATGTTTGGCCACGAGCGCGGGGCCTTCACCGGCGCTTCCTCCGGCCGCACCGGCAAGTTCGAGGTGGCCAACAACGGCACTCTCTTTTTGGACGAAATCGGTGATATATCGCCTCAAATTCAAATTAAGCTCCTGCGCTTTCTCCAGGAAAAAACTTTTGAGCGTGTGGGAAGCAACGAGACCATCCACTCGGACATCCGCCTGATCACCGCCACCAACAGGGACATAGAAAGGCAGGTCCAGGAGGAAAAATTTCGCGAAGATCTTTATTACCGGATTTGCGTATTTCCCATCCGTATTCCATCACTGCGGGAACGCTTTGTGGACATTCCACCGCTTGCGTACCATTTTATGCGTATGTATGCCCGAAAGCACAATCGTCCGGTCGTCAGGATCAGCGGCGATGCACTGCGGGCCTTAATGGATTACCACTTCCCGGGCAACATCCGGGAGATGGAAAACATTATTGTAAGGGCGATATTAATGGCGAATGGAGATACCATAGAACGGAAACACCTGATTTTCGGTCCTTCCGTTTCTTCCATCGAGACCATCCCTTCCGCCATTTTTTCCTATTTCCAGCAGCGGGTGGATGAGACTTTAAACACTCTCGAGTCCGGGGAAATAGCTATGCCGTCCCATCGGGACCGAAACCGGGTCATCAATTATCTGCAAGACAGGCAAACCGAATTGATTCGATTCCTGTCCCTCAACAAAAACAAGAAAATACGCAACGCCGACTACCGGCAATGTTTTTCATGCTCCTCCATCACCGCCCGCCGCCACTTGAAAATGCTTACCCAGTGCGGACTCCTGGCAGAAAGCCAGACCGGTCATAGAGGCCGCGGCGCTCATTACAACATCATGGCCCCTGCTGATCTCTGGGATGCCACCCGCTCAAAGCCCTGAGGATTCAAAAAAACAAGCGAGGCCCACAAATCACATGCCTTTACTGCGTAATTTCAATGAATCGAGTGTCATGCCGCCCGCGAATCTGGGAGGCTTGAAACGCTGCCCTTAAAACAAAGAATGATATTCCTGGACTTTCAAGAGCAAACGAGCAGAGACAAAGCTTTTGGTGCATCCTTTCACGGCAATTTTTGAAATCCAAGAGAAAAACATGACACCGAGACCGAACCGGCCCCCTTACCTTAATCCAGCCCTAACTCACTTTCCGCCGCCCCTTATTTATAAAATCTTGGAGCTCGCCCTAAAATGCGATTGCACACCAGTAAAAGCAATGGTATAGTAGGAAAAAATGAGGCAGTATGATGGCGGAGCACAAAAATTCCAGCGAACAAACTCGCCTTGAACCCACTCCCGGCTCGATAAGGAGATGGATGTTCCGACTTATAGGTGCCGGGCTTGCGCTTGGGGCAATGGCATGGGCCAATGAATCGAGCCTGCGACCGGTGCATATAATAAACTCCATCCTCGCCGCCATCGTCGTTCTTTTCATCTTCAGCGCCGAAATCATTCTGGTGCGCGAGGCAAGAGCATCGCTAAATACCGGCACTTTGTTGATAAATTGCATTGTGCTTTTTTTCCCGTTAATGAACATCGCTGTTTTTTCAGCTCCACTGGCTGGCATTATCATTGCAGTTGGCATAGGAACAGCCTGGTTCCTCATTCGTGCGCGCTCAATTCTCCTTGGAGAAAAAACAAGAGACAGAAACATGCAGAAACATGGATGAATAATGCATAATTCTCATATCAAGCCACCATTTTTCCCTTGACAATTGTGGTCAATATAAGTACAAAAAGAAAATATAAATTGTATACAGTATACAACTTATCCTTGGTTATTCTCATCATAAAATTTCTACAAAAAATTCTTGACACCCAGGATGCAATATTTATACTTTAATACGCCATTTGAGCTTGAGCGCTTAGAAAATACCTCATGCGCAAGATTGGGGTACTCGATTGGAAGCGGCGATGTCCTCAAATGGACAGTAAAGCGGAATGCCACGTGAGGAGGTGATTTACAGGATTTAAAGGGCTGAACGCACGCCACCCCCGGAATCGTTACATCAAGTTTCAGGAGCGGATACTATCTTTTTACTTCAACTGACGTTACAAGGAGGAGCTTATGGCCACAGTTCCCAGTGATATCGAAATCGCACAGAGCACCAAATTAAAACAAATTAAGGAGATTGCGTCGGATTTAGGCATCCAGGAAATGGAAATGGATCCTTACGGCCATTATATGGGCAAAGTCAGCCTGGACATTCTCGAGCGATTAAAAGACAAACCCAAAGGAAAGTTCATAACCGTGACGGCTATTACACCAACTCCACTGGGAGAGGGAAAAACCGTCACCAACATCGGCCTCGGACAGGGGCTGCATAAAATCGGTAAAAAGGTCATCAACACCCTGCGCCAACCATCCAAGGGCCCGACCTTCGGGATCAAAGGCGGCGCCTGCGGCGGTGGATACAGCCAGGTGCTCCCTATGGAGAACATCAACCTGCACTTTACGGGGGATGTCCACGCGGTGGAATCGGCCCACAATCTGTTCAATGCCGCCCTGGACGCGCACATCTTGCACGGCAACAAACTCAATATTGACCCATTGCAGATCAATCTTCGCCGCGTTGTTGATTTAAATGACCGGGTACTCCGTGACATCGTGGTAGGGCTGGGAGGCAGGGCCAATGGATATCCCCGCCAGACCGGCTACGATATCACCGTTGCCAGCGAAACGGCTGCCGTACTGGCCCTGGCCACCGGCCTCCCGGACCTCCGGGCGCGTCTGGGAAGGATGATCTGCGGATTTACTTACGATCGAAAACCCATAACTGCCGAGGACTTGCGAGTAGCGGGCGCCATGACAGCGTTGCTCGAACAGGCCCTCAAGCCAAACCTGGTACAGTCCACCGAGAACCACCCCATCTTCGACCATGGGTTCCCGTTCGCCAACGTGGCCCACGGGAACAACTCGGTGGTCGCCAACATGGTGGCTCTCAAGCTGGGAGACTATGTGGTGACAGAGTCCGGGTTCGGGGCGGACTGCGGCGCCGAGAAGCTGATTAATGTGGTACTGAGACAATGGAAAAAGGTGCCCGGCTGGGAGGATGCACGGCTGGATTGCATAGTCATCACCTGCTCTATCCGCGCGCTGAAGATGCACGGCGGGGGATTCGTATTGCGTCCGGGTCAATCTTACGCTTCCATCAAAGAAAAAGCCGAGTCTGAGGACATGGCAGCCATGGAGAGGGGATGCGAGAACCTAAGGGTCCACATCGAAAACATGACATCCCACGGCGTTCCGGTGGTGGTCACAATCAATCAGTTCGCTTTTGACACGCAACGAGAGATAGATTTCGTCAAGCAATTCGCCGAGAACCAAAAAGGCGTGTACCGGGCAGTGCCCATCCAGGCATGGGCAAAAGGCGGTGCCGGTTGCACCGAGGCAGCCCAGGCCGTTGTGGAGGCCTGCGAGCAGCCAAATGAATTTCGCCTGACGTATCCGGATGACGCCCCCATAAAAGAAAAGATAGAAACCATCGCCACCAGGATATACCGGGCCGACGGCGTGGAGTACTCCGCCGAGGCCAATCGGAAGATCAAGATGTATGAGGATCTGGGCTTTGATAAACTGTCTCTCAACATGGCCAAGACACACCTCAGCCTGAGCCATGATCCCAATCTCAAAGGCGTTCCCAAAAACTTCAAAGTGCCCATTCGGGATGTCAGAATATCCGCCGGTGCCGGTTTTCTGTATCCGCTGTTGGGAGAGATGAGAACCATGCCCGGGCTCCCCTCAACACCCGCTTTCTTCCCCGTGGACGTCGACCTGAAAACCGGGAAAATCGTGGGCCTTTTCTAGAATGGGACTGGAGGGAAGGAGAAACATCAGCGCTCCTTTCCTCCCCAGCGGAACGGGAGAGAACAAATGGCAGCGAAAATCATCGATGGCAAGGCTGTTGCGCAACAGATGCAGGAAGAGTTCAAATCGGAGGTCCGGCAACTCCAGGAAAAAGAGGGCATTACACCAGGTCTCACCGTGGTCCTGGTGGGCGAGGATCCGGCCAGCCAGGTATATGTAAAAAACAAGGGACTGGCATGCCAAAAGGTCGGTATTCAATCTTTTGAACACCGACTGCCCGCCGATACACCCGAGGACGAACTGCTGAAACTGGTCGACCGACTGAACGGGGATGATCGGACGCATGGCATTCTGGTCCAATTGCCTCTTCCCAAACATATCAACGAGGCCAAGATACTGAATGCCATCCGACCTGATAAAGATGTTGATGGATTCCATCCCGTCAATGTAGGCAAACTAATGATCGGGGAGGCGGATTTCCTCCCTTGCACTCCCGCGGGAATCCAGGAGCTTCTCATTCGCTCAGGGACCCAGATCGAGGGGGCAGATGTGGTGGTTGTGGGGCGATCCAATATCGTAGGAAAGCCCATCGCCATGATCTTGTGCCAGAAGGCTTCCGGCGCCAATGCAACCGTTACAATCACTCACACAAGGACCCGAAACATGGCCGAGCATACCCGACGAGCGGACATCCTCATCGTCGCCGCCGGCCGACCAAAGGCTATTACCGCAGATATGGTCAAATCGGGTGTTACGGTCATTGACGTTGGAGTTAACCGGTTGCCGGATAAAAAGCTCTGCGGTGACGTGGATTTCGACGGCGTGAAGGAGGTGGCATCCGCCATTACTCCCGTACCCGGCGGTGTGGGGCCTATGACAATTACCATGCTCTTGAAAAACACGATAAAGGCCGCCCGGCTTCTCCATAAAAAGTGATCATCTTGCGGCTGTTGCTCTAAAAATGAACAATAATTTCTTGAAGCGATAAAATCAATGGCCGAATCAAACCCCCAAACCTTTCTCGATCCCGGCTTTCGGGCAGAGGTTGATAAGCGCAGCGGCACACCCGTTTCGGCCTGTTTCCACTGCATTAAGTGCACCAACGGTTGCCCCATCAGTTACGCCATGGACATCGTTCCCAACCGGCTGATGCGCATGATACAGTTGGGTTTGCGCCACCGCGTTCTTTCAAGCTCAACTATATGGATCTGCGCCTCGTGCGAAACGTGCACCACACGATGCCCCAACGACATCGACGTGGCCCGGGTGATGGATTCATTGCGCCAGATGAGCCTCAAGGCCGGAACCGTGGCCGAGCCCCAGATCCCCATGTTCCACGAGGCTTTCCTGGCCGTCGTCAAGAGCACCGGACGCGTCCATGAACTGGAGATGTTGGTGCGATACAAACTGAAAAGCGGCAATCTGCTTTCTGACGTCAGGCTGGGGTGGGAGATGTTCAAGCGCGGCAGGCTGAAGCTCATCCCCGATAATATAGCAAGGCTTCACGAAGTAAGGCGGATTTTTGAGGAAGAAGAAAGGAATTCCGGAGCTTGAGACTGTCGTATTACCCCGGCTGCGCGCTTCATGGAACCTCCGAGGAGTATAACGAGAGCATCCTCGCTGTGTGCCGGCACCTGGGCGTGGAGCTGGAGGAAGTCCGGGACTGGAACTGCTGCGGAGCCAGCGCGGCACACGTTATGAATGACGGGCTGGCCGTGTCCCTGCCCGCGAGAAACCTGCAAATCGCCGAGGAGATGGGCATGGAGATGCTGGTTCCCTGCGCCGCATGCTTCAACCGGCTCAAAACCGCCCACGCGGCCATCCTCAATAGCGCCGGGGGTCAATGGGCATCATATAAAGGGGAGCTGACCATCCTCCACGTGAACGAACTGTTTAATAAGCAACCTCTGCCGCAACTTTTGCAAGAGAGCGTGGTTCGCCCTCTGGAAGGGCTCCAGGCCATCCCCTATTACGGATGTCTGACGGTGCGGCCCCCGAAAATCATGGCGCCCGAGAATTGTGAAGACCCCAAGGGTCTCGACCTCATTCTGTCCACCCTGGGCGCGCAGGTTGTGCCGTGGTCTTTCAAGACCGACTGCTGCGGAGGAAATCTGGCCCTGACCCGGTCGGAAATCGTAAGAAAGCTCACCGGAGACCTCTTTGAGATGGCACTGGAGGCGGGCGGAGAATGCATCGTCACCGATTGCCCCATGTGTCAGACCAACATGGACACACGTCAGGCGGAGATCGAGCAAGAAAGAGGTAAAAAATATTCCCTGCCCGTATTCTATATAACCGAACTCATGGGCCTGGCTCTGGGAGAGAAAAAGACCTGTAATTGGCTGAAAAAACACTTGGTGGACCCCCGCCCGGTGCTGCGGCGCAAAGGGCTGATCCAATAATAAGAGTCAAATATCTTCATGAGGATAGTTCATTGGCTGAGGCAAGGCAACAAACCAAGGTCCCCGGCAAGATCGGTGCGGTCATGGTGGTGGGGGCAGGCATTGGCGGTATGCAGGCCGCCCTGGACCTGGCCAATTCCGGTTTCCGTGTTTACCTGGTAGAAGAAACCAGCGCCATCGGCGGCCGAATGGCCCAACTGGACAAGACATTCCCCACCAACGATTGTTCCATGTGCACAATCTCCCCCCGCCTGGTGGAGGTGGACAAACACACGAATATCGATATCCTCACCAATGCCGAAGTTGTGGGATTGGAGGGTGAGGCCGGAAACTTCCGCGTTCATGTGCTCCAAAAACCGCGATTCGTGGACCTGGTGAAGTGCAACGCCTGCGGCGATTGCATCCAGGCATGCCCTGTGGAACTCCCCAGCGAGTTCGACCAGGGGCTCAACACGCGCCGGGCCATCGGCAAGCGATACCCCCAGGCCATTCCCAATGCGTATGCCA
Organism: Deltaproteobacteria bacterium; assembly: GCA_019310535.1. Lineage (GTDB taxonomy): Bacteria > Desulfobacterota > JAFDED01 > JAFDED01 > JAFDED01 > JAFDED01. Next base: position 13,981 of record JAFDED010000082.1, read on the forward strand.
TCGAAAAGCGCGGGGTCGCTCCCTGCAAGGCCGCATGCCCCTCCAACATCCACGTACAGGGCTACATCCAGTTGATAGCCAAGGGCAAGTACCGCGAGGCCCTGGCCCTGATCAGGAAGGACTGCCCCTTCCCTGCGGTATGCGGGCGTGTCTGCACCAGGCCCTGCGAGGATCAATGCACCAGAGGCGATGTGGATGAACCCGTTGCCATTGACTCCATCAAACGCTTCGTGGCCGACCTGGAGTTGATAGAGGACGAACCTTACCTGCCGGAAGTACCCGAAAAGCGCGAAGAGAAAGTGGCCGTGGTGGGGGCAGGCCCGGCCGGCCTGAGCTGCGCTTATTATCTTGCGCTCGAGGGTTACGGCGTCACCGTTTTCGAGGCGCTTCCCGTAGCAGGGGGTATGCTTCGGGTCGGGATACCCCCCTACCGACTGCCCCACGATGTATTGGAGAAGGAGATCGGGCTTATCCAGCGCCTCGGGGTTGAGATTCTCACCGGAATCTCGGTGGGCAAAGATATAACCCTGGATGAACTTCGTCAACAGGGATACCGGGCACTGTTCCTGGGAACCGGTGCCCACAGGAGCCTTAAACTCGCCGTGCCGGGAGAGGAACTGGAAGGAGTGTTTCCCGGGGTTGAATTCTTGCGGGACGTCAACATGGGACGCACGATAAAATTGGGTCCGCGGGTGGCCGTGGTGGGCGGCGGCAACGTGGCCATGGATGCTTGCCGGACCGCGCTGCGAGTCGGGGCGCAGGAGGTCACCGTCCTCTATCGCCGGACCCAGGCAGAGATGCCCGCTCACGGGGAAGAAATCCACGAAGCCCTGGAAGAGGGGGTTCAGATAGCGTTCCTTGCGGCGCCCGTTCGCATTGAGGGCCAGAACGGCCGGGTCAAATCCGTGGAGTGCATCCGCATGAAGCTGGCAGAACCGGACGAGAGCGGCCGCCGCCGGCCTGTTCCCATCCCGGGATCGGAATTCACACTGGAAGTGGATGCCGTGATCCCGGCTATAGGCCAGTTGCCGGACCTCTCATTCCTGAACGGCGATGAGGGACTTGATGTGACCCGGCGCAATACCCTTCAAGTTGATCCGGTAACATTCGCCACCAACGTGGAGGGGGTATTCGCCGGAGGAGATAATGTGACCGGGCCGGCAACGGTGATCGAAGCCATCGCTGCCGGTAAAAATGCGGCCGTCTCTATTCATCGATACTTGCGCGGTCAGGATATGGCGGCTGGCCGGGGAAAGCGGCTCGAACCTGTTGAAGCGCCAACCGATGGTGTAAGCCCGGTACCTCGACAGGGCATGCCGCGGCTTGAGCCTGAAAAACGAAGACGCAACTATGAAGAAGTTCAACTGGGATTCCGCAAAGACCAGGTTATGGAAGAGGCCCGGCGCTGCCTCAACTGCGGCATATGCAGCGAATGCCTGGAGTGTGTGAAGGTCTGCCAGCCCGGCGCCATTGACCACAGCATGGAGTCCGGGAAAATGGAGATTCCCGTGGGCGCAATAATCATGGTGCCCGGATACCAGCAGTTCAATCCTCACATAAAGGGAGAATACGGCTATGGGCGCATGGAAAACGTGGTCTCCAGTCTGGAGTTCGAACGGATTCTCAGCGCCTCGGGCCCGTTTGACGGGGAGATTAAACGGCTCTCCGACGGCAGTCATCCGCGAAAAATCGCATGGATCCAGTGCGTGGGGTCCCGCGATGTTACATGCAGCCGCGATTACTGCTCCTCCGTGTGCTGCATGTACGCCACCAAGGAGGCGATAATCGCCCGAGAGCACGACTCCCGCATCGAGGCAACCATATTTTACAATGACATTCGCGCGTTCGGAAAAGGATTTGAATTTTATTACGAGTCGGCCGAAAAAAGCTTCGGTGTGCGTTATATCAAGGGAATTGTATCCGCCGTCAAGGAAATGCAGCGGACCAAGAACCTGAGGATCCGTTACGCCGGCAACAACGGCGAGATGCTGGAAGAAGAATTTGACATGGTGGTGCTCTCCACAGGCCTGGTACCCTCCTCCGGCGTGAAGCAACTGGCCGCTGCAACCGGCTTGAAACTCAACAGGTTCGATTTTTGCCAGTCACACCCCTTCACGCCCAACCAGACCAATCGCCCCGGAATTTATGTGGCGGGCGCTTTCGAGAGTCCAATGGATATTCCTGAGTCGGTCATGGGCGCCAGTTCGGCGACAGCCCTTGCCGGCGCCTTATTGGCGGACGTGCGCGGAACCCTGGTAAGGGATAAGCAATATCCATCGGAGCGCGACGTATCAGCAGAAGAGCCCCGAATCGGCGTCTTCGTCTGCCACTGCGGCACAAATATCGCCCGGGTCGTGGACGTGGCCGATGTTACAGAATACGTACGAACCCTCCCCCACGTGGTCCATGCCGAGAATAACCTCTACACATGCTCCACCGACGCCACGCGACATATCGCAGAGGTGATCCGCGAGCACAACCTGAATCGCGTGGTGGTCGCTTCATGCACCCCGCGGACCCACGAGCCCCTCTTCCGCGATACAATGCGAGAAGCGGGAATTAACAAGTATTTGTTCGAGATGGCCAACATTCGAGACCAGTGCTCATGGGTGCACGCCGATGAGCCGCAAAAGGCAACGGCAAAATCAAAAGACCTCGCGCGTATGGCCGTGGCCCGCGCAGCTGCACTGAAGCCCATCCAGGAGATGAGCTTCCCTGTGGAAAAGCGCGGATTGGTCTTCGGCGGTGGATTGGCCGGAATAACGGCGGTCCTTTCTCTGGCCCGGCAAGGCTTTGATGCAACTCTGGTGGAGTGCACCGACCACCTGGGCGGACAACTCAACCACCTGCATTACACCATCGAGGGAGAAGATGTCCAGCCGCTGCTGGAGGATTTGCTCCACCGGGTTGAGGCAGAGCCGAGGGTGCGGGTTTTGCTCAACACCCGACTGGTGGATTTCGGCGGTCATGTGGGACGCTTCACCGTCACCGTGGAGTCGGATGGCCGTCGCCACGAACTGGTGGCCGGGGCTGTTATCGTAGCCACAGGCGGTGTTGAATATGAGCCCCGGGAATACCTGTATGGACAAACCCCCCGGGTGATGACCCAGAACCAGATGGAGGAAGCGCTGGCTGCCGGCAACGACGCCCTGGAAGGGGTCAGAGAAGTGGTCATGATCCAGTGCGTCGGCTCCCGAGAGCCTGAGCACCTGTATTGCAGCCGCGTATGCTGCGCCGGGGCCGTCAAGAACGCCCTGAAAATCAAAACCATGCGGCCTGAGACCAATGTCTATGTCCTTTACCGGGATGTGCGGACGTACGGATTTCATGAACTGGCCTATCGAGAGGCGAGAGAGGCCGGTGTAATTTTCCTCCGGTACCACCCTGAACGAAAGCCCGATGTTCAGGAGATGGACGGAAGACTTAATGTGCGCGTTTATGACGAACTGCTGGGAGAGGAGGTCGTCCTTTACGCAGATCGGGTTGTGCTCAGCGCGGCAATTCGGCCGCATCCCGAGTCTGAGCACCTCGGCGTGCAGCTCAAGGTGCCGCGCGATGAGGACGGATTCTTCATGGAGGCGCATATGAAGCTTCGGCCGCTGGATTTCGCCTCCGAGGGCATGTACCTGGCGGGGCTTGCCCACGCTCCCAAGCTCATCGGCGAGACCATCGCCCAGGCACGCGGTGCAGCGGCCAGAGCCGCTACGATCCTTGCCAGGGATCATCTCACCATTCGCGGAGAAGTCTCCGTGGTGGACCCGTCCCGGTGTGTGGCCTGTCTGACATGCGTTCGGGTGTGCCCCTACGATGTCCCTGAGCTTAAAAAAGGGGTGGAGGGCGCATACATGGGCGAAGTGGCTTACATCGACCCGGCCTCATGTCAGGGCTGCGGTATATGCACATCAGCATGCCCGCGCAAGGCCATATCATTGCAGCACTACACGGACGAGCAGATCCTGGCGAAGGTCTCTGCGCTATAGGAGTCCGGGATGTCTGAATTCGAACCCAAGATCGCAGCATTCTGCTGTGAATATTGTGCATACTCGGCTGCCGATCTTGCCGGGTCCATGCGGCTCAATTATCCGCCCAACGTACGCATCATCAAGGTGATGTGCACGGGGAAAATCGAACCAATCTACCTCCTCAAGGCCTTGGACGGGGGCGCGGATGCCGTTTTTGTCGCAGGCTGACTGGAGGGAGAGTGTCATTTCCTGGAAGGAAATAAAAGAGCACGCCGCTGGGTCAACTACACCAAGAAGCTCCTGCAAGAGGTAGGTCTGGAGCCGGAGAGACTT
>JAFDED010000083.1 GCA_019310535.1 Deltaproteobacteria bacterium
GCAAGCTCTTTAACGATCGGGGGAAGGCCCAATTCCTCAAAGCTCATAATCTTGTAAGGAATGACGCGAAAGGCAGCCGCCACCGCACCCCTTTGCATGTAAATATTGACCCGGAATCGACTCAGCCCTTTGATGCCAAAGGAGAGATCAAGTTCATAATCTTCCTCAAAGCGATGCCGCTGGCTATCGGTAAGAATGCTGTAAACGATCTGCCTGGTTTCAGTGGGGGTAAGGGATGGACAGTTCAACGGTTTGAGCGCACCACTAATTCGCATTTGCGGGGGAGCCCCCGTAGTGATGTGGAGGTCCGAACCACCTTGATCAATTAATTCTTTGAGCATTTCCTGAATATTTAACGGCATTGTGCTCCCCTTCTTCACGAGGGTTTTATGAAGTTGCTCTCTGAGGTCAGGCTTGGTCATGGTTCCAGGCATTATGATCCTCTCTTTATGGGAGAATCGGGCCTTTGAAGCCAATGCCATTATAGCATGACAACGAAGGCTCGATTATTTTGCCGAACCAATAGTCGTACTTGTATCCTGACGTTGTCCTTTATCCTTGACTTCCTTGACGCTTTGCGTTTCGGGGGAAATATCATGTACAATTGTCATGTTCAGGGTACAGATCCGAACCTTTGAATTGGTGGTGTTCATTAAAATTGTGCTTTAGCGGTCTCCGAAGCGCCTGAGCGCCAATCCCACTCCCACGGCGGCGGAAGGTGCCATATATTCGATATATTCTGGATCAAAAACTTTTGGATTGCACCGTATCGTTTGGAACGGGTTGAAAATCTCTACTTGAGTTTCCAAATTTGTGGCCAGAGCCTGATCCAGCCCCATCATGCGAGCGCACCCTCCTCCAAGCATGATTTTGGTGATGGGAGCTTCTGAGGAGCCGCGAAAAACCTCCAGCGCCCTATTGATCTCCATGGAAAGCTCGTTGGTGACAGAATTGATGATGTCGTATACTTCCGCTGACGAATGGCCATTTGTCTCGTTGCCTAATTTGAGTTTTTCGGCTGTCTCGTAATCAACATCCAATTGCTGCATGATCGCCTCATTGTATTTCATGCCGCCAAAGTAAATGTCCCGGGTAAAAGCGCTGATTCCATATTCCAAAATGTTGATGTTTGTCACGCCTGCTCCTATATCCATCAGGGCGATGGTATCATCAGGAGAAACGGTATAGTTCAGTCCAAACGCGTTCTCAATGGCGAAGACATCTACATCCACTACAGCCACTTTCAGTCCGGCGCGGGAAAGGATGGTTGTTAATTCGTTCATTTTCTCTTTAGTAACGGCTACCAGCAGCACGTCCATCTGGTCCGCTTCTCTTTGATCATTTGGAGTCTCCATCACCACAAAGTCCAGGTTCACGTCCTCGATGTCGAAAGGAATGTATTGTCCGGCCTCGAATTGAATAGCGTCAATCAATTCATTTTCACTCATGGGAGGAACTTTGATCTTCTTAATGATCACTGAAGTGCCCGAGACAGCCGTGACAACATTCTTGATACCTATTTTTTCAATTTTCATGAGATCCTTCACGGCCTGGATGACAACATCGGGGTCCACGATAGCCCCTTCCTCGATGACCCCCGGAGGAAGAGGCATCGTCCCATAGCTGAGCAGTTCATGCCCTCTTCTTTTGGCTTGAAGATGCACAAGTTTAATGAAATTTGTCCCGATGTCTATGGCCACCACTGGCATTCTATTGCTAAGCAATTTCTTCTCCCCTTTGCTGATGTGGAGGATGTTACCGGCCATACGACCCATCAAACCCGCTATCTATAATGGCCGGTATGCCTTCTTAACAGCACAGAGTCTCCAGGGCTCCGTTGGCAAGAGATGACAATGGGCCACCCCTTTTACTGCAATATTTCTTGCCCCGATAACCGCTGGTTGGTATCATGGAGTCGCTGGACCAGTGATTGAATGACGCTGTGGGAGATGTCCGGGTAATTCTCCAGGGTTTCCCGAATCTTGTTTCCCGGGAAAACCTTGACAACGCTTTTGCCCTTGGAGCGGATTGTCGCCCCTCTGGGTTGATCCATTAAAGCACTCATCTCCCCGAAATATACACCGGGCTTCGTAATCTCCCCTACCACTCGGCCGTTGACGGAAACCAACAGGTGCCCTTGTATGAGTCTGTAAAAGTTGTTATCAGTATTTCCTTCTTTGATGATGAGATCGCCGTCCTCATACACTTGCTCATCGGGGGTCAACAGGTAGGCGGGCAGGCTTTCTTTGTCCAGAACGGTGCGCGAGAGAACCTCATCCAAGGAAGTGATACCATCCCGAACTTTATCCAGGGCGTCCATGCGCAAAGTTTTCATTCCTTCTTTAATGGCCATTTTTCGCAACTGCGATTCCGGAACACCCGAGGTCACCGCCAGCTTGAGAGTGTCCGTCATTTCCATCATTTCATAAAAGCCCACTCGCCCTCTATATCCCGTGCCGTTGCATGCTGGACATCCCCTCCCCTTGTACAGTTTGAGGTCAGGCCATTCTTCTTTGGGGAAACCAGCTTCCTGCAATTGCTCCGCGCTGACTTTGTTGACGAGTTCTTTGCATTTAGGGCAAATGCGGCGACCCAGCCGCTGTGCCAGCACCAGCGTCACCGATGCGGACACCATATAGGGGGGAACACCCATATCGATCAGTCGCCCGATGGTGGAGGAGCAGTCATTGGTATGAAGGGTGCTAAAAACGAGATGGCCGGTCATGGCTGCCTTGATTGCTATCTCAGCGGTCTCCAGGTCGCGGATCTCTCCCACCATGATTATGTCCGGGTCCTGACGGAGAAAAGCACGCAGTGCCGCCGCAAAACTCATCCCTATGTCGGTCCTCACGTTCACCTGGTTGATCCCCTGGAAGTTATATTCTACAGGGTCCTCCACAGTGAGAATCTTGACCTCGGTTTTGTTTATGGCGTTGAGCGCTGAGTAAAGGGTTGTGGTTTTCCCTGATCCCGTAGGCCCGGTCACAAGAATCAACCCGTAAGGCCGGGTAATGGCCTTTTTGAATTTTTTAAAGTTATCCTCACTGAAGCCCAGTTTGGTCAGGTCAACATTCAGGGCTCCCTTGTCCAGAATACGCATTACTATGCTCTCGCCGAAAAGGGTCGGGAGCACGGATACGCGAAAGTCTACCTCCTTCTTTTTCCCCAGTTTCAGCTTGATTCGTCCGTCCTGGGGCACGCGACGCTCGGCGATATTCAGGTTGGACATTATCTTCACGCGTGAGATAAGCGCATTTTTGATTGTCAGCGGGAGGTTCAAAGATTTATACAGAACCCCGTCTTTGCGGTATCGGACATAAAAAGCCCTCTCAAAGGGCTCGATGTGTATGTCGCTGATCCCTTCCTTGATCGCCCGAAGAAGGATACCGTTGACCAGCTTGATAATAGGGGCGTCCCCTGCAGAAAACTGGTCGCTTTCGTCTACTGTGTCGCCTCCGGCCTCAAATTCAAAGTTCTCAGCGGCTTCCGAGGCCAATTCACCAAAATCTCCCAGCTTGTCCACATCTACCGTTTCTTCTTCTTCCTCTTCTATGGAAAAGTCCACCAGGGACTTATATTCTTCTTCACTGATTTTGTAATATTTCCGGTAGGCATCGATGATATCCCGTTCCAGAGATACGCATGCCTGGATGGACATTTTGGTCTTGGCCTGAAGCTCTTCTATGGAGCCCATGTTGGTGGGATCGGCAAGAGTAACGCGCAGGGTGTTTTTATCGATGCTGATTGGAAAGGCCAGATGTTTTTTAGCCAGTTCATAGGGTACAGTTTTTATGGCCTTGAAGTCGATCCGCTCATTTGAAAGTTGTACCGCCGGGTAGCCGTGCTGCCGGCTAAGCATGGTGACAATCGTATCCTCATTGATATATCCTATTTTTACAAGAATGCTTCCAAGCCGGCTAGGGGATTTTTTTTGGATCGCCAGAGCTTCGTTGAGCTGATCTCGCGTTATGAGCCCCGCCTTTTGAAGCATATCGCCGATCTTTGGACGTCCTCCCGTCTCATCCCGGATTGTTCTCTGAAAGCTGGACTTTTTTTCCATTGCTGGATGTACCATGATTTACCTTTTTTAAGGACGCCCTATACATCCATGGGCATTGAATTCTCGATATCCTGTTGTTAAATATGTTCTGTCTCTTCCATCTAATTGGATTCTTTCGTTTATATACCTTATCCTTGCTCTATTAATCGGCAATGGTTAATCATTAGGCAAAATTAATTTCCAACTGTTATAATTATAGAGACTTGCAGAAATAAGTCAAGACTTTTTTTCGTGATATAGGGCAATATAAAACATGGGTAATATCCATAACAAGACAAGCGGCTTTCAAGAATGCTGCGAGAATAAGAATTATTTTTTCTTGACTTTTTGTTTTCGAATAGGGTATAAATAAAACAACAAAGGAGAAAAGGAGAAACTTAATGCAACGAAGGTGGACATTCAAGAAAAGGGCGCTTTTTAATCAATATCGGTCTGTCCACCCGATAGTGTCCTCGGGGATTATTATTATCCGCAAGGAGAGAGGGATAATTATTCCCATCTCCATACCGGGACCCCAGGGACACGCCGCATAACTATTCGGAAGATGAGAAACCCCGGGGTCCATTAGACTCCGGGGTTTTTATTTGTCGATTTAGCAGGCGGGAGGTTGATGATCTCGGGATGGTAACATCCATCCGTAAACTGGTTCGATTCCAGTGCCTGCACCCCTTTTTCAATTAATTTTTTAAATAAAATCTGAGAGTTATTTTCTATTGTGTTTTTATTTTTTCGGCCCCGATTCGGTTTTAAGCGGAATTACCTTCGCTTTATGATTTGGCACACACCTTAATGCCTCAATGTTCGTGTGTGCGTACTTCCGGGTAACCTGATACCCTGAATGCCCCAGGAAATCCCCCACTAACCTTTCTGGAAAACCTCTATTTATTGCCTGCGATGCCACGGAATGACGGGTCCCGGCATATAGGCTGATATCCACACCTACATTCCGACATGCATCTTTCCAAATGTGATGGAGTCGAGTATGGGTATAAGGCAGCGGGACTCTGAATTTCGTGCCATAACAAACAAATACCCATGCAGTTCCCATCATGTCCTTGCAGTGTTCGATGAGCATCACCAACACCCTGGACGGGAATAAACGAGCAGGCCCCTTGCTGGGATAATTTTCTTCATGTGATCTTTAACGGCAGCGAGGATTTGGTTAATTACATGCACCAGCTTCCGGGTCACTCCATCACTGGTCTTAATACTGAACATGTTCTTCCGATCCTATGGGGGCGGGGCAGGAACGGCAAAGGGATTCTCCTGGAAGTCTTAAGGCATGTGCTCGGTCCGCTGGCAGGGCTTCCGTTTATTGAATGCAAGGAGACGGCGATTTCAGAGCCGGCAGAGGAAAGGCCGGAACACGACGAAAAGTATCAGGGAAGTATTCATTACAGTTTTTTCATCAAATTTGTCCTGATCTGACAGCCATCCTGTTATTTATTATAAAGTTGATAAAACACCGGGTTTTGATATAATGATCAAAATTTTTGGGGCGTTATTCTTGCCATGAACCTCACAACCATCCACTCTGAAGGTTCCCTGATATCAGCTGACCTGCTGGCGGAGATCCAGGCGGGCGTGGCTTACGGGCAGAAAGCCGGCGACTTCGGCCTTGACGGCGGGATGCGGCTCACCGATGAGATTGCAGCCTGCTGGTCCGATGCACGGGCATACTGGGAGGCTTTTCAGCACGGGCTCCGCCGGGTAAGGGAGGAAGAGTCGGGCGCGGGCGTTACCAGGGAGCAGTGGATCATGCCGCTCCTGAGAAGCCTGGGCTTTGAGGATGTGGCCTTTGCCCGCAGCGCCGCCCAGGTGGGAGGACAGAGCTATTTCATCTCCCACCGGGCAGGTCCCGGGGAAGAGGGCCTTCCCGTCCACATAGAAGGCGCCCGCAACGAGCTGGACAGGCGTCCTCCCACCGGACGACCCCGCATTTCTCCCCACGCCCTTGTCCAGGAATATCTCAACCGCACCGAACACCTCTGGGGGGTCGTGACCAACGGCTGCCAGTTCAGGATCCTGCGCGATTCCGCCCGCCTGAGCCGCCCCACGTACCTGGAGTTCGACCTCGAGGGGATGATGGAGGGCGGGCTCTTCGCCGAGTTCCAGCTCTTTTACCGCATCGCCCACCGCAGCCGCTGGCCCGAAGATGTGGAATCGGCCCATGAATGCCTGCTGGAGCAGTATTACCAGCAGGGGATCGAATCGGGCGGCAGGGTGCGCGAGCGCCTCCGCGGCGGCGTGGAAGAGGCCCTGAAAATCTTCGGCAACGGTTTCCTCTCCCATCCCGATAACAGCGGGCTTCGCCGGAAGATCCAGGACGGCAGGCTCGATGCCCCGGCCTATTACAGCCAGCTCCTGCGGCTGATCTACCGCCTGCTCTTCCTCATGGTCTCGGAGGAGCGCAGACTGGTGGGGCCCGATCCTCGCGATGACCGGCTTTACAGTATCTACCATCGCTGGTACAGCATCTCCCGCCTGCGGGAGAAGGCCTGCCTGCCGGTAGGCAAGGTGGAGCGCCACTGGGACCTCTGGGAAGGGGTCAGGCAGACCTTCCGGCTCTATTGCGATGTTGAGTATGGTAAGAAACTGGGCGTGGCACCGCTGAACGGCGACCTCTTCGGCCCGTTTGCCATGCCGGACATCGAGGATGCGCGCCTTTCCAACCGGGACTTCCTCCGCGCATTCGCGCACCTGTCCCTCTTCAGGGATGAGAGGGTCACCCGGCGCATCAACTACGGCCACCTGGACGTGGAGGAACTGGGCTCGGTCTACGAGAGCCTGCTGGATTATCACCCGGTTCTCCGCGAGATAAACGGGAAGCTCACATTCGAGCTCGCCTTCGGCACGGAGCGAAAGTCCACCGGCTCCTACTACACCAGGCCCGAGCTGGTGCATGAGCTCATCAAGAGCGCCCTGGAGCCGGTGATGGAAGAGAGGCTCCGGGCCGCCGGCACCAGGGAGGAGAAAATCCATGCCCTCCTGTCCCTGAAGGTGTGCGATCCCGCGGCGGGCTCTGGCCATTTCCTCCTGGCTGCGGCCAGGCGCATCGGGACCGAGCTTGCAAAGGTGCGCACCGGGGAGGAGCAGGCCGCGCCGGAGCAGTTTCGCCTGGCCAGGCGGGAGGTGATCAGGCACTGCATCTACGGGGTGGATGTGAACCCGCTGGCCGTGGACCTCTGCAAGGTCGCCCTTTGGCTGGAGGGACACAGCCGGGGGCTGCCCCTCACCTTCCTGGACAACCGGATCAAGTGCGGCAACAGCCTCATCGGGCTGGACACCCTGGAGCGCCTGAAGGAAGGTATTCCGGACAACGCGTTCAAGCCGGTTGCCGGCGATGACAGGGAGGTGGCAAAAAAGATCAGAGCCCTCAACCGCGCAGAACGCAAAGACCGGGAAGAAAACCAGATGACCATGGACATGGCCATCACAAGGCGGCTGGATACGGACCTGGACTCCTTTGCCTCCCATGCCCGCGCAATTGGTGCCATTGTGGAGAGAGCCCCGGAAGACGTGAGCCGCAAGCAGGAGCAGTACGAAAAGACCCGGGCAGACCGCGCGTGGCACACCGACTGGAGGGCGGCCAATATCTGGACCGCGGCCTTTTTCCACCCACTCGCCAGTGAGTGGGACCCGGCCATCCCCACCCACGAGCGGCTGATGAAGTTTTTGCACAGCCCCGGCGCGGCCGACGGCCGGCTGGTCGGCGCCGCCGACGCGCTGGCCGCAAAACTACGCTTCTTCCACTGGCCCCTGGAGTTCCCGGAGGTGATGAAGTCGGGCGGGTTCGACGTGGTGCTGGGGAATCCGCCGTGGGAGCGGATCAAGCTCCAGGAACAGGAATTTTTCGCCATAAGGGCACCTGAGATCGCGCGTGCTCCCAATAGAGCAGCCCGAGAACGAATGATCGGGGCGCTGAAAGAAAGCAATCCCGATCTGGCCGGGGAATTTGAGCAAGCCAGGCACCACGCGGAGGCCAACAGCAGGTTCGTCCGTGCGTGTGGGCGGTTTCCCCTCACGGCCGTGGGCGACGTGAACACCTATGCGCTGTTTGCCGAACTCTCCCGCCGACTGTTACGCCAGAAGGGACGCGCCGGCATAATCGTGCCCACGGGCATTGCCACCGACGATACCTGCAAGCGTTTCTTCGGCGATGTTAATGCAAAAAAAGCCCTGGTAAGCCTGTATGATTTTGAAAACAGGGAAAAACTTTTTCCTGATGTTGACAGCAGATACAAATTCTGTCTTTTCACTACCTCACGAACACCAGTTGATAAAACAAGGTTTTCTTTTTTCCTCACCCGTACCGCGCACCTGGACGACGAGTTGCGGCGCTTTGTCCTCTCGCCCGAGGACATCGCGCTCATCAACCCCAACACCCGCACCACGCCCGTCTTCCGCACCAGGGTGGATGCAGGGCTCACGAAAAAAATCTACCGGCGTGTCCCCGTGCTGGTGAACGAGCGGACAGGCGAGAACCCCTGGGGTGTTTCGTTCATGCGAATGATCGACATGGCAAACGACAGCCACCTCTTTTACACCGGACCAGGCCCTGGGCGGGTGCCTCTGTATGAGGCCAAGATGATCTGGCAGTTCGACCACCGCTTCGGCACTTACGAAGGCGCGGACCGCAACTCCAGCAGCACCCATTTGCCCATTCCCAAGCCGGGGCAATATGCCGATCCCAATTTTGTCGTTCGGCCGCGCTACTGGGTCGATGAAAAAGAAGTGGAGGCCAGGCTGGCCGGCCCTGCCGGCCGGCAGGCAGGGCGGTGGAATAAAAAATGGCTGCTGGGGTTCAGGGATATCACCAACGCCACTAATGAACGCACCGCCGTCTTCAGCCTGGTGCCAAGGGTGGGAGTGGGGAATAAAATTCCATTACTCATAATTTATGTTAAAGATGCAATTATCGTCTCCTGCCTTATTACAAACCTGAATAGCATTGTTTTTGATTATGTTGCAAGACAGAAAATAGGTGGAGCCACATTAAATTTTTTTATCGTAAAGCAGTTCTCAGTCCTTCCTCCTGAATCTTATAGGCCTGATGACATAGAATTTATCGCCCCACGTGTTCTTGAGCTTATCTACACCACCTGGGACATGAAGCCCTTTGCGGAGGACTGCGGCTACGACGGCCCGCCCTTTACATGGGAAGAGGAGCGGAGGGCGCTCCTGCGGGCCGAGCTAGACGCTTACTATGCCCATCTCTACGGCCTGAGCCGCGATGAACTGCGCTACATCCTGGACCCGCAGGATGTGTACGGCCCCTCGTTCCCCGGGGAAACATTCCGGGTGCTGAAGGAGAAGGAAATACGGAAATACGGCGAGTACCGCACCCGGCGGCTGGTGCTGGAGGCATGGGACAGGCTTTCCGGGAAGGATACATTGGCGCTGACGCAACATATTACCCCCATTCACCCCCCCCTTTCGTAAAGGGGGGTTGGGGGGGATTTAATACCGGGCGTGTAAAATGTTACGATATCACCGGAAATTGAAAACAAAAGCACGTCAATTGCGCAGCAACACGACAGAGAGTGAACGCCTCTTGTGGGGACGGCTACGCAGAAAACAACTCCTTGGAGTACAATTTTACCGTCAAAAGCCGGTTGGACCTTATATCGTTGACTTTTTCGCTCCAAAGGCCAGGCTGGTCATAGAGGTAGACGGATCCCGGCATATGACAACACAGGGGCTTGTCAAGGACGGGAGTCGTGATAGATACCTGGATAATCTTGGTCTCTTGGTGGTCCGTTTTAACAATTTAGAAGTATTACGGGAAACGGACATGGTGATGGAAAAGATATTCCAAACGGTTTTACGGAGGATTGAATCTGAAAATCCCCCCTGTCCCCCCCTTTTCCAAAGGGGGGGTAGATAGGGAGCAGGTATTCCAAGGGAGGGCAGGTATTCCAAAGGGGGCGGATATTTTAAGGAGAGAAACGTAGAAAACGCTTATGTTACCGTTTACGGGGAACAGGTGAGGGTATGAACGTCTTTACACTACGAGACCACGTTATCACGGACTACCACCGCTACGTGGAGAGCTTCCTGAACATCCGGGACGGGCGCATCCGGGAGTTCGTCGCCGGGGAGCTGGAGCGGGGCGTGCTCTGGCCGGAGCCCCTGGTGCAGCTCAACCCCGCGTACGAGATGGGGAGAACCGTCTCGGAGCTGGTCGCCGATGGCGTTCTTCATCCCCTGTGCGAAAAAATATTTCAAAAAAACAACCATTCTTTTCACCTTTACCATCACCAGGATCAGGCCATCCGCACAGCGGCCCGGAAAGAGCACTATATCCTCACCACCGGCACCGGCTCGGGCAAGAGCCTCACCTACCTGATCCCCATCATCGACCACATCCTGAAACACGACCCCGTGCCCGAGCAAACCCGGGCGCTCATCGTCTATCCCATGAACGCGCTCATCAACTCCCAGGCCCGGTGGATGGGGGAGCTGCTGGCCAACCTGGGAGAGGGCCAAAGCCCCATCCGCCACGCCCGCTACACGGGCCAGGAGCGCCGGGAGGAGAGGCAGCGCCTGCAGGAGCACCCGCCCCACATCCTGCTGACCAACTACGTGATGCTGGAGCTGATGATGTCCAGGCCGGTGGAGCGGGTCTTCCTGGACAGGGCCCTGGCGAACCTGGAGTTCCTGGTCCTGGACGAGCTGCACACCTACACCGGCCGGCAGGGCGCCGACGTGGGCATGCTGGTGCGCCGGGTTAGGAATCGCTGCGGGAACGAAAAGCTTTTGTGTATCGGCACCAGCGCCACCATGGTCTCGGGCGGCTCCCGCCGGGAGCAGCGGCAGGCCGTGGCACGGGTGGCCGGTACAATATTCGGCGTGGACGTGCCCGTTGAGAACGTCATCGATGAGCGCCTCAGGCGCTCCATCCACCACCCCGGGGAGCTGACACAAAACGTCCTGCGGGATGGCGTCAACAAGGGAGTTCCCGAGGGGTACGAAGACTTCATCCGCAGTCCCCTGGCGGCCTGGATTGAAGATACCTTCGGCATTGAAAAGGAAAGGGAGCACTACACGCGCCGGAGGCCCATCACCCTGTGCGAAGGGGCGGAAGAACTGGCCCGGGTGACGGGAATCGACGCGGCAGCATGCCGGGACATGATCCGCCGGATGCTCCATCGGGGGGGCGGGCTGCGCCATCCCGACGGCACACCGGTCTTTGCCGTGCGGCTCCACCAGTTCATCTCCCAGGGCGACTCGGTCTACGCCACCATGGAGGAGGCGGACAGGCGGCATCTCACCCTCAGCGGCCAGCGCTTTGCGGTGAAGGAGGATGGAAAAGATCGCCTGCTGGCCCCGCTGGTCTTCTGCCGGGTGTGCGGCCGGGAGTACTACCAGGTCATTCGCAACGAAGCCGAGAACACCTTTGAGCCGCGCCTGCCCAGGGAGCTCAGCGACGTGCAGGAGGAGTCCCGCTCCGACGGGTACCTGCTCATCGACCGGGAGGACGATCCCACCTGGAGCGAGGACCGATTCGAAGAGCTGCCCGATGCCTGGTTCCGGGACACAAAGAGCGGGCGCAGCCTGAAGAGCGAGTTCAGGCCCTTTGTCCCCCGGCGGGTCTATGTATGGCCCGAGGGAGTGTATGGCGATGAGCCGCAGGAGGGCACGGTGCCCGGCTGGTTCCTCCCCGTGCCGTTTCTCACCTGCCTGTGCTGCGGGGCGGCGTACGAGAGGCGCACCAGGGGCGACTTCCGAAAACTGGCGAGGCTCTCCAGCGAGGGGCGCAGCACCGCCACAACGCTCATCTGCCTCTCCACCGTGCACCAGATGCAGGAGGATGGGGGCCTGGCCCCTGAGGCCAGGAAAGTGTTGAGCTTCACCGACAACCGCCAGGACGCCGCCCTGCAGGCCGGTCATTTCAATGACTTCGTCATGGTAGGGCTTCTCCGCAGTGCAATCTACCGTGCACTGCCGGACACGGGCGGACTTGACCACGCGGCCATTGCCCCAGAGGTGGTCAGCGCCCTGGGCCTCCCGCAGGCTGCATACGCCAGGAACCCGGGAGATGCAGGAGTACAGCCCCGAAAGAACCGGGAGGCCTTCACCGAGTACATAGAATACAGGATCTACCAGGACCTGCGCCGAGGCTGGCGCGTGGTTCAGCCCAACCTGGAGCAGTGCGGTCTGCTCGCCATCGAGTACGCGGGGCTGAACGAGGTATGCGGGGACAGCACCCTGTGGGCAGACAACCCGGTTCTCCGCAAAGCGGCTCCTGAGACTCGATACAGGGTTGCAAAGGCCTTTCTCGACCACCTCCGGCGCTCCCTGGCCCTGGATGCGCGTTGCCTGCAGGGGCCGCACCTAACCCAGCTCAAGAACAGGGTCAATCAGACCCTCACCGAGCCATGGACCTTTGATGATGATGAATGGCTTGAAGAGGGGAGATGGTTTGCCTGGGGCCACCGCCGTCAGGGGGATTTCAGCCTGGCACCCATCAGCGTCATCGGTAAATACCTGCGCTCCCCCCGGGCCTGGCCGGATTTACCGGCCATCCTGAACAGGACCGAGTACGAGAATCTCGTGCGGGCGGTGGTGAAAGTGCTTGGCCGGGCTGGATACCTGGCCGTGGAGGCAGAGGGAGGCGATTTCCGCATTCAGCTCCAGGCCGACTCCCTGCTGTGGGCCAGGGGAGACGGCAGTCCACCGGAGCCCGACCCGGTGCGCTCCCTGTGGATGGGCTCTGCGCGCGAAGAATCAATCCAGCGGGCGGCAAACCCCTTCTTCACCCGGTTTTACCGGGAAGCAGCCGCACACCTGGGGCACCTTGAGGCCAGGGAGCACACCGGCCAGACCTTTCGGGAAGACAGGGAGGATCGGGAAAACAGGTTTCGCGCAGGGAGCCTGGCCTGCCTTTTCTGTTCCCCCACCATGGAGCTTGGCATTGACATTGCGGACCTGAACACGGTGAACACGCGCAATGTGCCTCCCACGCCCGCCAATTATGCCCAACGCAGCGGCCGTGCAGGCCGCTCGGGCCAGCCCGCGTTCATCACCACCTATTGCTCCACGGGCAGCGGCCATGATCGGTATTTCTTCCGCCGGCAGCCCGATGTGGTCGCAGGGATTGTGGTCCCGCCGCGGTTGGACCTGGCCAACGAAGACCTGGTGCACTCCCACGTCCATGCTGTCTGGCTGGCAAGGGTGGGGCTTGACCTGGGCGATTCCATCGCCGACCTGGTGGACCTCATCCGTACAGAACTTCCTCTGCTTGAGGGTATAGGACACCAGATCGAGCTTTCGGAGAACAAGATCCAGCAGTGCCTGGCTGACTGCCGGGACATTCTCCTGCAGTGCAAAGAGGATCTTGATGAAGCCGGATGGTATTCGGAAGAATGGCTCGAATCCGCCCTCCGATCATCGGCACGGAGGTTTGACGAGGCCTTTGACAGGTGGAGGGAGCTATACAACACAGCCCACCGCCAGCTTGTGGACGCCCAGGAGACACTGCGCAATGCACACCAGAACAGGCTGAGCCGTGAGAGGCGGCAGGAAGCCGAGCGGCTGGAGCGGGAAGCACAGAATCAGAAAGACCTCCTGTGCAACCGAGTGTTGCACAGAGAGGATTCAGACTTCTATCCGTACCGGTACCTGGCCAGCGAGGGGTTCCTGCCGGGGTACAACTTCCCCCGGTTGCCGGTGAGGGCCTATATTTCCCGCAGGGCTGACAGGAGTGAATTCCTCGCCCGGCCGCGATTTCTTGCTCTGGCCGAGTTCGGGCCGCGCAATGTGCTCTATCACGAAGGAAGGAAGTACCGGGTGGTCCGCAGCCTCTTTCCCGCCGGCGATCCGGAGGCGCGCCTCACGCAGGCTAAGCTCTGCAAGGCCTGCGGCGCGTTTCACACAGGTGAGGGCCTCGGGGTGGATGTATGCGAGCAGTGCTCCACGACCCTGGACGCCCGTACCAGCGAGTTTATGCCAAACCTCTTCGAGATGAGCGCTGTTTCAACCCAGCGCGCGGAGCGCATCAACTGCGACGAAGAAGAGCGCATCCGCCAGGGGTACGAGATAACCACGCATTTCCGGTTCTCCAGGGCGGAAGGGCAGGAGCGAAAATTGTCTGCCGAAGTAAGGGAGAAGAGCGGCGAGCTCTTGCTGAGTTTGACTTATGGCCCTGCTGCTGATTTGTGGCAAATAAACAGGCGCTGGCGGCGCAGCGGCACGCGAGGCTATACCCTGGATCTTTCCAGGGGTTTCTGGACAAAGAAACAGGGCGACTTAGGCGACACGGCGCTGGATGCGGGAGATGAAAACGTTAGGACAGGCATCCAGGTCTTTGTCAGGGACAGCAGGAATATACTTTTAGTCCGGCCAGCAGGAAAAAGTCCTGCGCGTGAAGATGAGCTTGCCAATCTTCAGCACGCGCTGCTGGAAGGATTGTGCGCTCTCTTCCAGATCGACCAGCGAGAGGTGGCATCCGAGCGCATCGGTGAGGGGAGCGGCCGGGCTATTCTTTATTGGGAAGCTGCTGAGGGAGGAGTGGGAGTGTTGCAGCGGCTGGTGCTGGAGCCGGAGGCGATGAGCCGCATTGCGGAGCGGGCGCTTGTGATCTGCCATTTTGATCAAGAAACGGGCAATGAGATCAACCCGGGGACCGAATGTGCCAGAGCGTGTTACGATTGCCTTCTGACCTATAGGAACCAGTGGGACCACAGCCTTTTGAACCGGCACCTTATCAAGGATCTGTTGATGAGGATATCCCGCGGTTCAACACAGCGCGCCTATGAGAGCCGTTCCTACGACGGGCAATACCAGTGGCTCCGGCAGCAGATCGACGCGCGGTCTGAATTGGAGAGAGATTTTCTGGACCACCTGTATCGAGGGGGCCGGCGCCTGCCCGATGCTGCTCAAAAACTGCTGCCAGGCTATCCCTGTTGCCCGGATTTCTTTTACGAAGACGGGTATGTGTGCGTCTTTTGCGACGGCTCAGTCCACGACGATCCCCTGCAGAAGGCGGAAGATCACCGGGTGCGGACCGACCTGGTGAGCAGGGGGTTCCGTGTCGTGGTGATTCGATACGATCGGCCGCTTGGCGAACAGGTGGAAGAAAACAGGGACGTTTTCGGGGTTGTGAGGCAATGAGCACATATTCCATCGGATCACTGGTCAAATTCCGCGGCAGGGAATGGGTGGTCATGCCATCCCAGGAAGAGGATGTGCTCTCCCTGCGCCCTCTTACGGGCGGCGAGGAGGCGGAGTGCGGCGCTTACCTGCCGCTGGAGAGAGGATACCTCGAGCCTACGGTGTTTCCGTTGCCCGGCATAAACGATATCGGGGATTTTGAATCCGCCCGACTGCTCCGGGATGCGGCACGGTTGCTTCTGCGGCACGGAGCAGGGCCGTTCCGCTCCATGGGCCACCTGTCTGTCCGCCCCCGGCCTTATCAGCTTGTCCCGCTGCTGATGGCGCTCCGCCTGGATCCTGTACGCATGCTCATCGCGGATGACGTGGGCATCGGCAAAACCATCGAGGCGGCCCTGATTGCCAGGGAATTGCTGGATCGCGGGGAAGTGCAGAGGTTGGCAATAATCTGTCCGCCTTACCTCTGTGACCAGTGGCAGAGGGAACTGTCCGAGAAGTTCAATATCGATGCGGTAATCATACGCACCAGCACTCTCTCCAGGCTGGAGCGGGGCCTTCCGAGTCCGAACCTCAGCGTCTTTGAGTATTACCGGCATATGGTTGTAAGCGTAGATTTCGTCAAGTCGCAGAGGCGACGGGATGCCTTTCTGCTGCATTGTCCCGAACTGGTGATCCTGGATGAAGCCCACGGATGTGCCAGGCCGCCGGGTCAATCCGCAGGACAGCAGCAGCGGCATGAATTGATAGCCGACCTGGCGAAAAATGAATCCAGGCATCTCATTCTCGTAACCGCCACGCCCCACAGCGGGGTGGAAGAGTCGTTTCTCTCCCTCCTGGGCTTCATAAGAGCAGCCTTTGAAAAATTAGACATAGAAACCATCGGGGAGTACCAACGGGCTGAGCTGGCACGACATTTCATTCAACGCAGGCGCGCCGACGTCAAGCAGTGGATGGGCACGGAGACATTCTTCCCCGAGCGGGACTCCATTGAGGTTTCCTATGCCCTTTCACCGGAGTATGAGAAATTATTCAAAGATGTTTACAAATTTGCCCGTGAACTGGTTCTCACCGGGGAATCGGCTGTCGGGTTTCGCAGACGGGTGCGCTACTGGGCTGCCCTGTCGCTGCTGCGGTGCGTGATGTCCAGCCCCGCGGCCGCAAAAGCGGCCCTGCTGTCCAGGATAAAGAGCATTTCCGAGATTGAGGCCTCTGGAGAGCTGGATTATTCCTCGTATATCTTTGACCCCACCGATGTTGAATCATCGGTTGATGTGGCGCCGACGCACGTTGTCGAGGAAAGTGAAAAGACTCTTTCCACAGGCGAAAAGAGAAAGTTGCGCGAGTTTTCCAGGAGAACGGAGGAGTTGAAGGGAGACGGAGACCGGAAAATCAAGAAAGCGGAAGAAGAGGTGAGAAACCTTCTCAGGGGCGGGTTCAGGCCCATTGTGTACTGCCGCTTCATTGCCACGTCCGATTACGTGGCCGAAGAGCTGCACAGAAGACTGGGGCCCGATTTTGGCGACTTGCACGTCATCTCGATCACGGGATTGCAATCCGAGGAAGAGAGAGAGATTCGCGTGGCTGAATTGTGCAAATCGCCGAGGCGCGTGCTGGTTGCAACGGACTGCCTGAGCGAGGGGATAAATCTACAGGATGGGTTCAATGCCGTTCTCCACTATGATCTCCCCTGGAACCCAAACCGCCTGGAGCAGCGCGAGGGCCGGGTGGATCGGTTTGGCCAGAGATCGAGGATCATCAGGGCCGTTCTTCTTTATGGCGCTGATAATCCCATAGATGGAGCGGTTCTGAACGTCCTTCTGCGCAAGGCAAAACTGATTCACAAAAGATTGGGGATCACGATTCCCATTCCGGTCAACAGTGAAAGCGTGATGGAGACAGTGCTGAAAGCCCTGTTTCTCCGCGGAGACGATAGCCTTCAACTGGGATTGTTTGATGATCTGCCGGTGGTTGAGGTGCATCGACAGTGGGATCGTGCTGCTGAGAGAGAGAGGATGAGCCGCACCCGGTTTGCCCAGCACGCGATAAGACCGGATGAAATAGCCGGGGAGCTGGAGACAAATGACCGGGTGCTGGGAAATCCGCAGGTGGTAGAGAAATTTGTTCGCACCGCCTGCCAGCGCCTGGGCGCTCCCCTGGTTCCCGCCGGGGGGCACTGGAGAGTAGACGTGAACCACCTGCCGGAGGCCGTTCGAGCAAAGCTCCCCGGCGGCCATCTCACACGGATCGCTTTTGATCAACCAGTCTCCGAAGGCGTGACATACATCTCGAGAAATCATCCTCTGGCCAGTGCCCTTGCGGAAACAATATTCGATATCGCCATGCAGCAGGACGGTGATCGAAATATTGCCGCGAGGTGCGGGGTAATCCGCTCACGGGATGTGGAAATTCTTACCACCCTTTTGCTTTTGCGATTGAGGTACGCGGTGAGACGCGGGGGAAACGGCTCTCTTTCCGTGGCGGAGGAATGCGTTATTACTGGATTCGAGGGTACGGTGGGCACAGGGAGGTGGCTGTCTGAAGAAGAAGCGAAACTGTTGTTTGAACGGGCAACTCCCTCGGGGAATGTTTTAGATAATGAGAGAAAGCACCGGGTTGCCACAATGCTTGAAGACTTTGAGGCAGTAAAAGATAAAATTGATGAGGCGGCAAAGAAAAGAGCGAATGATCTCCTGCACTCCTACGGAAGATTGAGAAAAACAATCCGGGGTGAACGTATATCTGTGGAGTCTTTGTTGCCTGGGGATGTTTTATCAATATCGATCATTGTGCCCCAGCCGAAGGTTTGATGAATGAGGAAAATTCAAGCATATGCACCAGTAATCCGCTTTTTGCCCTTAATAAACGCTTCTGTAATCTCTCCCTGGCCAACATGCTACTTCATAGACTAAAAAATCCCGTTTGCTCACGATCATACACAGAACATCTTCCAGGATAACATCTAGCCCAAGTTTACCAATTTTTTTGTGATAATCAGTCAAAATACGATGATTTTGGCCCTTTGCTGTTTATAAGTCATTGAAATAATTAAGAGCTGTATCTGAAATAGTCTATGTAGTGCCCCATGTAAAAGA
>JAFDED010000166.1 GCA_019310535.1 Deltaproteobacteria bacterium
CCATCATGTCTTCACAGCTATCTACCTGCATGCCGCCCTATCCAACGGAACTTTGGGCAAAAACCCGGCTTGGTATAAAACCGATCAAAAGAGCCATGCTCACAATAATTAGTATCCATTCGGAAACACTACTTTTTCTCTTTTCATGTGAGGAGAAAAGGACTCTTTTATAATATAACTTGCTGATATTATAAACCATCTTATCGGTATTCAATTTTTTACCAGAAGAGTTGAGAATAAATTTCTGCAGTTTCCGGATGAACTCTAATTAGACTTTTCTTTACCATCTATCACTGTACTTCCCCTTCAAGAATGAAAGATGTTATTTCAATCTGAATAGGCAAAGACAAGGCCAGGAGTTTTTCATATTTCCAACGCGGAGATTTTTAAGATTTGAAAGGTTTTTTATGGATGGGTCTGCAATAAAATGCTGATCCGTTGATAAGAGGGTGGGAAAATTTTGAACAAAATAATAAAGAAAGTGCGAAAATAATGACCAATCCTGAGCAAGCATTTTGAATGCCTGAGCATAACGGGATATCGACTTTGTGAGACGAAAAGAGTTCGCCCTCAGGGAGATGCTGCTTCATACGAAAAGATGCCCATTGCTATGCACATTTGATTGCAGCATGAATGTGATGTTGTTTCAATCCTAAACCATGATAATTACAATCGCCCCCACGATAAAAATGATCGCCGATGAGGCCACTGCTCCATGAAAGACACGTTCCAAGTCATGACGAAGAACCCAGGCAATCCAGCCGGACGAGGATTCAAAAAGCCGGTGTCTCCGGGCTTGCCTGAGGAGGTGAACTGTTCCCACCACATTACTGAGAATTCCCCCGAAAAAGAATATTGCCTGATATTGGCCCAACACAGAGGCCAATGAAGCAATCCCCACGAAGGGAAGAATTTCAGCAAGATAATGAGCGCAGCATATGGCCATGGCCAATGCAGATGTACTTCCCGAAGCGGCCAGACTCCCTGTTCCGTATAATTTTTCTAAAGCTTTTGCTTTTTGGAGCTGGCGAAAATGGGTGAACAGTCCCACCTGGATACCTAACCCAACCGTCAGTGGAAGCAGCCACATCCAGAGCTGGGCAAAGGTGCTGATTGCAAAAGCCAATGAACCCCCGGCCAAGTTTATAGTCAAAAAGAAACCTGCCAGTGTCAGCACTGCCCCTGCACCAGAAGCTATCGGTTTCCACGAGCTTATTGAATGTGAACCCTTTGTCTGGTTGATTGTGGAGCTTTTCTGCCTGGGTTGTCGGATTTTCGTCTTCATTATGGCCTTTATAAATTGTGGTTTTTCCATAATTCCTGATCCCCTTACGATTTTTTCATACCATTCTTTTCCCCAGGAGCCTTCTGCATTGTGCATACGCACAAATATTACATTACAAAACTTGGCTGTCAGGTCATAGTAGTCGGCCTGAAACTTAAAGAACTCTTGATCATACCTGATCTGGCAGCGCATCATCCTGCATGAAAGAGCATATCTTCTGCCAGAAAAAGCACGAATTTCATAGTTTAAGGTACTAATGTGTAAAGAGCCCCGTCCTCGAGGCATTCGAGGTATATGGGAGAAAAGGGGCTCTTGTTTTTTCCTCCTGTGGAAGCAACCTTGGGCTCTCTCACGTCATTAGACTTCAACCATCTCCACGTTGCAATGGGTGGGTAGGTCTTGAGCGCCGCAGTGCGCACCCATCCAGCAAACCAGTTTGTTTTCCTCTTCCAGTTTCTCAATATGCATGGGTTTTTTGCAGTGCAGGGGCATTTCCTGTTCGGCCCCGCACTTGGGGCATCTCAATTTGGCCATGATGAATCCTCCTTCCTGAAGTTTGAGTTTAAACGATTATAACTCTGTGCAGTTTTTCTGCCGTAATGCCTGCATTTCAAATGGCTCCGCGAAATCCACATCGTCAGATCTTGATCCTTCTCAAGCGAAGGGAGTTGGTGACCACTGAAACCGAGCTCATAGCCATTGCCGCAGAGGCAATGATAGGACTGAGCAATATCCCGATAAAAGGATAAAGAACACCGGCGGCGACGGGGATGCCCAGGGTGTTGTAAATAAAGGCCCAGAAGAGGTTTTGCTTGATGGTGCGCATGGTCCTCCGGCTGAGTTGGATGGCGGCGATCACCTTTCTCAGGTCGTCCTTGATCAGAGTGATGTCGCTGGCCTCCATGGCCACGTCGGTTCCGGTTCCGATGGCGATGCCCACATCCGCCTGGGCCAGTGCGGGAGAGTCATTGATCCCGTCCCCCACCATGGCCACGACCTTGCCCTCCTGCTGGAGCTTCTTGACTTCCCTTGCCTTGTCTTCGGGCAGCACTTCGGCAAGCACCCGGTCCACTCCCACCTGTTTGCCGATGGCCTCAGCCGTTCGAACATTGTCGCCGGTGATCATGACAATTTCCAATCCCATCTCTTTCAACTTTTTAACCGCTTCCACTGAATTTTTCTTCAGAGTGTCAGCTACGGCAATGATGCCGGCGGGCTTCTGGTTCACGGCAATGAACATAGGGGTTTTGCCCGCTTCGGCCAGTTTTGTTGCCTCAACTTCCAGGTTCCCCAGTTTGACCTTTCGCTCCTGCATCAATTTCAGGTTTCCCAGGAGAACCTGATACCCATTAACAGATGCTTCAACTCCGTGCCCCGCTATGGCCTGGAAATCTCCTGGATCATAAAGCTCTAGATCTTTTTCTCTTGCTTTTCCGACGATAGCCTCACCCAGTGGATGTTCGGAGTTTTTCTCCACCGATGCGGCAAATTCCAGCAGGCTTGTTTCATCAAAGCCATCTGATACGAAAACATCTGTAACCTGCAGTTCGCCGCGCGTCAGGGTCCCCGTTTTGTCAAAAACGATTGTCCGGATCTTGTGGGCTGTCTCCAGACTCTCGCCCCCTTTGATTAACACGCCGCTTTCCGCGCCTTTTCCGGTTCCCACCATGATGGCCGTAGGCGTGGCCAGTCCCAGGGCGCAGGGGCAGGCGATAATAAGCACTGCCACGAAATTGAGCAGAGCAAATGTCAGCGCAGGTTCGGGGCCGAAGAAGTACCATACTCCAAAGGTCAATACAGCGATCCCTATCACGACGGGGACGAAGATGGATGCCACTTTATCAGCCAGGCGTTGAATAGGAGCTTTGGAGCCTTGCGCCTCTTCCACGAGCTTTATAATCTGGGCCAGGGCGGTATCCTTGCCCACTTTGGTGGCCTGGAACTTGAAGCTTCCCATCTTGTTGATGGTGGCTCCGATTACCTCGTCTCCCGCCGACTTGTCCACTGGCATGCTCTCCCCCGTCAACATGGACTCATCCACCGCGCTGTGGCCTTCTATGATGGTTCCATCAACGGGAATCTTTTCTCCCGGCCGGACAACAACTATATCCCCCCGTTCTACTTGCTCTACCGGGATATCCACATCCTTGCCGTTGCGGATAACGCGCGCAGTCTTGGCCCGAAGCCCCATCAGCTTCTTGATGGCCTCCGATGTCTGTCCCTTTGCCCGGGCCTCCAGCATGCGGCCCAGCAGTATCAAGGTGATAATTACCGCCGCCGTGTCATAATAAACATCAGCCTTGAGTCCTGTACTGGTGAACACTCCAGGAAAAAATGTGGCGACAGTTGAGTAGGCATAAGCGGAGAAGGTTCCCACCGCGATCAGGGTATTCATGTCGGTCGTTTTGTGCTTTGCCGCCGCCCAGGCTCCCGTGAAGAACTGTTTGCCCGCCCAAAACATAACAGGAGTGGAAAGCACAAAAAGCACTCCAAAGAGAAGTTGCTCCGGAATTCGCCTCAAAAAGGAGAACCATTCCACCTGGCTCCCGAGGAAGATGGGAACAGCCATCACAGCAGCGAAAATGAACTTTCTACGCAGCGTTCTGAACTCTTTCTCACGAGCTGCGCGCTCACTGTCCAGAGGCTCCTCTCCGGCCAGGCCCAGGAACCGGTATCCTGCCTCTTCAACCGCTTTTTTCAAATCATCTTCGCCGGCCTGAGCGGGGTCGAGTTTCATCGTGGCTTTCTCGGTGGCGAAGTTCACATGAACGTTTGTAACGCCAGGGACTTCTTTCAGCGCAGTTTCGATCTTTGCCACACAGGAGGCGCAGGACATGCCCCCGATGGAAAGGGAAATGGTGTGGAAGCCGCCCGTTTCAGCCGCGGCCTCCGGTTCTGCACTGTAGCCTGCCCCATCCACCGCTCTCTTTAACTTGTCCGTATCTGTGCGGGAAGGGTCGTAGGAGACGGTGGCCTTTTCGGTTGCGAAATTCACGTTGACTGAAAAAACACCATCCACTCCCCGGAGCGCCTTTTCCACATGCGAAACGCATGAGGCGCAGGACATGCCAATTATTCTGAGGGTGGCTTTTGATTCGGCCGATGCACTTCCTCTTTCTTTTTTTTCTCCCGTCTTATTGCGGCCCGGGACCACCTCTCTGGAAAGATCAGCCGTCAAGAATTGCAATGGATTTTTCCGAAACTCATCCAGGCATGCCTTGGCACAAAAGAAATACCTGTTTCCCCGATAGTCAGAGTAAAACTCAGCAGACTCAGGATCAACATCCATTCCACACACAGGGTCTTTATAGCGATGCTCTGATTGGGCCAATGTTTCTCTCTTTTCCATTTTCTTTTTTTGTTTTTTCCCGGGAGAAACTTTCATCGTATCTCCTCCTCTTCTCCTCCTCTTATTTTTTTAAAATTATCCACTTTGAGCAGCAACATATTGATCAACGATATTACAGTCAAATTGCCGCCAATAATAGATGAAGAATGTTGTTGGGGTGGCCCGGACGACTTGTCGTCCGGGTCGCAAAGCGACAAGAGGTTTTGTCCGGTGTACCCCGCACCCGGGAACCAATCAGGAATAGGGGTAGGGACAGCGCATTGAGTTGCGCCGCCCCTCCCTCCGAACCGGACGTGCGGGTCTCCCGCATCCGGCTCTCCGGTTGGTGGTTAGCCTCGCGAGGACTGGAGT
>JAFDED010000167.1 GCA_019310535.1 Deltaproteobacteria bacterium
ACTCCAGTCCTCGCGAGGCTAACCACCAACCGGAGAGCCGGATGCGGGAGACCCGCACGTCCGGTTCGGAGGGAGGGGCGGCGCAACTCAATGCGCTGTCCCTACCCCTATCCCGGAGGATATATCATGATTCAACAAGCAGTCGGCAAGGTCGTAGAAGGGCAAAACCTCTCTGAAGAAGAAATGATGGGGGTCATGGACCAGATCATGGAGGGAGAATGCACTCCGGCGCAGATCGGGGCATTACTCGTGGCCCTTCGAATAAAGGGTGAGACCGTGGAGGAAATCGTTGGGGCTGTGAGGGTGATGCGGAAGAAGGCCACCCGCATCCACATTGCAGCGTTCCCTGAAGGCCGCGGTCTCGTGGACACGTGCGGGACGGGGGGCGATGGGAAGGGCACCTTCAATGTGTCCACTACCGCGGCCTTGGTTGCCGCCGGAGCCGGCGTACCCATCGCCAAGCACGGCAACCGATCTGTTTCCAGCACGTGCGGCAGCGCTGACGTATTGGAGGCTCTTGGTCTAAAGCTGGATGTGTCGCCCGAGGGGATACAGCGATGCATTGAGGAAGTGGGTATAGGGTTCCTTTTCGCTCCCCTGCTGCATGGGGCCATGAAACACGCGATCGGTCCCCGCCGTGAGATCGGCATCCGTACACTGTTCAACATCCTGGGCCCGCTCACGAACCCCGCAGGCGCCACAGGCCAGGTGCTTGGGGTTTTCCGGCCTCAGTTGGCTGAACCGATGGCTGAGGTTCTGGGCCGCCTGGGCAGCAACCGTGTTTTCGTTGTGCACGGGGGGGACGGCACCGACGAGATTACCCTCACCGGCCCCACCCACATAGCAGAGTTGCATGACGGAGAGGTTACCAACTACCAGGTCGTCCCTGAGCAGTTCGGTCTCCGCAGTTGCAGCATTGAGGACATCAAGGGAGGCAACCCTCAGGAGAACGCCCTCATTGTGCGACAGATCCTCGATGGGCAGCAGGGACCCCGCCGAGACGTTACACTGTTTAATGCCGCTGCAGCCATTGTGGCGGGCGGGGTGGCAAATGACCTGTGGGAAGGCCTGGACCGCGCTCGGGCATCCATCGACAGCGGCGCCGCACGAGATCGGCTCCATAGGCTCGTCAGCCTGACCCAGTCCCTGGGAGGTGCGGTGTGATCCTGGATGAGATTGTGGCCCATAAGCAAAGGGAACTGGAGATTGTTCGCCGGAACATGCCCGAGGATGACCTCAGGGCGGCGGCCAGAGAAGCGCCGACGCCCTTGAACTTCACAGCCGCCCTGAATACGCGCGGCAAAGGCACTCGAATCATCGCGGAGATCAAGCGCGCATCGCCTTCACGAGGAGACATCCAAATAGATCTTGACCCAGCAGGCCTGGCCTTGGCATATGCCCGGGGTGGTGCAGCCGCCGTTTCCGTTCTCACGGAATCCCGTTTTTTCAGGGGAGGGCTTGAGGATTTGCGGTCGGTCCGGAAGGCCGTCTCGATCCCTGTTCTCCGCAAGGATTTCATCCTGGAACCATACCAGGTTGTGGAAAGCCGGGCCATGGGTGCGGACAGTCTTCTCCTCATCGCTGCGTGTTTGGATGGGTACTTGCTCCATGAACTGTTGGCCTGCAGTCGAAAATGGGGGATGGAGCCATTGGTGGAAGTTCACGACAGGAAGGAGCTGGCCTTAGCTCTTGGGGCAGGCGCGCAGGTGATCGGCATCAACAATCGTAACCTGCGCACCTTCAGCACCGATATCGCCGTGAGCCTGTCCCTGGCGCGGTCAATACCGCCCGATCGCGTGGCCGTGAGCGAAAGCGGCATTCACTCACGGGAACAGATCCTCAGGTTGGAAGCCGCGGGATATCATGCGTTTCTGGTAGGGGAAGCCCTCTCGGGAGATGAACATCCGGAGGAAAAGCTCAAGGCGCTGCGGCAGGAAAAATGTGTATAAGGTTGAATGGCAGCGGCCTCCAGCACCTATTTAGAGATCCATTTAAATGCTGAAGGCCATTAACTCTGTACACGAGGGTTCAGCCTGACACTCAGATGGACGGCGTTTGGATATGCTATGACGGTTGCTTTATTTCAGGCGTGAACTTTTGAGAAATCAAGGCCCGGTGGATTCTGATTATTTCAAAGGATTATTGGTTTAAAGTGGGTATAATATAATAACGTATGAGCTAACCCGCCGGGGAGGAGCGCAACAAAACCCGGTCGGGTTGAGCGCATTGTCAGCCAGAGTTACTCTTTGAATAAATGTAATTGATTTATGTAAGCAGAAATCCTTTTTTCTGATAGTTTTACATATTCTGGATCAATATCATAGCCTACATAATTACGTTTATCCTTGATAGCCGCCAGACACGTCGTCCCGCTACCAACAAAAGGATCTAAGACAATGTCTTCTTTGAATGTATATAGATGTATAAGCCGATGAGGGAGTTCTTCGGGAAAAGGGGCGGGATGTCCAATTTGTTTTGCTGAAACGGCTGGAAAAGTCCACACACTTTTTGTCCATTCCAAGAACTCTTCTTTTTTTATTGTGTCCTTTTTTTCCTTCCTCTTTCTTGAAAAAGTATCCTTTGAAAAAATCAAAATATATTCATGGATATCTCTTAAAACTGGATTCGCTGCGGAAAGCCAAGTGCCCCAGGCTGTTGAAGGACTGGCGCTTGAGGCCTTATTCCAAATTATCTCTCCACGCATAAGAAAGCCGATTTCTTGCATTCCTTCAATAATATAGCTGTGAAGAGGGATATATGGCTTTCTTCCAAGGTTGGCAACATTAATACAAGCACGCCCTCCTGGGATCAAAATCCGATATGTTTCTTTCCAGACTCTATGTAATAATTCCAGATATTCATTTAAATTCAAATTATTATCGTATTCTTTTGTCACGTTGTAAGGTGGTGAAGTAATCATCAGATGGGCACTATTATTGGGTAATTCGTCCATATTTTCACTGGATTTGCAGTAAATTCGGTTGATATTTTCTTTTGGAATTTCGTTTTCAATATACCTGACCTTTTTCGCTTTATTTAATCCCTCGTATAATCGGCTTTCATAAAACTTGGTTGAATCGTGACCGATTCTTCCAGGTGTTCCAAACGAACTTGTTGTTGTTCCTATACGGTTATATGTGCCTTTGCCCACTTTAATCCTTCATCAAAGATAGGAATTTTTCCGCCTTTAATTCAAAATTTGGCTCTCTACTCGCAAGGTCAATGATTTCCCCCAATTCGGTTTTTGTTTTCATGCTGGAGAAGAATTCTCGTTTTTCAAAAAGTAAATTATAAGATTCTTTTCAAGCTCTTCATATGAGTCGATTCTTATGAAACCTTGTGGAAGGGGTTTGCTTAATGTTATCATCATTTTCATCCAACGGCTTAGGAGTTATAGACCAGAATCCTTGAATGACGCCCGCTTTATAAAGGTGATCAACTTTAGAATAATAACTTTCAGTAATTGGAGTATTACATAGAATGATGATTGGAATCCTAGAAGCACTGTGCCCTGAAACCCGAATATTTATCTTTTCCCAATGGCTTTTAACATTGAATCTGAACGAAGCAGGCCAGGATTGCCTTTGTGTGTCTTAAAATCTCCTAAACATATCAATTGATTATCTCTCAATTCTCAATTCCAAACAATTGACATCTTTACTTCAAATATTACTGCAATGTGAGTTGCTGATTGCTCTCTATGTCTGGTTTTACAAAATGCGATATCGGCAGGTGATAGAGCTGATAACCCGATCTCATTACAAATCACATTTTGAACCGCATAAAGTCCTTGAGAATTGGCAAAGTACTGAAGTAAATCTAAGGAGTATTTTTCCGTATACTTCCCGATAGAAGTATTTCTGCTTTGAAGGGTAGATGTCTTACCTCTATAAGATTTGGGCCAATAAGCATAATATCTAGAATCATCACCGACATAGAATAGCTGTTCAGGTGTGGCAATTTTTTGGGATTCATTAAAAAATTCAATCTCTTTTTCCTTTGACCATAATTCCGGCATAAATAACATCCAACCCTTGTTTGAATTTTTCTACATCATATCAGTTTTGGCCAAAATTTAACAGCTTCAATATATTGATGGCTAACGGTGAGACCACCCGCCTCGCGCCCATTTCAAAGCTGCCTGCACGATTATTCACGGCAGCGGGAAGCGAGGTCGGGTGCTTATAATTTTATGGATGTCCTGTTTTTGGCTGCCCCTTTTTTGCCTTTTGTCATATTTTTATTATGTCTGAGTGTCACTTCTCAGGAATACCGCCCACCACCTCGCCTTCCTCCGGCTGGTCTTCTTCCACCTCGACTGCCTCCAGGACTACCTCCAGAGCGAGGGCGAGCCTCATTGACGCTAAGCGATCGTCCCTTTAACTCCTTGCCGTTCAGACTTTTGATTGAGGACTGAGCCTCAGATTTAGCGGGCATCTCAACGAATCCAAATCCTCTTGATTCACCGCTGAACTTGTCCTTAATAACAGCAACGGATGTGATCTGCCCGAAGGCCTCAAAAGCCTGTCGCAAGTCCTCTTCGGTGACATCGGGCGACAAGTTACCTACGTAGATATTCATACTAACCTCCTTTTTATCTTGAACACTTATAATTTACTTTCACCAAACTACTGATTATATGGTTTCCATTAACAGCCCATCTTCCACGACAGTTAAAGTGCGTCCACGGGGCTGTGTACTCCCTTCCCGCTCCGGTTCAAAACATGAGTATTTCCATTTTGGCGCTGTAGATGACTATTCATCTATTTCCCCTATTCATTGCAGAAAGAAATGTACACCTTTTAACAGAATCTGTCAATCGTTGATTCCGGCCCAAAAATAGACATTGAACTTGGCACAGCCTCTTTTTCATCCCTTTTGAGGGTTTTTAACTCCTGGGGATAGAGATTTTATTCCAGTTGTACCTTGTTACATGTTTAATGAC
>JAFDED010000002.1 GCA_019310535.1 Deltaproteobacteria bacterium
TGTCATTAAACATGTAACAAGGTACAACTGGAATAAAATCTCTATCCCCAGGAGTTAAAAACCCTCAAAAGGGATGAAAAAGAGGCTGTGCCAAGTTCAATGTCTATTTTTGGGGCCGTTATGTTCATTGAAAAAATCACCACCTCGATATACAATAAAAAAAGATTATCATAACGGGAAAGCATGTAGGGACGGGTTTGAAACCTGCACCTGCGCGGCCGTTTTGTCATCCGGGGAGAAGCCGGGGATAATGACCGTTTCAAGTAAAGATGAAGGATGTGATGCGCCCATGGACAAGCTCATCATCCGGGGAGCCCGGCAGCACAACCTGAAGAACATCGACCTGGAGATTCCGCGAAATCGGCTTGTGGTTATCACAGGGGTGAGCGGATCGGGCAAGTCTTCCCTGGCTTTTGATACCATCTACGCGGAAGGCCAGCGCAGATATGTGGAATCCCTTTCCGTGTACGCCAGACAATTTCTGGAGCAGATGGACAAGCCCGACGTTGACTCCATCGAGGGGCTTTCGCCCGCCATCTCCATCGAACAGCACACGGCCGGCAAAAATCCCCGCTCCACTGTGGGGACGGTGACTGAGATCTACGACTATATGCGCCTGTTGTTCGCACGGGTCGGGCAACCTCACTGTTACAAGTGCGGCCGACCCATTGTAACCCAGACCATCCAGCAGATCGTTGATCAGATAATGGTCCTGCCGGGTGGAAGCCGTTTCAATATACTTTCTCCCGTGGTGAGGGGCCGGAAGGGGGAATTCCAGAGGGAACTGGCCCGCCTGCGGCGGGACGGGTTCGTCCGGGCGCGCATAGACGGCCATATTTACGATCTTTCCGAGGATATCCGGCTGGATAAAAACCGTGAGCACGTCATTGAGGTAGTGGTGGACCGCCTGGTGGTCAAGGAGGGGATTCAGCAGAGGCTGGCCGATTCGCTGGAGGTTGCGGCCTCTCTTTCAGAAGGGCTGATCAAAACGGCTATCCAGGACGGCGAGGAACTGGTCTTTTCCCAGCGTTTCGCCTGTCCGGAGTGCGGGGTCAGTTTCCAGGAGGTCTCTCCGAGGCTCTTCTCCTTCAACAGCCCCTATGGCGCATGCCCCAAATGCGGGGGCCTGGGGACCACCATGTATTTCGACCCGGAGCGGGTGGTACCCAACACATCCCTTTCGATTCGCGAAGGGGCCATTGTCCCGTGGGAGAAACGCCATTCAATGCATTACTACCATGTCCTCGATACCCTGAGCAAGCATTATGGGTTCAATATTCATACACCTTTCCGGGAGTTAACGGATCAAGCGCAACAGATTCTCCTCTATGGTTCAGGGGATGAGGAACTGGAATTTTACTACGAAATGGACGGGAAGCGGCGTTTTTACAGGCGCAGTTTCGAAGGAGTGATTCCTTATCTGGAACGCCGGTTTCGAGAAGCTGAAAACAGCGGGCTTCGGGATGAGATCCAGAAATACATGACCGTGAGACCATGTCCCTCCTGCAAGGGGTCGCGGCTGAAAAAGGAAAGCCTGTTCGTCAAGATCAATAATCTCTCCATCGACGACATGACACGTATGTCAATCCGGGAGTTGCTGAGAACATTACAGGAAATTGCAGGGGCGCACGGCCGTGCGCCCCTGTTTGGCCCCCGCGAGCAGGAAATCGCCCGGCCGATTGTAAAAGAAATCATCAACCGGCTGGGGTTCCTGACGGACGTAGGACTCGATTACCTGACCATCGGGCGCTCATCGTCAACCCTGGCGGGCGGAGAGGCCCAGCGCATCCGCCTGGCCACACAGATAGGCTCCGGTCTGGTGGGAGTTCTTTACATCCTGGACGAGCCAAGCATAGGCCTTCACCAGCGGGACAATATTCGGCTGCTGGACACGTTGAAGCGCTTGCGGGACCTGGGCAACACCGTCCTGGTGGTGGAACACGATGCAGAGACCATCCTTTCCGCCGACCATGTGATCGATATGGGTCCCGGCGCCGGCGAGAACGGCGGCCGCGTGGTCTTTTCCGGACCAACGAATGAAATCCTGCGGAGCTCAGAGTCCTTGACCGGTCGATATCTCGCGGGGATGCTCACCATTCCGGTGCCCGGGCGCCGCCGTTGCCCGGACGGACGCTTTATCACCATCGTGGGTTCCAGGGAAAACAACCTCCAGAACATCACTGTTGCCTTCCCCTTGGGTACGCTCACCTGCGTGAGCGGAGTATCCGGCTCGGGAAAGAGCACGCTGGTTATTGATACGCTTTTCAGAGCCCTGGCCCAGCGTCTGAACCGATCAAAGGAACCGGCGGGGAAGTTCGATGCAATCCTGGGGCTGGAGGCGGTGGATAAAGTGATAGACATCGATCAGGCGCCCATCGGACGCACCCCGCGATCCAACCCGGCCACCTACACGGGACTCTTCACCCACGTGCGCGAGCTCTTTGCACAGGTGCCCGAGTCCCGAATGCGGGGCTACAAGCCCGGCCGTTACAGCTTCAATGTCAGGGGCGGGCGGTGCGAGGCGTGCCGGGGCGACGGCATCATAAAGATCGAAATGCACTTCCTGCCCGACGTTTACGTGATGTGCGAGGTCTGCAAGGGAAGACGTTACAACCGGGAG
Organism: Deltaproteobacteria bacterium; assembly: GCA_019310535.1. GTDB lineage: Bacteria > Desulfobacterota > JAFDED01 > JAFDED01 > JAFDED01 > JAFDED01. The sequence goes on from JAFDED010000002.1 coordinate 2,621, forward strand.
ACCCTTGAGATCAGGTACAAGGGACTGAATATCGCCGAGATCCTGGACATGACCGTGGACCAGGCGCTCTCTTTCATGGAAAATATTCCCCCTGTCCGCGATAAACTGCAGACCCTGGCGGATGTGGGTCTGGGGTATATCCGCCTGGGTCAGTCGGCCACCACCCTGAGCGGCGGCGAGGCCCAGCGCATCAAGCTGGCGCGCGAACTGAGCCGCCGGGCTACGGGGCGAACGCTCTATATCCTCGACGAGCCCACCACGGGGCTACATTTCGAGGATATCCGGAAGCTGCTGGACGTGCTCAACCGCCTGGTGGACGCGGGCAATTCGGTCATCATCATCGAGCACAACATGGACGTCATCAAGTCCGCCGACTACGTCATCGACCTGGGTCCCGAAGGGGGAGAGCTGGGGGGCCGTGTGGTTGCTACGGGCACGCCCGAGGAGATCATGGCCTGTCCGGAGTCTTATACAGGGAGGTTTTTGAAGAGGGCGCTCGGGTGATGCGGGCCACCGCGTCCCTCCTCGTCATGACAATGATTGAAGAATGCGTGCTGAAACAATGGGAAACGAAAATAAATTCAAACATGAAATTGAAATACCATCATTAGAGGATCAATCTTTGAATGAGGGAGAATGATGAAAACATCGGACTTCGTTCTTTTTACTTTAGAAGCGTTCGGGGGCGAGATCATAGGAAAGACTCTCCTTCAAAAAAGAATCTATTTTGAATCGATTCTGACAGATATGGATCTCGGATATCGCGCATGGTATTATGGGCCTTATTCTAGTGAAGTAGAAGATGCATTGGGGAGATTAATCGCTCTTGACTTCGTGGATGAATCGGTTTTCAGTTATGGAATATATTCTGCTGAAGGATTTGAGATAAAGCAATTTGGATTTCATTTGACAAAAGAAGGAGAAGAACTCGTAACAATTAAAAAAGAAAGACTCCCACGCGCCTGGAAAAAAATTGGCGAAGCAGCGAAGAAAATAAAAAACGCAGGTGATCCGGACTATAACACGTTATCTGTAGCCGCCAAGGCCTATTACATCTTGAAGGGAGAAAGAACGCCTTTGACATCTTATGAAATTAAGAAAACAGCACAAGGGTTCAACTGGGATTTCGGTCAAACGCAATTGGATAAAGCCGTTAAATTCCTTGAAAATCTTGGATTGATCAAAGAGATACCCACTGAAAGCTACGCCCGATGATGAAATAATGGAAGCACTTGAATGTACTGCATACCCTCAGCCCCCCTCCACCGCCTCGTCCACCAACTGGATCAAGCGTTGCGGCGAAATGGGTTTGGAAAGAAAGAGGTTGGCCCCGGCCTCCATTCCCTGTTCCCTGTCCTCATCGGCGCTTTTGGCCGTGAGCATGATGATGGGAACATCCCGGTAGTCCTCCATATCCCGGACCTTACGGCAAACCTCCAGCCCCGACATCTCGGGCATGATGATATCCAGGATGATAAGATCGAATCGTTCCCGTGAGAGAAGGCCCAGCGCCTCGGGCCCGTTGAGGGCGGTCGTCACCTCGTAGTCTTTGGGCTTCAACAGTTCGGTCAGGGCGATGAGAACCAGATCGTCATCATCAACCACCAGAATCTTTTTCGCCATCAGTATCTCCTTCTTCGGGGATTGGGAGGAAGATGCGGAACCTGGATCCGCGGCCGACCCTGCTATCCACCTCTATCTTTCCTCCATGCAACTCGATTATGCTGTAGCAAATGGACAGGCCCAGGCCCGTCCCCTTTCCAACCTCTTTGGTGCTGAAGAACGGGTCGAAAATCTTGTCCATATTCTCGCGCGGAATGCCGCATCCGGAGTCTTTGATGGTAACTTCGACGGTTCCATTCTCTGGACGGGCGCGCGTTTCGATGGTGAGAGTTTTTTTTGCCGCGTTCTCCATGGCATCGCGGGCATTGGAGATCAGGTTCAGAAAGACTTGCTCAAGCTGGTTGCCGTCGCCCATGACCCTGGGCAGATCGGGCTGAAAACGCTTGACCACCCGTATATTGTGGTTCATCAATTGCTGTGAAGTCATGGTCAACACATTCTCGAAGGCCTTGTTGACATCCACCGACAGAAACTCGAAACGCGACTGCCTGGAGAAGTCCCTGAGTTGGCTGACGATCTTCCCGATGCGCTTGTTGCACTGTTCGATGACCTCTAATCGTTTGCGATTGGGATCATCCCTGGGCATGTTTTCATCTATCACGTGAAGAAGGGTCGTGGAGGCCATCAGGGGGTTGTTCAGCTCATGGGCAACGCCGGCCACCAGGTCTCCCAGTGCGCGCATCTTCCCCGCCTGGATAAGCGTGGCCATTGTGCGGCGCAGTTGTTCCTCGAGCTTTTTCTGCTCGGAGAGGTCCTTGAAAACGCCCATGGTGCCGATGATTTGCCCGGTTTCGTCCTTCAGCAGGGCATTGGAGGTCAGGATGGGTATGATTCGGCGCTTTCGGCCATTTCCCTCGACCACCATGGTGATTTCGTAGTTGCGATGCCGCTCGCGCTCCCGCAGGATTTTCATAATGTTGCGGGCCTCGTCGATGCCGTTCAGGTAAAAACGCGAGATATGGACGCCGATGAGCCGCTCCTTCGGCCAGCCGATCATCGCCTCCATCCCCCGGTTCACATACGTTATTATCCCCTTGGGATCAGTGGTTACCACGCCGTCCGGGGTGCTCTCCAGTATGTTCTCCAGATACTCTTTCGTGTCCCAGAGCTCTTTTTCCAGCCGCTTCTTCTCCGAGATGTCGCGGGCAATTTCCAGGAAGCCGTATATTTTCCCCTCCGTGTTTCTCAGCGCGGTGATGATGGAATTAACGGGGAAGGTCTCCCCGTTTTTCCTGCGCCGGATCATCTCCTGTTCAGTAACACCCTGCTTCATTACCTTGCGGGCCAGGGTCCGGATCAGGTCGCTGTCGCGGTCCTCGTCACGGAGGGTCATGGGAATCCCCTTGATGCCTATCATCTCGGCCTTGGACCAGCCGAAAATTCGGGCTGATCCGCTGTTGTACTCGAGGATATTTCCACTCATGTCCGTTGCAATGATGGAATACTCGGTGGAACTCTCCAGGATGTTATTCAACAGGTGGGAGAGATTGCGGTATTTCTCGCGGGATTCCCTGAGTTCCTCGGTGCGCTTTTCCACCATTTTTTCCAGCGTGGTGGTGTGGTCGCGCACCTGGTTGGCCATCAGGTTGAACGAGCGGGCCAGCAGGCCGATCTCATCTCCGCTGTCGATGTCCACTGACTGGCTCAGATCGCCGCCGGCCATGCGGCCCGTCACCTCCGTCAGCTTGAGGATGGGCCGGCTGAGGAACCTGGCCAGAACAAGGCTCAGTGCAATCGCTACCAGAAGACTCGTGATGGCCACGAAAAAGATGAAGGACCTGGTCTGCCTCACGGCGTAAAAGATTTCATCCTCATAACTGCCCGCCGCGATGATCCACTCCCATGGCTGGAAATAGGCATATTTGACGATCTTCATCCGCGGCCTGGTGTCCCCCAGTTCGGGGTTCATCCAGGGGTAGCGGATAGTGCCCACGCTCCCGGGAGACAGCCGTGGTGCTCGAGTGACCATGGCGCGGATGAACTCAAAACCGTCGGGATCTCTGTCGCTGATGATGTTCTTCCCCTCCTTGGCGGGGTGAATGACCAGGGTGCCGGTGTTGTCCAGAACATAAGCATAACCCGTTTCCCCCACCCGGATCTTTAAGATAGAGCGCTTCAGAGCGGTCTCCAGTTGCTCCTTGATGACGGCGCCGATCGCTCCGATGATGAGCCCCCCGGAATCGCGGAACGGCTCAACCGCGGCCAGGTACCACGTGTTTGCAACGTTGAAGCGCCCCACGTAGCGCTTCCCCTCCAGCACAGTGCGGGTTATGTCGCTTTTGGCCGGGATGAGAATTCCCACCGCAGGGGTTCCATCTTCCCGTTTCAGGCTCGTGGATAATACAAGCATGCCGTCGTCAGGCAGACGCTGGAGAATCAACATGTGGCTTCCCGTCAAATCATGGGTCTGCTCCGCGATGCGGGAGTCCAGCGTGATGGGCTGCGATCCGATGCTCCAGAACGGAACGGTTATCTCTTGTCTCTCCCCCGGGGGTGGGTTCAACACCCGTACCTTCGCCGTTCGATCCGGGTGGATGGTGACGAAGTCCGCATAATGGCTCAATATGTGGCGGGCGACTTTCAGGTCCTTTATCACATCTTGCTCGAACAGTATCTGCTTGGCCTGGGCAAGCTCTTTAATGCCGGTAACGACATTTTCCAGGTCGAGCTCAGCATATTCCTGCATGGCCCGGGTGAAGCGCTGTAGTGAAAGGTAAGCACCGAAAAGGAGGGGAAAAATGATGAGGGTAAGGGAGATGGCCACCAGCTTGGTTCGGATCTTCCAGTCCCTGAACTTCCGAATCCTTAACTTCACAATGTGCTCCCCCGATTCCACCCAATTCAGGACATTTAAAAGAGAATTGATCGATCTCTAATCATTATATATACTTGAACATCCTGTGGAATTCAATGAATTTTTTTGACATGCACCTGAGAATCGGGTATAAAAAATCTACCATGGATACCCTACCCCGTCACCGTCCGATGAATCCCATCCCTGTGGAAGTATCCGGCAAGCATTATATATGCCTCCAGGATCCCCTCAGGCTGACTGAAAAAACCGCCTATCTTCCCATGCCCGTCTATTTTATCTATGCCCTGCTTGACGGAGAGCACAGCCTGACGGACATCCAGGCGGCTTATATGCGGCAGTTCGGAGAGTTGATCTTCACGGACAAGATGCGCCAGATCATTGAAGCGCTGGATGAGAACTTGCTGCTGGATTCCCCGCGGTTCCGGGAGCATATGGATCGCACGGCCCGGGAATTCCGGAGTCTGAAGGTGCGGCCGGCCTCGCACGCCGGAGTGAGTTACGAGATGGACACGGAGAAGCTCCTGGCCCAACTGAAGACTTTCTTCACCGGGCCGGGCGGCCCTGGACTCCCCCGTGAAATAAATGGGTCGGGGCGGGTGGTTGCGGCCATTGCCCCTCATTACGACATAAGGGGGGGCGGAGGTCCCTTTTTCGCTCTGGTCTATAAAGCCCTGGCCGAGGAATGTGCAACCGACCTCTTCATTATACTGGGTACGGCGCATACCCAGACCCGGAACCTGTTCGTCCTGACCGCCCTGGACTTTGAAACGCCCCTGGGGACAGTCAAGACTGATGCGGAGCTTTTGAGGAAACTCCAGGAGGTCATGGGCAAAGACCTGAGAGAGGATGAACTGAACCATCGCACGGAGCATTCCGTGGAGTTCCAGGTTCTCTTCCTCCAGTTCGCGCTGGGCGGAAAAAGGGACTTCACCATTCTTCCCGTGCTATGCGGATCTTTCCACGAGATGGAGCAAATGGGGAGGGCTCCCGAAGAGGTGCCGGAATTCGGGATGTTCATCGATGCCCTCAAACAGGCCGTGGAGGCTACAGGCCGGAGGCCATGCTATATCGCCAGTGCGGACCTATCCCACGTGGGTGTTCGCTTCGGGGACGGACCCCTTTCATCCGCCTTTCTTCAGAAGGTTGAGGCGCAAGATCGGGATATTCTCAACTATGCCGCACGGAAGGATACCGCCGCCCTTTTCCAGTGGCTTTGCGAGAACGGGGACCGGTATCGTGTTTGCGGCTTTCCCTGCATTTACACCCTGGTGAGCGCCCTGAATGAGGGCGAAGGGGAGCTGCTGCGCTACGGCCAGCAGCAGGACCCGGGGGGCGAGTCCGTGGTTTCTTTCGCCAGCATGATTTTTCGCCGGAGCGAATAAACGTGTGAACGTGTGGGCGAGTTGCGGGTTGCGTGCTAACCCGCGACGAATCTATCCCAAACTAGGATTATCCTATCAGGTCGGCAAATAAAACTTTAATTGCTTGATTTTTATTAAATTCTTATTGCTTGACCATTGGACCGAAAGCTGTGACTCAATACCGCCCAAACCTTGATGGCATTCAGGCTCCATGAGGGGTGGCCCAGAGAATGTATTGTCCGGGCTGCGCAGCAGCAAGAGGCAGAACATGGCTCGTTTAATGGTTCCCGGGCACGGGTTGCACCGGGCAAAACATCTTGCCGCTTCGCGACCCGGACGACATTCTTCATCTATTATTGGCGGTAATTTGACTGTAATATCGTTGATCAATATGTTGCTGATCAAAGTGGATAATTCTAAAAAAATAATAACCGAGAGCACCTGTATTTCCAACACCGGAATCTCGATAGGATCGGCACCGGAGCTGAGGAATCATATGACTGAAACTTTCCTGGCTGTTGGCATGCCGGAAGATCACAATCTTTACACATTGTATGATGTGTTGCCTCGATTTGATGATGACATTTGGCCGATGAATATTGACACCCTATATCCATTTTCTTTCCGCAACGAGCTCGATCTCCTTTATTACCAGAAGTGCACCGGGTCATTAGGCTGAGAGCATAACACACAATTTGGAGGCGAGAATGATCATAGCGATCCTGTTTCTCGTTTTCGGAGTGTTGCTATTTTTCGGGGTTCCGATCACGGTTTCTCTCGGCCTCTCCGCTGTTATCGCCATGGCCGTCAGTTCTTGGATGGGCCATATGACCGCGGGGATAACATTCCTGGTGCAGGGGATGTTCACAGCCTTCGATTCCTTCCCTATCATGGCCGTTCCCATGTTCATGTTAGCCGGCGAAATAATGAATCAGGGCGGGGCATCGAGGAGGTTGATCAATCTGGCAAGCGTACTGGTGGGTCGATTGCCGGGCGGATTGGCTTACATTGCCATCGTTTCCTGTATGTTCTTTGCCTGCATCTCCGGTTCCGGTCCCGCAGATGTGGCCGCCATCGGTACGGTCATGATACCGCAAATGGTACGTTATGGGTACAATCGGGGCTACTCAGCGGTCTGCATCGGCGCTGGCGGTACCCTGGGAATACTGATTCCACCCAGCATTCCCGCCGTCATTTACGGCATCGTGACTGCCACATCCATTGGAAAGCTTTTCATAGCAGGCTTATTGCCCGGTATCATGACCGGCCTGGCCCTGATGATCACAAGCTACTTCATTTTCGGACGAAAAATGCGCAACTCCGTTCCAACGCCGACGGATCATGCAGATTCCGCCATCAGCATAACAGAGCAGGACCAACTGATCGCACCCAAGATGAGCTTATTCCGTGCACTTTACGAGGCCAAATACGCCATCGTCATGCCCGTCCTGATCCTGGGAGGAATTTACACGGGCGTGTTTACACCCACAGAGGCAGCCACAGTGGCCGTGGTTTACGGGCTTGTGGCTACCATGTTCCTGGACAAAGAGCTCAAGCCCCGACAGCTCATTCAGGTGTTGCTCCGGGCGAGTTTGGTCTCAGGCATAGTTCTGATTCTCATCGGCACCGCCCTTCTATTCGGCAAGATCATGACTCTCGAACACTTTCAAACAACCATCGCCAACCTCATCTTGAGCCTTTCACCCAATAAGTACGTGATCCTGACTTTGATTCTGATTTTTCTTATCGTTCTCGGAATGTTCATGGAGACACTGGCAGCGATTATCCTTTTCGGCCCCATGCTGCTGAAAATCGCGGTTCCACTGGGAATCGACCCTATTCACTTCGGAATCATCATGATCCTGGCCTCAGAAGTGGGTTTCATGACTCCTCCCATTGGCGAACACCTGTTCATCGTAGCCTCCATTTCCGGCATTCCCGTTGAAAGCACGATCCGATACGCCCTGCCATATGTGATCACACTGATCGTTTCCATGCTGATTATAACATTTGTTCCTTCGGTAACGATGTTTCTCCCTAATTTGTTATATGATTAACGCAAGGGGAATAGATCGTTGAAAAACTTAAAAAGATGCTTTCTATGGTTGGATGATCATTTCGAGGAACTCTTCCTGGTGCTCACCCTGAGCGCTATGACCATCTTGATTTTCAGTCAGACTTTTTTGCGGTTCTCCATCCGTAAAACCCCATCATGGACCCAGGAGCTTGCGCAGTTCTTTCAAGTCTATTTTGTATACCTCGGGGCAAGTTATGCTATAAAAAAAGATGCCCACATTAAAATCACCTTCGTCGGAAAGGTATTGCCGTCGTTTCTGCGTAAAAGTTTTGAAATCTTAGGTCCTTGTTGTTTTATTGTCTTTTGCTTTATTCTGATTTATTGGGGCATTCCACTGTGCAATGATATCAGAAAGTTCAACCAGGTCTCCGCAGCAATGCGGCTTCCCATGTACATTCCTTACATCGCTCTCCCGATGGGAGGTATCATTATGAGCTTTCGGCTGATCCAGAAGGTTTTAGAAACGGTTTCAAAAAAGGATAATTCATCCGGGATATAAGTGGGCAGGTCGGATGCTTCTTTTTTTGTCACTATCAATGGGAAAAGGAGGGTAGAAAATGAAAAAGTCATCAAGGGTATTTATTTTTCTGTTGTTGGCACTGTGTCTCTTGACAGTTCTTCCGAAGAGCGCCGACGCGGCAAAATATCTGATCCGGGCCGCGACGGTCTTGATTGACGAGTCTCCCACGGCAAAATGTCTTTTCATGTTCCGGGACATCGTGGAGTCGCAGACATGGGGCGATGTGGAGGTTCAGGTTTTCACGGGCGGCAAGCTGGGTGACGAGCGGCCCAACATTGAAGCGATTCAACTGAACAATATACAGGTGGCCACCCCGTCGGTGGGTGTGCTGGCTAACTTCAGCAACGAGGTCCGGGTCATCAACCTCCCGTTTCTTTTGACCAACCAGAAAGTGGCCTTCAAAGTTCTGGAAGAGGACCCCATCGGAAAAAAGATACTGGCCGGGCTTTCCAAAATCGGGATCATCGGGCTCGGCTTTACCGATTATGGAATGCGGAACCTGACGAGCAAAAAGAAAATTAAGACTCTGGCTGACCTGAAGGGCATGAAGGTCCGAACAATGAAGGTTCCGGATCATTTGACACTTTGGAAATCGCTGGGCGCCAACCCGACCCCCATAGCATGGTCCGAGGTCTATACCGCCCTTCAGCAGGGTGTGGTGGACGGACAGGAGAACCCCTTCGAGACCATCTACCTGACCAAGTTCTACGAAGTGCAGAAGTACATCACGGTGGTAGGCCACATCTATGACGTCCAGCCGGTCATCATGTCCAAGAAGTTTTACGACAGCCTGCCTCCGAACTACCAGAAAATCATGTATATGGCAGCGGATATCGCAACGAAGTTCAACTGGTACCTCACGGGCGAGCAAAACCTGATGTACAAGGAACAATGCGAGAAAGCAGGGATGAAGGTGAATTATTTTTCAGAGGCGGATATGGCCAAAAGCCGGGAACTCAATAAGCCCCTTTTTGACCAGATTCGGAAGGTTGCCGGGGATGCGCTTGTGAACGAATACATCGCCGCAGTTGAGAAGGCGAAAAAAGAGCTCAAATAGTAGGCTCGCGTTCCTGGCTTTGCGAGTGTGAAAAGCATCCGACTTTGCCCAGATCTATCCACGTATAGGGGATGGATTCCAATTCATCCCCTAAACTTATCTTCTTCTGGTTTCAATAAGTTAGTTATCTCTTTACTCAACTTGAGGCAGTACATAGCAAGTAATCATATTCCTCTTAAGTAACTACCAAACCTCTCTACAGCCATTCTCATATCCTGTTCCTCTACAGTGTTATACCTGAGAAACATAGACTCAGTCTTATGTCCTGCCATAGCCATGATAACAGAACAATGAGGAGCTAATTCATCCTGAAGCTTTAGCCATTCATTCAAGGATATAACGTTATCAGTAGTAAAGACATCAATTGTGAAAGTATCCATGAAAATCACAAACAGGCACATTAGAAACTTTCGAACCAAGGTGTTTGCGTTTTATAAAACGCAGGGACGCGATTTGCCCTGGAGAAAAACAACCGACCCTTACAAGATTTTGATTTCGGAATTTATGCTGCAGCAGACACAAGTCAGCAGGGTAATTGAATACTTCGGAAAATGGATCAAGCTGTGGCCGACGATTAACCATTTGGCGCGGGCGACCCGGTCAGAAGTATTGATGGCCTGGATGGGTCTGGGGTATAACACCCGTGCGGTTAATCTCCACAGGGCTGCTAAGATTATCATTAAGGACTACGACAGCAATGTCCTCGAAGCGGTGGAGTGTTACAAAGAGATTGCGGGAATTGGTGAGTATACATCGAGAGCTGTCCGGATCTTTGCTGCAAACGCCGATCTGGTAACTGTGGATACAAATATCAGGCGTATTCTGATCCATGAGTTTCGTCTTTCTGAGGATATCTCTGGTGGGGCACTCTTGAGTATAGCTGAACGTTGTCTTCCAAAAGGCAGAAGCAGAAAGTGGCACAATGCGTTGATGGATTATGGTGCGCTGTATCTCACAGGAACTAAAACCGGAATAAGACCCAAAACACAACAATCGACGTTTTTTAAAGGATCGGACCGGCAAATCCGCGCTCATATATTGCGTACGCTGTTGCTACAAACTTCCTCATTGTCGGAATTATACAATACATGTAGCGTTGAGGAAAAAAGATTACTGAGAATTCTCGATAAAATGGTTCATGAACAATTGATTGCTATAAGGAACAAGCGGTATCAGTTGAAAGAATGAATCCCATTGCCTCCAGAGCCTTATAACCCGTATGGTAGTTACAAGGGATCGTCGAAGGGTCTGTCGTACCCGGTAAGTTCCACATAACCAACCCCCCTAACTGGTCGCCCCCTGGCGGTCCCCGTTATGGACACGCTTCCTTCCCAGTAGGTTACCCCGGTGGTGTTCGGAGTGAGCATTTCCTGATCCTCCAGGTTTGAAGTAATGGTGATGTCCAGTTGCGCCGGATGGACCCGCAGCCTCCAGCGGGAGGGGTATCGCGCTCCCGTGTGCGTACTTTTCCATGTATCCAAAACTTCAACTCGAAAATCCTCTCTTGACAAATGGCTGCTTTCCCCGGAGGCACGGACAAAGGTCCCGCCGGATACCGGGCTGTATCCTCCTTTTTTCTGCCGCAGCAGATAGATCATCACCTCGGTGTCGTCTTCGAGTTGCACGCTGAACCAGTCCCAACCGGCCAGGTCCGGCTCTAAGGGTGCGGAGCTGAATTCATGATCCATCCATGCTGTTCCCCGGACGCTGAAGGTTCTTCCTCTCGCGGTCATCGTGCCCTTGGTGTTCAACCGTGTAAGGGAGTAATAGCAACTGGCTCTCTCCCTCGTTGTGCCTTTCAGGCTGTAGCCTTCTTTTCCATGCAGAACGGGTTCCTTTTTCGATCTCAGGTTCAGGATAAAAGAGAAATTATCCGCTGATGCCGATAATTGATGTTCCATCTGGTTTATTCGGGCGGACCATTTGTTTAAAAAGACAGACGTTACCCCTGATTCTTGCCGTGCGCCCGCTAATCCCATGGCACCCCGTCCCATACGCTCCGCATGATAAAAACGATTTCCATCAATGTCCGACAGGGCCGCGTGTGCGAGGAAAATGTGCTGGGTACGCCAGGTCGAGGGAGGTTTGGGCCACATGTTTTCAGCGCCGGGCGGACTGATTTGCCTCCGGAAGAAGGTAAGTTGAAATCCGTAGCGCTCACGGTTTTGTGTCATCACATTGCCTGTATAGTACCACCATTCGGTGCGATACCCCGGGTGTGCTCCATGGTCTCGTGGGAATGTAAGGTTACATGGGCCGGTAACCGGCAGGTAGGAAGAAGCTTCCGAAATCATCGGCGAGGCCCATGTATCAATGATTCCCGCACACGGCATGATAACAATGGACAATACGAAAACCAGCGTATGACTGCAAGCAATTTTCATGTCAATGATCCCTCAGGGCCAGGGCGTGAGGCTGCCGAAACGCCAGTTTGATGGCGGGAAGCGCTCCCAGCAATGCCGTCATGAGAATCAAAGGCAACGACGACAGTAAGACTGGCCATTCAACGCTATACATGAATGTCCAGCCGAAAGACTGCCGGTTGATAACAAACACCAAAAGGTGAGACAGGAGAAATCCACACCCCAGCCCCAGGCATTCTCCCGCCGTGACCAAAAGAATCGCCTCCCAGAATATCATAGCCCGAATCTGCCCGAAGCTCGCCCCAACGGCCACTAAGGTATGTAACTGCTGCGTTCGTTCCAAAACCAGCACTGTCAATGTGGTGGTGATCCCCAGGGCGGCTACAAGCAGGGCGATCAAAAGAAGCACGGTGGTGACAGCGAAGGTTTCATCAAAGATGCGGAGAATTTCTCTGCGGAGCGATCCGCCGATGGTTATCTCTAATGCATGATCTTGTCCGCAGCATGCGATGATCTCACCGCGTAGCTCAGCGGCTGCGGCTTCAAGGTCCTTGTTCCGATCGTGAAAATAAATCCGGACGCCGCTCCACGACCGATCCCCAGTGTATTCCCGGAAAAAGGGGAGGGCACAATAGACTATGCCGCCTTGAGTGCGATAATCGCGAAAGACACCCAGAATAGGAAGATCAAAGGTTACGCCTTCTATCTGGGCGCGATAACGGTCGCCGATGGTGAGACCTGTCTGATTTGAAAACACCTCGGAAACCAGGACGCCCCGGCCTCGGTTGAATTCCGGCATTATATCTTTGGGGTCGCCTCGCAAAAAGAGTAAACTTCCGTAGCGCATGAAGCGGGCGAAATCAAAGGCCTGGAATTGGTAGGGGACTTTTCCGTAGCGAAGCCGAATTTGGCGGTAAGGAATAAAGTCAGCCGGGGTTTGCAGTCTTTTAAGTCTCTCAACAATCACTGGGGGCAAAGGATCTCTATAGTGATTGATGCCGGCCATTGAAGGACGGAGAAAAAGGTCGGCGCTGATTGTTTGATGTACCCATATTTCTACGGTTTTTCTAAAACTGTGAACCATGATCACCAGGCCTATAAAAAGTGCAACGGCTGTAATGAGCGCCGCCACGGAAATGGCTGTCCGTATTCCTGTGTCGCGGACGTATCGGCCGGCCAGATAACCGGGCTGTCCTGCAAAACGGCGAAGGAGCGACGGAAGACATGCACCCATAACATGCAAAAACAACGGTGACAACAAAGAAAAACCCAAAAAAAGAAAAAGCGTCGAGAGGTAGCCCGGTATTGGGAGTCTATATACACTGGGAAGTTGAGACAACGGCCATGCCAGAGTTATAAGGAGCAGGCCGAATATAGCAAGCCTTCTGAACGATTTCCGTTGTTTCGGTACTATATCGTGTAGTAACAGAGCTTCTCGCGGCGCCACTTTCATGGCTTCCCGAGCGGGCTGGTATGAAGCCGCCACCGAGATGAGAATGGTGATCAGAAAAGAAAGGAGCAGTTCCCAGGAGTCCAATTCCAACCGATCCACGTGAACCCGGACGAAAAGGTTGGTGATGGTGTAGCTTATCCGTTCAAGTAATTGCCGCACCAGGAAAGAACTGATGGGAATAGCCATAACCCAACCAAAAAAACCGAAAAAGGCGCCTTCTGCAAGAAACAAAAGAAACAGCAGGCGAGAGGAAGCTCCCACGGAACGGAGAATGGCCAATTCGTGCCGTCGTGAAGCCGCATGCAATGCCACGAGGCTATAGACCAAATACATACCTACAAATAATGAGACAAAGCTCAGAAGGGAAAGATTGAGCTGATACGCTCGAATCATCAGGATGCCGCTCTCTTTGGCCTCCGAAGGTCGCTCTATAGTGATCCCTTTGGGAAGCATGGCTTGAATTTCCTGAACATCAGCATCCGTGGCGGTGGGCCGCAAGAGAAGGTCGATTCGATCCACAAGGCCGTGCAATCCCATAAATTCCTGCATTGTCGAAATATCAACTAATGCTACATTTCCGCCGTCCACCAAAGCCAGCCCCTGGGAGGCCAGTGTCCCAATGACGCGAAAGGCGCCCTTCTGCTGGACATGTTCCAGAATCAAACGCCCGCCTTTTGCAAGGTGATATTTTTCAGCAAGACGCTGACTGGCAATCAGCGTATAGGGTGTGCTCAATAGTTCGATCCAGAGGGAGGATTGCTCAGAGTCCGCCTTCTCAATCCGCCAGCTACGGAGGGGGCGATCCAGGATGGGATCAAGTCCAATGAGCATAAACGGTTCCGGTGTTTCGTGCGCCGGCAGGATATATGTTGTCAGCAGCGGGGAGGCGGCCTGAACGGCCTGATGAGTCAGCAACGTGGCGACAAGGTCATCCGGTACACGTGCTCCTGGACGGACCACCACCCAGTCTGCCTTGCCTGCAAAGATATCCATGCTGTTGATGAAAGATTCAAGAGAGGCATTAATAGAAAGCCGAACGCTCGTAAAGACCGAGGCGCCCAGGCTTATGCCGAGCAGAACCGCTAGAGTGCGCCAACGATGCTTCAGCAACTCACGCACGCTAAACCAGATCAATAACCGAAAAAATAACACTACGGTGCGCAGCATATCGTGTCGGTAATGGAGCCGTCTTTGAGACAGATCCGCAGAGTGGCATGAGGATCTGCGATCTTGCTATGAGTGGCGATGATTACAGTCCGTCCGAATCGACGATTCAACTCGGCCAGCAATTCAATGACAATTTCCCCGTTGCGGGTATCGAGGTTTCCGGTTGGTTCATCCGCAAGAATAATGGCTGGTTCATTGATGAGCGCCCGGGCTATGGCCGTGCGCTGCATTTCGCCTCCGGAAAGCTGAGAGGGAAGGTGGTTGATGCGCGAGTTGAGATTGAGCCAGCCCAACAATTCCATGGCTTTGTTCGTTACTCTCGCGTATGGGTGCCCGGCTAACAAAGCTGGAAGACTGACGTTTTCCAACACAGTGAGAGTGGGCAGCAGGTTAAAGGTCTGGAAGACCATTCCCACCACCTTGCGCCTATATTGTGTGAGCTGCACCGGTGTCAATTGCTGCAAATCATTATTGGCCACAATGAGCGTGCCGCGGGATGGTGTGTCAAGGCCGGCCAGCAGTGCCAGAAGTGTGCTTTTTCCTGAACCGCTGTTCCCTTTTAAGGCGATCAATTCCCCTGATGAAATCTCGAGATTCACATTATTAATGCCGATAACCTCATTACCCCCCGGCTGATAAATACGAGTCAACCCTTTTGCAACAATAATTGGGTGATGAGAACGTTCAGTCATGGATGGCTACACCGTTGATCATACGATAATAGAATTTATTGTACCATACCATGATGATCAGGCTACTAACAAGTTGAGCTGTTCGGGGCCAAAACGGATGAGTTTTTTGAGACGGTAAAAACAATCAGAATGCATAAAACCGGTGGGCCCGAGGTCTTGATCCGGGAGGAGTATGATCCTGGTCGGCAGGGCCGGGTGAAGTTCTCCTCCGCCACGATTCGGAATTGTTGAGGCGATTGGTGCGGGCTATACAGCGGCTAATGCCAGAATCGATTCATTCCTTGACCGGTGCTCGAATTTCCTGTATATTTCAATCGCATGTTCAGGCAATAGTGAATCTCTGGCCTCAGCGCCGAGAATGAAAAAAATTATTTTTCGGGAGGAAAAACGATGGCATTCAGTTTAGATCACCTGCATATGAAGTGTCAGGATCCGGAAGAGTCTGCAAAATTTTACAAAGAAATGTTCGGTGCACGTGAAATCGCCCGCGTTGATCTGCGCGGCGCCCCCACCATCCGGATGGATCTCAATGGCGTTATCATCAACCTGAGCGGCAGGGCGCCGGGTGAGACAGAGCTGTATACCACCTTCGGCCTGGCTCATTATGGGATACTGGTCGATGATTTAGCTCAGACCTTCCAGAAGATGCGTGCGCAGGGGGTCTCGTTTATCATGGAACCCACAGAGACTGCGCCTGGTTTGAAGATCGCCTTCTTTCGCGGCCCGTCAGGTGAAATCGTTGAACTGCTGGAACGAAAGCCCGTCTCCTGACAGTCTGAGTTTTTGATATTTTTAGACAGGATAACGGCCTTATCATGTTATCCTGTCTAAACGTTTTTCTCCATATAATTATGCTCCAAACTTGAGAAGCCTGCCCGCACTGGCCAGGGCCAGAGGCATGATCTGGACCGTCGGGAAGATTCCCAGGCGCCCTCTGTCACACTCCGTTTCATTGAACGCCTCTGTACCATCAAGGTCGCAAAAGGGACCATGGAGCATGAAGGGCACCGGATGCCAGGAATGGCTCTTCATCACATGGGGAGTGGAATGATCCCCTGTGACCATAAGCACCGCCGGATTGAGGTCCCGCAGCACGGGGATGTATCGGTCAACTTCTTCGATAACCTCGATCTTGCCCTTCTGATTGCCGTCCTCGCCGTAAGAGTCGGTACGCTTGATATGTATGAAAAAGAAGTTGTGCGGTCCCGCAAAGTTTTCCTGAAGGATGCGAAACTCCTCTTCGATGGTGTCCACCATCGGCATCAGTTCCATGCCTACCAGTTTAGCCACACCCCGATAAAGCGGGTAGGTCGCTATGGCCGCCGGCCGCAGCCCGAAGCGACTCCACATGGATTCCAGGGTGGGGAGCCTCGAGATCCCGCGCAGCAGCACCGTGTTGGCGCGGGGCTCATCCGCTAGAATCTTATTGTACGTTTCCACCAGCTTCTGCAGGAGTACTTCCGTTTTGCTCGCCTCAGGGTCCAAGGCGGTAGGCGGAACGGGCTTCAACCCTGTTTTTTGCGGGTCTGTCTCGCAAATCAGGGGAGACAGCCCCTCACCCCTCAAGATGAGGGCAAAACGGTAATCCTTTACGGGACGGACGATGATTTCCACGCCGTCCAATACTCCGACTTTTTCTTGCAACATTCCGCAAAGACGGTCGCACTCGGAGGTGGGGATCCGACCCGCCCTTCGATCAGTAA
The DNA here is from genome assembly GCA_019310535.1 of Deltaproteobacteria bacterium. GTDB lineage: Bacteria > Desulfobacterota > JAFDED01 > JAFDED01 > JAFDED01 > JAFDED01. The sequence continues at coordinate 19,452 of JAFDED010000002.1, forward strand.
GGAACCCGGATGCATCGCGGGAGGCGAAATTCCCCCTTATGGCCACATCCGACGGGAGCAGATCGAAATCAATGCCCAGCGATTCCAGGACCCCCCTGCCGGCATCATATTCCTTGCGGGTGGGATTGTAACCGAAAAGGGCCAGGTGAGCCGGCCCGCTTCCCGGTGTAATCCCCATGGAAATCGGCATGTGGCGCCCCAGGACCGATACTCTGGCAAGAGCGTCGAGGTTCGGCGTGGACGCCAGCTCCAGAGAAGTACGGGGGCTCTCCGGTGTATGAATATCCCCCACACCATCCAGCACCAGCATGATGATTTTACTTTCGTTCTCAATGAGCAAATCCTTCATCAAGAAGGCATCGTGTTTCATCCTTCACCCTCCTTCCGCCGGTCCCTTCCCAAAATGCGCATTTCATCAGAAAAGCATGATCAATTGAAGGGGTCTTTCCCAAGGTTCCCAGGGTTCACTGTCCCTTTTTGATCCTTCGATCAGGAATAAATGCCCTGTGCAGGAATTCAAAGGTGTGCTGCAAGAGGGCCTGCTTGTGGGGATAACGCAGGAAGAGCCGGACGATTTGTCGTGGCCTTAAATAAAAACGCCGATAGGCAAGCCGGTGAATCCGAAATAACTCCTCATCCGGCAATTCGGAAACATTGACAAGTCCCTCCATGACGTCGTACTCATCGTAAGAGAAGTCGGTCTTCCTTCCCAGGGACATGGCGGTATCGTAGACCTCTGTACCCTTGAATGGAAGGACGATGGAGAAGGTGGCCACGTGAAGTGCAAGCTCGGTAGAAAACCGGATGGTTGTCATCATCTCCTCCCGCGTTTCCGTTGGAAACCCCAGCATGAAAAACCCCTGGCAAAAAATTCCCACCCGGGCCGCGGTGGCTACAGCGGCTTTCAGATTTTCCAGGTTGATGTGTTTATGGATGGCCTTCTGGAGCCGGGGGCTGGCGGTCTCTATGGCGAACGCGGAATAGTAAAGTCCGGCCCGGTGGAGCCGCGTGATGAGCTCGTCGGTCAGGATGTCGGCCCTCAGTGCATTGGGCAGGCCCATCCTTATTTTGATCCCCCCGCGGATGATCCCGTCGCATATTTCCAACAGCCGGCCTCGATCCAGATTAAGGCAGTCGTCCATGGGCTCGAGTTCGTGAATCCGGTAATCCCTCTGCAACCGGCGGATTTCCTCGAGGACATTCTCCGGAGAGCGCGCTCTGAACCTTTTGCCGTTGATGTTATGACAGTAATTGCAGTGATACGGACATCCCCGGGAAGTGTATATATTCATGTATCGCGCCAGGCCGAAAGGGGTCGCCCGCAAAGAATGACAGTAAGCCTCCACATCTACCAAGTCCCATGCAGGAAAGGGAAGCGAATCCAGATCCTCGATGAAAGGACGGGGCGGAGCCAGGTGAATCTTTCCATCGTCCCGATAGGCTGTGCCTCTTATACCCCTCAGGGGCAGCCGTTTATCCATACGCTGCAGGATTTCCAGAAAGGTCTCCTCACCCTCGCCCACCACGGAAAGATCAAAATTAGGGTCCCCGAGGACCTCTTTCGGGTAGCCCGAGGCGTGCGGTCCGCCTGCCACAATCGGTGCCCGGATACCTGCACTTCTTGCCTCTGCGGCCAGGCAGTGTAAATGAGTGGCCTCGGCCGTCAGGGCACTGATGCCAATAAGGTCGGGAGAGAATCGATCCTTGATCTCCTTCCAATCCGGCCTTTCAAATCGCGAGTCCACAATCCTGATGCGAGCGCCGGGCCAGCGTCTCCTGGCCACTGCGGCCAGATACATGATTCCCAGCGGATATGAAAAGCGCTTGGGTAGATGCTTTTGCTTTTGCGTTCTTTTAGATGTATCCGATTTAATTAAAAGAATATTGGGCATGGGCATAACTTTCGTAAGAGAGAATTTGTATTAATTCCATTTGTAACCCAATGCACGTCAACTGTCAACGGCTCAATTGCTTAAATACTGATCATATGGAAACGCCTTGTTTTTTTCCCCTTCTTTAAGTACTATTTCAAAATTAATATGCCAAATTTTCTGTCGCGGGATCGCTCGTTTGGTTTTTTACAACTCTTCCTTATCAATCACAGGGTTTTCATGAGATAGAACGCAATGCCAAAACGCACAGACATTAACTCAATCCTGATCATCGGCTCAGGGCCCATCGTCATCGGTCAGGCCTGTGAATTCGACTATTCCGGCACCCAGGCGTGCAAGGCCTTGAAAGAAGAGGGTTTCAGGGTCATACTGGTGAACTCCAACCCGGCCACCATCATGACCGATCCAGACATGGCTCACAGCATCTACATCGAGCCGGTCACACCCGAAATCGTGGAGCTTATCATCCAGCAGGAGCACCCCGATGCCATCCTGCCCACCCTCGGAGGGCAGACGGGGCTCAACGTCGCCACCGTGCTTGCGCGGGAAGGAGTGCTGGACAGGTACGGCGTGGAGATGATCGGAGCAAATGCAGCGGCCATCCGCAAGGCCGAAAATCGGGAGGAATTCAAGCTGGCAATGGAAAAAATCGGGCTTAAGGTTCCGACCAGCGGACTGGCATACAATCTGGATCAGGCGCGAGATGTGGCCCGACAATTGGGCTTTCCTCTTATCATCCGCCCTGGCTTCAGCCTGGGAGGCACAGGCGGATCCATTGCCCACAACATCGAGGAATTCGACGAGCTGGCCGCCAGGGGTCTCAAGAGCAGCATGGTAAGCGAGATCCTTATCGAGAAGTCGGTGGTGGGCTGGAAGGAATATGAACTGGAGGTCATGCGCGACCTCAATGACAATGTGGTTATCATCTGCTCCATCGAGAACTTCGACCCCATGGGCGTTCACACTGGAGACAGCATCACCGTGGCGCCCGCCCAGACGCTGACGGATAAGGAATACCAGTTGATGCGCGACGCCGCGATCGCCTGTATCCGCGAGATCGGCGTGGAGACGGGTGGCTCAAATATCCAATTCGCCGTTCATCCCCGGACGGGTGAGATGGTGATCATAGAGATGAACCCGCGGGTATCCCGTTCTTCAGCCCTGGCCTCAAAGGCAACCGGATTCCCCATTGCAAAGATAGCGGCCAAACTGGCTGTGGGATACACGCTGGACGAGATCCCCAATGATATCACCAAGGAGACCCCGGCCTCGTTTGAACCGACCCTTGATTACTGTGTGGTCAAGATCCCCCGTTTTACTTTTGAGAAATTTCCCGGTTCCGACCCCACTTTGACCATTCAAATGAAGTCCGTGGGTGAGACCATGGCAATAGGCAGGACCTTTAAGGAATCCCTGCAGAAGGGGCTCCGTTCCCTGGAAATCGGCCGCTACGGGCTGGGAACCGACGGATCCGACCTTCTCCGGGAAGCCAAAGGTCCTTACACCCATGAACAGATGACTTTGATCCGGAAGAAACTTCGCGTTCCAAACCAAGAACGCATATTTTACATCCGGCACGCACTGCGTGCCGGCATGCCGGCGGAACTCATCAACAAACTGACAGCCATCGATCCCTGGTTTATTTACAACATCAAACAGTTGGTGGAGATGGAAGATGCACTCAGGGAGAAGGCAGCCCGTCATGGTCTGGATGAACTGGACGGCGATTTGCTGCGGGAATCCAAATCGTGGGGATTTTCAGACCGTCAACTGGCCTCGATTTTTTCCACCACCGAGGATGTGGTTTGCCGGACTCGACTCAGACACGACATTCACCCGGTATTCAAGCGGGTGGACACGTGTGCCGCCGAGTTTGAGGCGAGCACGCCCTACTATTACTCTACCTATGAGGAAGAGGAAGAAGCTCAACCCCTGGATGATCCCAAAGTCCTCATTCTGGGGGGAGGTCCCAACCGTATCGGGCAGGGCGTCGAGTTCGATTACTGTTGCGTGCACGCGTCTTTCGCGCTCAAGGAGCTGGGCTACAACAGCATCATGGTCAACTCCAACCCCGAGACGGTCAGCACGGACTACGACACCTCGACCCGGCTTTACTTCGAGCCCCTGACCCTGGAGGATGTGCTCAATATTGTTAACCGCGAAAAACCCACAGGTATCATTGTGCAGTTCGGCGGACAAACACCTCTGAACCTGGCCGAGGCCCTTGAAAAGGCAGGGGCTCCCATTATCGGCACTTCTCCTCGGAACATCGCAAAGGCCGAGGACCGACATCGTTTTTCGCAGATGCTGAAATCGCTGGGGCTGAATCAGCCGGCCCATGGGGTTGGAGGAACGTTGGATGAGATCCGGCGGGAAGCCGCCCATGTGGGCTTTCCAGTTCTGGTGCGTCCCTCATATGTCCTGGGGGGCCGGGCCATGGCCATTATTTACGACATGGAAAGCCTCAAGGATTTCGCCCGCGATGCACTGGAAGCTTCCGAACAGCATCCGGTGCTCATAGACAAGTTTCTGGAGGACGCCATCGAGATCGATGTTGATGCGGTGGCCGACGGCCACGGGTGCGTCGTGGCGGGAATAATGGAGCACATTGAGGAAGCGGGTGTCCACTCAGGAGACAGCGCGTGCGTGCTTCCTCCCCAATCCCTGGAGAGGGAAATACTGGACCGGATACGAGAGCACACGCGGGCGCTGGCGGCCGAGCTGAACGTGGTTGGCCTGATAAATATCCAGTACGCTGTCCAGGAGGGGAAAATCTATGTGCTCGAGGTCAACCCCCGCGCCTCACGTACTATTCCTTTTGTGTCCAAGGCCACGGGCGTACCGTGGGCCAAGGTTGCGGCCAAGGTGATGGTGGGAAATCGATTGGATGAGCTCGGCATACGGGAGGAAGTCGTGCCTCAGCATGTGGCGGTAAAAGAATCGGTATTCCCCTTCAATCGGTTCCCGGGTGTTGATCCGATACTGGGACCCGAGATGAAGTCCACCGGAGAGGTCATGGGGATCGACACCAATTTCGGCCTGGCCTATGCCAAGGCTCAACTGGCAGCTGGACAAAACCTCCCCCTTAATGGAACCGTCTTTATCAGCATGAGTCCGAAGGATCGTCCTTACGCCGCGGTGATTGCCTGGCGACTTCACACCATCGGCTTCAAGTTGGTGGCCACCTTGGGCACCAGTCAGGTGTTGCGCAGATCGGGCATACCGGTAGAGCGCGTCCGCAAGGTCCATGAAGGCCAGCCGAACATCCGGGACATGATTCTCAACGGTCAGATCGACCTGGTGATCAACACCCCGGTGGGCAAGCTTTCCCGGGAGGATCAATCCTCCATCCGGCCCACCGCGGTCCAGCTCGGTATCCCATACGTTACCACCGTGGCCGGCGCCGTGGCAACGGTCAACGCCATTGAGGCGCTTAAAAGAGATCCCATAAAAGTCCGATCCATCCAGGAGTTCCATAAACACATAGGATTATCCTATTAGGTCAGCAAATAAAACTTTAATTGCTTGATTCTTATTAAATTCTTATTGCTTAACCATTGGACCGAAAGCTGTGATCCAATACCGGCCAAACCTTAACGATATTCAGGTTCCATGAGGGGTGGCCCAGACAATTTATTGTCTGGGCTGCGCAGCAGCAAGAGGCAGTATATTGCTCGTTTAATGGTTCCCGGACGCGGGGTGCACCGGGCAAAGCCTATTGTCGCTTCGCGACCCTGACGACTTGCCGTCCGGGCCACCCCAACAACATTCTTTATCTATTATTGGCGGCGATTTGGGCGATTTGACTGTAATATCGTTGATCAATATGTTGCTGATCAAAGTGGATAATTCTATAAACAAATTAAAATTCTCTCCGGATATTGACAATGTCATTATGGTGCACCGACAATGCGCGAATGACCATCATTGGTGTTCAGAAAAGAAGAGACCAAAAAGGGAACTATTCAGAGGACTGGGGAGCTTTACCACAAAAGGGTTTTAATGCATGGATAATTTTGTCAGGTCGGCAATTACTTCTCCGGCGTCGGCATATCGGTCATTTGCTTTTTTTTGCATACAGCGAAAGATGATGTCGCTCAAACTCCTGGGAACGCGGGGATTAACTTCGTGTGCAGCAGGGGGGGCTGCATTCAAATGCTGCAGCATGATCTCTTCCAGAGACCCGGAAAAGGGAAGCTTCCCGGTACACATGCGGAATATGGTCACGCCCAGCGAATAGAGGTCGGTGCGGTGATCGATATCTCCACTGATGATCTGTTCCGGCGACATATACTGGGGTGTTCCCGCCGCCATGACTCCTGATTTGCGAAGCTCGCTGAGCAGAACCGCCAGCCCGAAGTCCATGATCTTGATCTGTTTCAGCCTAGTCCACATGATGTTGCTGGGTTTGATGTCTCGATGGATGACGCCCTTCTGGTGGGCATGATGGAGTCCCTCGCAGACCCACCTGAAAAGCTTGACGATGGTGTTGATGGCCAGGAGCTTGCCCGTCCGTATAAACTGCTCGAAGTCTTTTCCTTCCACGTACTCCATGATGATATAGAGATATCCGTCTTTTTCACCGATATCGTAAAGCGTGAGGAGAAAGGGATGATTTAAGGCCGCTGTGGCCTGGGCTTCGCGGTAAAAATCATCAACAGCGCGTCGGTTGGAGCGGAGGTTCTCGGAGATGATCTTAAAGGCCACGTCCCGCTTCAGGATCAGGTCCCGGGCCTTGTAGACAACCCCCATCCCTCCCCTTCCCAATTCCTGGAGGATTTGATAGCGGTTCTCGCCCAGGCCCACAGGGCGGGTGGGATCGGATTCGAGGTACACGGTCTTGTCTCTGTTAAAAATAACGGTTTTGCCCAGAATCGTCTTTTGACGAAGGGATTCAATCTTGTCATGCACACCTGGGAACTTCATATCCACGCCCAGGATAGCCTCGTATATCTTGAGGGCCTGATCGTTTTCGCCGTTCTCTTCCAGATGGAGGGCAAATTCATAATAAGAATCCAGATTATCCTCGTTCATCTCATTGCGGTGCCCTTCGTAAAACTTCCGGACGGCAAGGCCTATCTGCCCTTTTTCCACAAACAGCTCCCCGAGAAGGCGTAATGATTGGAAGTAATCCTTGTGGCCCTTTTTGATTTTTTGCAGGCATTCGATGGCCCGATCGATTTTTTTATGCTTTATCAAGTGGATGGCTGCGTCCAGGTAATTCTCCTCGCGCACGAGGAAGGAAATGGCCTTTTCGGGGTCGTCAACCAGTTCAAGCATACGTTGCGCCTCCCCATGGCGTCCCACTCTTTCGTATAGCTCCGCTGCTTTGTCGTACTCCTCAGCCAGCGAATACATGTCGGCGGATTGCCAGAAATCTCCCACTTTGCGCAACATGTCCGCGGCCTTGCTCCAGTTCTGTTCTTTCTTGTACAGGTCAGCGGCTTTCTCGTAGTCCTGAATGTTTTCCAGGTATTCGGCGGCTTCTGAATATTCTCCTTTTGTAATGCAGAGCTTGGCTCGAAATCGAGAGGCCATGGTCTTGTTGCCGCTTTGCTCATAGAGGGAAGCAGCTTCCTCCAGCGCCTGGCCTTTCACATACTGGGAGATGGCGTTTTTGATATCACGACACTTTATGTAGGCGCCGCCTGCTTCGCGGTGCCAGAACCCTGCCGCAAAGATTTCTGCCGCCTCGCGGAATCGTCCGCCAAGCATGAAGAGCCTTCCACCTTGCAGTGCGATGTTCTTGAGCTCGGGGGTGATGCTCTGGGACGAGGAGAAATTTCCCACTCGGCTGTGATAATATCGAGCAAGTATGCCGCCCGCGGAGGCGTAATCTTTTGCGTCAAGGTAAATTTGCTGTGCACGACTGAAGTTATGAGCCTTTTCGTAACTGACCGCCGCCTTGCGCATCTCTCCAGCCAGTTCGTACATCTCCGCTGCCTGTTCGTTCATGTCAATTTGCTGATAACAATCCCCGGCCTGCAAATAACGGCCGGTTTCCTTAAACAGCTCCGCCGCCTGGCGAAACCGCCGCCCTTTCTCGTAAAACTTTGCCGCTTCGAGTAGGTAACCATCAACCATTTTCAAGTCAGCAATCCGATGAAACACTTCTCCCTGTTCGAAAACTTTCAGGGCCATATCCGGCATCCCCGCTTGAATGTAATGATTTCCAGCTTCTTCATATCTCCCGGCCCGCGCAAAGAGTCTGGCCTTTCGAAGTTCCGATCTGCTGCGATGCCACCGTATCCCTGCCTTTGTGCGTAAAAAGATTAAGTAACCACCCCCGCCCATCAGCATCAAGAGACAGAATCCCAGGAAAAATGGACTTGCAACAAACCTGACCGATTCCTCAGCGATGACCCCGCGAAACAGGTGCAGGATCAGGTTTTCCCAGAACTGCTGAGCACTGTGTAGAAGTTCCATCATGAGAATAGTTGATCACGGTCTGAGACTGGAAGATGCCCTTCGTCAAAAAAATCCCGGCGGGTATACCTCGATGAATGGCAACTGGATGGTTGCACCTGCCCGATGAGATCGTAGAGATTGCTTCCGATGATCTTTACCTTCACCCTGCGGCCTATGTGGGAAGGGGCTCCGCCGGGAATCAGCACCGTGCCGTCGATATCGGGAGTCTGGAAAAAAGTGCGTCCGATAAGATTCCTCGGGTCTGCGTCATCAAACCCGTCCACCATGACGTCAAAGACTTTCCCGATCCTATGCTGGTTTTTTTCTTCAACAATACGGGCCTGCACCTCCATCAGTCTTCTCCGCCGTTGCTTCCTGGTGAGGTGATGAACCTGCGGTTTCATCTTGGCAGCGGGTGTCCCTTCTTCGCGGGAGTAAGTGAAGACCCCAAGGCTTTCAAAACGGAACTCTTTAACGAACTTCAGTAGTTCATCGAATTCGTCATCCGTTTCCCCGGGGAATCCCACTAACAAGGAAGTCCGGATGTGAGCGTCGGGCAGCAGGAGGCGAACTCTCTCCAGTTTGTCCCGCACATCTCCCCCTTCCCGGCCCATGCGGCGCAGCACTCCTGGCGACACGTGCTGGATGGGAATATCCAGGTAAGGACAACATTTGGGCTCTTCACGGATTGTTTGCAGCAACTTCGGATCAAGGCGGAAGGGATGAATATAGAGAATGCGGATCCATTCCAGCCCATCGATCTTGGCTAACGTCTTTATGAGATCGGGCAAAAAATTTGTTTCTTCACGATCCGTGCCGTATCCGCCCGTATCCTGGGCCACGAGGATGATCTCTCTGACACCGTTTTCTGCAAGCCCTTGCGCTTCGGAGAGAATGTCCGCCGTGGGCCGGCTTCTGTAAGGCCCCCTTATTGCGGGGATAATGCAAAATGTGCATCGGTGGGAACATCCGTCAGCGATCTTGACATACGCGTAGTGCTGCGGGGTGGAAAGCAAGCGGGGTGCGGGTTCATCCCATGCCCGCACGGACGTCTGGATGGAAAAAATGCGTTCTCGCTTTCCCGGCGCCAGGGCGAGAAATTGGCGCAGGATTTTGCCCAACTGCCTCATCCGGGCTATTCCGACAAATAGATCCACTTCCGGCAGCAGCGTGACCAGCCGCTTCCCATACCGCTGGACCAGACATCCGCAAACCACCAATGTCTCACAGTCATGCTCTTTTAATCGTACATGCTCCAGGATCGTGTCAATGGACTCTTGCTTGGCCTCATCGATGAAACAGCACGTGTTTATGACAATGATACCGGCCTTTTCTGTTTGATCCACAGGCCGGAAGCCCTCGCTGGAGAGACCGGCAAGGATGACCTCGCTGTCTACCAGGTTCTTGGGACATCCAAGGCTGATGAGGTGAACGCTTTTGTTCACGGCCGACCCTCCGGCGTTACGGGAAATTCCGAATTTTTCATGTGTGGGGTAATCACCGTCGTTCCCTTGGGAATTTCCATACGGAAAAGCTCCTGTGAAAGCGGCTGATTGATTGTAATATCTTTAATCTCAAAATCCTGCCTGTTTCCCAGGCGATCACTGAGACGGAAGCCCACCATGTAATAGGTCTTGGAGTCCACGGCCACCTCGATTCTATCCATGCCCTTCTGCGGGGAGATGGGCCTCAGCCCGATGCGGTACCGCCCCTTGGCGTCAGGCGCGTCGCTTTTAGTCCAACTGACATGGAAGTCCTTGCGCGGGTCTCCCTCTCCCATCAGCATGGACAGGAGGATCTGGCTGTTTATGTCCCGCGGTCGCGGTTGAATGATCACCTGATTGAGAAGGGGGATGTGGATCCATAATCGGTAGGAGTCCATAATGATTATCTGGTTGTCCGGCTTGTTAACCTGAATCCTTAAGTTATGTGGTTTCATGAAATAAAGCTTCCCATGGAACCACAAGGTGTCATCTGTGGCGGACTGGTAATTGCGCTGCTCAAAGCTGGCCTCCAGTGTCCGAATGTTTGCATAGCGATGACGCACCTGATCCACCAACTCATCCAGAGTGATTGCGCCGGCTGAGTTGATGGGGAGCAGCACAAGGCCGGCAGTTGCAACGATTCCAAAGAGTACATTACGCATCAATCTCGTCCCTGGGGCCGGGGGATATCCTGACTTCCCTCCGGCTCGTACCATCAGAAGGGCCGACAATGCCCTCTTCTTCCATTTTCTCGATTATACGTGCAGCTCGATTGTATCCTATTCGGAGATGGCGCTGTATCAGCGATATAGACGCCTGTCGCAGTCGAGCCACCAGTGCCACGGCTTCATCCCACTTCGCATCGTACTCCCCCGCGCCACCGGCATTACTTTCATCCGCGTCCATATCTTCCTGGCCGACAGACATCTCGTACCTGGGGCTTTGCTGATGCTTGATAAATTCAACAACGCGGGCCGTCTCAATCTCGGTGATGTATGCACCATGAACACGGCGCAACTTGCTGGTGCCGGGAGTCTGGTACAGCATGTCGCCGGCTCCCAGCAATGATTCGGCCCCATTGGCATCCAGGATCGTCCGGGAGTCGACGCGAGAGGAGACTTTAAATGAGATGCGAGCGGGAAAGTTGGCCTTAATCAGGCCCGTGATCACGTCAACCGACGGTCTTTGGGTCGCCATGATGAGGTGAATGCCCGCAGCCCGAGCCATCTGGGCCAGGCGTGAAATGGATTCCTCAACCTCCCGGGAGGCCACCATCATCAAGTCCGCCAGTTCGTCGATCACGATCACTATACACGGGAGAGGCTCCAGTTCATAAGCTTGATCGGTTTTTGGGCTGCCTTCAGCCTCCACCGGGGGTGGCAAGGATTGATGGAGTGTCCCTTTCAAGACCTTCTGGTTGAATTGTCCAACGCTTCGAACCCCCAGAGCGGCCAGCAGCTGGTAGCGCCGTTCCATCTCGCGTACAGCCCATTTCAGTGCCCTGTTGGCCATCCGCACATCGGTAACCACAGGATGGAGCAGATGAGGAATGCCCTCATAGTGGGACAACTCCAGCCGCTTGGGATCCACCAGGATAAATCGGACGTTGTCCGGCTGGCATCGGTACAGGAGGCTGATGATAAAGTCATTGAGCGCCACGCTTTTGCCGGTGCCCGTCGCTCCGGCAATGAGCAGGTGCGGCATTATACTGAGGTCTACCACTACAGGGTTGCCGGTCGTATCTTTCCCCAGGGCAAGCGGGAGGGGATACCGACATTTCATGAAGGCATCGCTGGCGATGATCTCCCGCAGCCAGACGATTTCCCGCTCCTTGTTGGGAAGCTCTATCCCCACGGTGCCCTTACCTGGAATGGGGGCAATAATTCGGACACTGAGGGCACTTAGGGCCAGCGCCAGATCATCTGAGAGATTGGCGATTTTATTGATCTTTGTTCCGGAGATCGGCTCATATTCGTAGAGAGTGATAATCGGCCCGGGGTGTACTTGCGTTACCTTCCCCTTTACACCGAAATCAAGCAATTTGAGCTCAAGGATCCGGGAACCGGCCAGTAGAGCTTCTCTGCTGATGCCCTTGTTGTTCGATGGGGGTGGAGCGTCCAGCAACATTATGGAGGGCAGGCGGTACTGAGCGGGTGCCCGGGCAAACGGTAGTTCCTGCTGCTCGATTATTCCAATTTTTCCCCGCGCCGGGCTGCTCTCGCTCATAACAATGGTGGGTGATGCAGCGCTCCCGTCAACAACCTCGCGAATGGAGCGGGTGGATTTGACGGATCGCCGTTTTCGCTCTTTCCTGATGGTCATCTTCGTGAAAACCAGATTCCATCCTGTACTGATGGCACTCATACTTTTCCCGATGAGGAAAACAAAAAGCCATGCGGTACACTGCGTCACCCGGGTGATAGAAAGACGTGTGGTGGTCATAAAAGCGATAAAAAGCAACGCCACAAGGACAAGTATCGCCCCGGTTCGATCCATCCGATCCACGAGAAAGACAGCCACCTGAAACCCCACCAGCCCCCCGTCTTCGGCAAGACTGGAACGGGGCACAACCACATGCAGCAATGCCGACGAAATGGGAAGCAAGAATGAGAACCCCGCCGCTTCCTGCCATTCCAGCCATGGTCCCGGTAGAAATGCAAGCCGTAATCCCAGCAAGGCCAGTGCTGCGGGAATCAGGTAGGAGGCCAGGCCGAATATTTGAAACAGACCGTCAGAGAGATAGGCGCCCACCAACCCAACTCTGTTATGGATGGCTTTGTATGTACCGGTTGCCACGTAATGATGAAACCCTGGGTCTTCTGGTTGGTGCGAGTACAGAGCGAGGCCGATAAGCAGAGCCACAGCAGTCAATACTACAGCGACTACTTCCCTCCAGACGCGATCTTTAGCCTGCAAATTCATCGTTTAATGCTCCGAATTCACACGACTGGATATTAACCGGGCAAATGTTACGGTTACATCCGCAAAGCGCCAATAGTTTGCCGTGCCAACACCAGTTCCCCCTGTAGTTACGACGCCGGATTCCGGCCGAGAGAGCGATTCGTAAACAATGCGGGCTTTCTTTCCGTATGGCGGAAGTTGACTCATTTCTTGAAAGTCTCATCCAGCCGGGCTTTCTCTATGCAATCAGCAATGGCGTCTCGAACGCACTCGAGCAATTCATCGCGCTTCTCAATAGTATAATTGCAGGGGTCTATGGGTGGGCCGATTACCATCCGGATGGTTCCCGGGGTCAGTCGCAGCGAGTCTCTGGGCAGAATTTCACGGCTTCCCGAAATCCCAATGGGAATGATGGGGACACCCGCTTTCAGGGCCAGCATAATTCCCCCTTTTTTAAAGGGCAAGAGGCTGCCGTCAGTGCTGCGGGTGCCCTCCGGAAAGATCATCACAGAAGTTCCTTCCCGAATCTGTCGGGCCGCCCGTTCCATACTGGCCATGGCCCGCGCATGGCTTTGCCTGTCCACCTCGATGTACTTGGCCCGTCTCATGGCAAATCCTAAAAAGGGGATTCGGAAGAGTTCTTTTTTTGCAGTCCATGTGAACCGAACAGGTATATACCCCAGCAGCGCCAGCACATCGTAGTTGCTTTGGTGATTGGCCATCAGGATCTGTGGCCCCTTCCGGCTGATATGCTCACATCCCTTTACTCGGACATTCACTCCGCTCCAGAACATGGACCACCGTCCCCAGAACCGGCCGATAGGGTGAAACCACTCCCCACTCCGCTTAATAAATGTGACAAGAAAAATGATCGGGGCAGCCGCTAATAAATATAAAACAATCATAAAGTAGGCGCACGCAGTCCGAAGGAGCTGCCAAAACTTCAGTATATTTTTGAAAGGTACCATCCGCTATACAACCAGTGGGATCGTTGGATTGATCTAACGTTATTAGAGTTTTTATACATCAAAGTAATCGGCAAGTCAATTGGTTCTGGGATTTGGATGAAACTATGTTGCTGAAAATCCTTGACAAAGTTTGATGAAACTAATATTAAAAATATAGTAATTGTTATTCAGGGGCTGCACGCGCGGAGCATGAAAATGATCGGGTGGCTGCACGGGTTAACTGCATAACCATTTAATTATATTAATATTATTTATATTAATATTATTTTTAAATGATTATTCATAATAGTTTTAATTTCTATTTTCTGAGTAATCATTGGTTTGCAACCCGCTTTTTCGGGGTGAAAAACCTGGCTTCATACAAGGCGTAAAAAGTACCGTCGGTTTTTATAGCGGGCATGCACCGGGGCCATGATTTGGCCGGGGATCACGGCTGGTGTTTCGGCGTCAAGAATAAATCCGTAAGCGGGAACGTCACCTTGATAGGGCGCAAGGGGGAGGGCCGGCCGGTACCCTGAGTCCGTGTGGGATGGTGTTATGCCGTAGTTTCTCACACACCGAGCAACTGGCGAGGTAAAAGAGACCTCAATGTATCCAAGGATGGAATGAGATGTCATTTTCTTCCCCGGTAAAGCAAAGTGTCTTTATCGGGTTTTCGTTTTCAGGAACACACGATTATGTTAAATTACCTGCTTCATAAGATAATCGGCAGCAAGAACGAAAGGGAACTGCGCCAAATTTCCGCTATAGTGTCCCGGATCAACGATCTGGAGCCTTCTGTACAGGCAATGAGCGATGACCAACTGAAGGCCAAAACACCCCACTTTCGCCAGATCGTGGAGCGACATATGGAGGAGGCCCGACAAAAGGCTGATTCATTAGACGACGAGAGCAAAAAGAAAGCACTTCAAGAGGCACAGAGTGCCATACTTGATGACATCCTGCCCGAAGCCTTTGCGGTAGTGAGGGAAGTTTCGCGCCGCACTCTGGGAGAGCGGCACTTCGATGTCCAGTTGATAGGCGGCTACGTCCTGCACAAAGGAAAAATCGCCGAGATGAAGACCGGCGAGGGCAAGACCTTGGCCTCAACTCTGCCCGTTTACCTCAATGCCCTCACGGGGCGGGGGGTCCATGTGGTAACTGTCAACGACTACCTTGCCCGCCGCGACGCCGAATGGATGGGGGTTATTTATCGTTTTCTGGGTATTTCCGTGGGTGTCATCGTTCACGATATGAGCGACGCCGAACGCAAGCAATCGTATCAGTCAGACATCACGTACGGCACAAACAACGAGTTTGGCTTCGACTATTTACGGGACAATATGAAGTTCTCCATCGAAGAGTGCGTTCAGCGAGAGTTGCATTACGCCATCGTCGACGAGGTGGATAGTATCCTGATCGATGAGGCTCGCACCCCCCTGATCATTTCCGGCCCGGTGGAGCACTCCAGCCACCGCTTCGATGAGATGAAGAGCCCGGTGGAGCGAGTGGTCAGAAACCAGGTGGCGCGGGTGAATCGAATCCTCAAAGAAGCCGAAGCTCTTCTGGAAAACAATCAGGATTACGAAGCCGGGATCAAACTTCTTCAAGCCAAACGGGGCGCTCCGAAAAACCGACGTTTCCTCAAGCTTCTGGAGGATGCCTCATTGAAAAAGCTGGTGGAGCGGGTAGAGCTGGATCGAATACGGGACCGGAATATGCACGAACTGGACGAGGATCTTCTTTTCACCATCGATGAACGAGGCCACGTGGTGGACTTGACCGATTTGGGAAGGAAGACCTTGGCCCCTCATGACCCTAATTTCTTCGTCATCCCCGACCTGGATGACCCCGCTCTGCTGGAAAAAACCCCGGAAGACTCGAGGGGGCGCAAACGCGAAGAGCTGGAAGCGGAATATATGGAAAAAAGCCAGCGTCTCCAGAACATCACCCAGTTGCTGCGCGCATATACGCTGTTCGAAAAGGATGTAGAATATGTGGTCAAGGACGGCCAGATTGTGATCGTGGACGAGTTCACCGGCCGCCTGATGCCGGGCAGGCGATACTCCGATGGACTCCATCAGGCGCTGGAAGCCAAAGAGGGAGTGCGGATTGAGCGGGAGAACCAGACCCTGGCCACCATTACATTTCAGAATTATTTTCGGATGTACGACAAGCTGGCCGGCATGACCGGTACGGCGGACACCGAGGCGGCCGAGTTTCGTAAAATCTATAATTTGGACGTGGTTGTCATCCCCACCAACCGCCCGATGATTCGCAACAATTTTCCCGACGCCATCTACAAGTCCCAGCGGGAAAAATTTCGCGCTGTCATCCAGGAAATCGAAGAATGTTACCACCGGGGACAGCCCGTGCTGGTGGGCACCGTCTCTGTGGATAAGTCGGAGATGTTGAGCCGTATGCTGCGCCAGCGCAAAATTCCCCACGAAGTCCTCAATGCCAAAAATCATGCCCGCGAGGCGGAGATAATAGCCCAGGCCGGGCAACGCGGCCACGTGACCATCAGTACAAACATGGCCGGCCGCGGGACGGACATTCGGCTGGGTGAAGGAGTTGTTGAATTGGGCGGGCTTCATGTTATTGGTACCGAACGGCACGAGAGCCGTCGGATCGACAACCAGCTCCGGGGTCGCTCCGGCCGGCAAGGCGATCCAGGCTCCTCCCGGTTTTACCTCTCACTGGAGGATGACCTGATGCGTATATTTGCATCGGATCGCATCGCCAATCTCATGGAGCGCATCGGCATGGAAGAGGATATCCCCATAGAACACAACCTGGTGACCCGCGCCATCGAAAATGCACAAAAAAAGGTGGAGGCGCACAACTTCGAAATCCGCAAGCACCTTTTGGAGTACGACGATGTTATGAACAGACAACGCGAGGTCATCTACTCGCAACGCAGGAAAATCCTGACCGAGAGCGATCTCCGGGAAGATTTCCAGGAGATAATTCGGGAAACTGTAGAAGAGATCGTCGCCGCCCACGCGAACGAAAAGGCCTATCCAGAGGACTGGAAACTGAAGGAAATGGACGAGGAACTCTTCCGGGTTTTCGGTTTTCGGATGCGACTGAAACCCTCCGACCTGGAAGACACGGGATGTGAAGCTTTGAAGGAAATGGTCCTGAACCGGGCCTTGGAGATGCATGCATCCCGTGAAAATGCGTTCGGCCCGGAATTAATGCGCTGGCTGGAAAAATTCGCTATGCTGGAAACACTGGACAGCATGTGGAAAGATCACTTGCTGAATATGGATCTCCTGAAGGAAGGCATCGGTCTGCGGGGCTATGGACAGCGCGATCCACTCAAGGAATACCAGCGAGAGGGGTTTGAGCTGTTCATGGATATGATTGAGCGTAGGCGGGAAGGTACGGTCTCGATGCTGTATCACTTTCAGATCAAGCCGGAAGTGGAGGCTCCTCGCATGGAGCACCGGCACCGGGAGATGGTTATGGGGCGCGGCGGAACGCCGGGCGGGGAGTCTGAAGGACTGGTGAAGAGCCAACCCGTTCGACGGGAAGGTCGAAAGGTGGGCAGAAACGAACCCTGCCCCTGTGGTAGCGGAAAAAAGTTCAAGAGGTGCTGCGGAAGATGAACGAAATAACAGTGTCCGGATTCAGGGCCTCGTCGGGGGCAGCAGGAGTGAAGGCGCCAGGTAAGGCCTCACGCGATGACATGGCGCTCGTTGCAGCGGACTCACCTGCGGTGGCCGCGGCCGTGTTCACCAGGAATATAGTACAAGCGGCTCCGGTGCGAGTGGCCGCTGAAAACCTCAAGTCCGGAAGATGCCAGGCGCTGCTCATGAATAGCGGCAACGCCAATGCTTGCACCGGTGAGCAGGGCATACAGGACGCGCGCGAGCTGTGCCGGGAGGTGGCCGAGAGGCTGGGATGTCCTGAGACGCTGGTGGTTCCCGCCTCCACTGGAGTCATCGGCACACCCCTGCCGGTTCAGCGGATGCGCCCCATTATTCCCACCCTGGCGGCCAGGCTTCGTCCTGACGGTTTTTCATCCGCCGCCCGGGCCATCATGACTACCGACACATTTCCAAAGCTGAGCGTTCGTCGTGGCTCTTTCGGTAAACGGGAAGTAACCGTGCTGGGTTTTGCCAAGGGAGCGGGGATGATCATGCCGAATATGGCCACCATGCTGTGCGCGATAATAACCGACGCGGCCGTGACTCAGGACGCTCTAGCCCTGGCCCTTCGACAAGCGGTGGATCAATCTTTCCACCGGCTCACCGTGGACGGCGACACCAGCACAAACGATATGGTTCTGGCTATGGCCAGTGGGGCGGCGGGCAATAAGCCCATTACCCGCTATGATCCGGAAGTAGCCCAATGCGCGGAACTTCTGCTGGGCTGCACGCTGGAGTTGGCCAGAATGATCGCCAGGGATGGTGAAGGGGCCACAAAGTTTGTGGAAGTCATCGTGCGGGGCGCCCCCACCCGCGAATCCGCCCGGGCTATGGCCCGCAAGATCGCCAACTCTCCGCTGGTGAAAACCGCATTTTATGGGCACGACGCCAATTGGGGCCGCATTATCTGCGCAGCCGGCACCAGTGGAGTCCAATTCGACCCGGAACGTTTCGACCTTCGCTTTGATGACGTGCTGCTGGTCAGCAACGGAGTGCGCGTATCTGACGAGGCTGAAGAACAGGCCCATGAGGTGCTGAAGCACTCGGCTTTCACGGTAACCCTCGATCTGAAAGCCGGCCCTGCTCAGGATTCCGTTTTTACCTGTGATTTATCAGCGGACTATGTCCGCATCAACGCCGAATACCGCACCTGAGGACAGGAAGACCACGTTATTACAAAGAATAAAGTAGAGTTGATGCAATGAATCGCCGACACGCTATAATCTGGGCTTTTTTTATAACCCTGATTCCTCTTAACGCATGGGGTGATGCAGGCAGGATCAGGTATCCCGCCATTGAGGGCCGGGTTGTGAAAGTCTTGTCCGGAGACTCCATCCTTCTTGAGACCGGCCAGCGGGTGGAGCAGGTCCATTACATCGGCGTGCGGACGCCCCGGATGGAAGAAAGAGGGGAAGGCGCCCTTGATTACACCCGCAGGTCCTTCCTGTTGAACACGGAATTGGTAGGGGGAAAGATCATTCACCTTGAGTTCGACATCATGCAGCGCGATCCGGCGGGAAGGCTTCTGGCCCATGTCTTCCTTCTCAACAAAACCTTTGTAAATGCGGAGCTTTTGCTCTATGGCTATGGGGTAGCCGTTTATACGCCACCCAATGGTATGTATCGAAGGCTGTTTGCACGTCTGGAGCATCAGGCACGCTCCGTCGGCCGCGGCATGTGGAGAGTGCCGAATAATACTCCCCTCCCCCGGGATGGTTTTCGGGGACCTTATGTTGCCAACCGCAAATATAAGATTTTCCATCGCCCTCATTGCCCATGGATACAGGGAATACCAGCGCCGGAAAGTGCTCGTTTTCAAAGTCGCAAAGACGCCCTTTCTCAGGGTTACCTCCCGTGCCAGCATTGCAAGCCTTAAACCGCTTTGCTTCTTGTAACAACAATACATTGAGAACATCGCAATTTCGCCCGGAGGGTCTATGATTTTAGATTGCGTTTAAGCAGGGACTATTCCCTCGTCTATTGTATCGTGTTTTCCGGGCAAGGATACACCCCGTCGGGGAAGAGGGGGAATTTACAATCCAAGACAATTCGTTGCTGCGACTTGAGTTACTGAAATGAACGCAACTTGGCATAACATATCTCCTGGAGCGTTACCCATGTTTTATAACACGATACTCCTGGCCATGCCTATCTCTTGACGGGGCGGTATGAGGAAACAAAAGCGGCTTTGAGCGGGGTGGTCAGCCGAAATCCGGAATTTCTGCCAGCACAAATTTTTCTTGCCGCGGTGTAGGTGTAAGTGAGTTAGGAGATGGATACAGGGTCTGGGCTAAGGCAGCGGAAATTAAGAGGATGAGTCCCCGGACCTCCCTGGAGGTCTGGAGGCAAAAGTTTCCTTCTAAATACACCGCTGTATTGGAGCGGGTTCTTGATATCGTGTGCGAAGCATTGGATTTACAAGACGGCGACTGACGTGCAGTAGATACTACAGCTTTAATTTCAGTGTGAATGGCGGGGTGCAGTTTTATGATCCCGCTTTGAGGGCTTTCTCTCTCAGATCATTTTCGAAGTCTATTAGGATTTTCAAGAGGGCTTCGTTCCAGCCTTTGACCAAAGCCTCCGGAGAAAGTCCTTTTAAAGGAATTTCTTGGCGATACTGTTTTTGAAACACGATCTCAGAACGAGCGGAAACGTCCTTAATGAGGTAAAACCGCATTTCCAGGACAGCCTTGGGCGATCTACTTTCACTGTAATCCCCATACAGTGCCGTAACGGAACCTTCCAGAATATAGGTGGATTCCACGTGGCTTGGGGAATCCACAACATACTGAAACAGACCGGATCCTGCCAGCCATTGACGCACTTGTTCGTTAAGCAGTGCCCCGGGTGAAATGAAAAACTCGTTGTAGAAGTCCGACTCATAACCCATGTTTCCTTTAAAGTAGACAAAGCCTTTGCCTTCATAAAGCGGAGAGACACGGAACTTACGGATTCTGAGGAATGCTCCTGTCTCAGGGGGAGAAACGTCTGCGCGCCGGGGGACATCAATAATGTAATAACGCTTCTCCGGGTAACTCCTTTCGACGCTGAGACATCCAGTGAAGAAAAAAAACAGCGCAAATGCAGCGACATACAGTGATGACAGTATCCTTTGCTCCATCATGGGCTTTTATGCTCTGAACGCCTTGGAGGCCCGCCGAACAAGACCTGGGATGGATACTTCTTGGCGTCTTCGGTCAACTCCCTGAGGTTTTCGGAAATCAATCTGATGTTTTCGATAGTCATCTGGATGTCATTCTGCTGCCCGGCCACCAGGTTATCCAACCGACGCAAGGTCCTTCTCAGTTGGGCAAAGGTTTCGGGCAAATCCCCGGAAATGGAGTCTAATTTCTTGGCCAAGTTGTTTATGCTTGTTGAAGCCGCCGTGATGGACCTGAGGGACTGATTCAGAGGCTTCTCCGAGCGTTTCACTATCCGCCGAGCCGCAGCCATCGTCGCCGATGCGTCAGAGAGGATGGTTTCAAATTTTTTCCCTCCCAGAATTTGGCCGATGCGCCGGTTTGTTTCCCTGATTTCCGCTAACAATTGCTCGCCTTGCTTGCCGATCTTCTCGACGTTCGTGACCTCTAATGCTTTCGTGGTAGCCGTCAAGGTTCTTTCCAGCTCCTCTGCGATCCCCAGGATATTGAGCTGCTCCAGGGTTCTTAAAATTCTCTCCACAGACTCGCTGAACCGGGTGATAGTGCTGGGTGCGGAGGGCAAATAAGGATAATGAGGTTCCCAATCAATTTCCAGGGGCGGATAGCGATGCGGGTCCACGTAATCCACCTCGAGATACGCGGTCCCGGTCAGCCCCTGGGAGGCCATCCGAACCCGCAGCCCCTTCTCTATTTCCATTTGTAAAGCAAATTCGACCATCTCCTCCGCCTTCACCCGGAAGGCATCCGGGTAAATGGAGACCCGGACCATCACGTAGCGGCGATTGGTGGGGTATTCCCTGGCAACCAGGGTAATTGTATCCACCGTGCCAACCTGGACGCCGCGAAACTTTATTGGAGAGCCGATGTCCAGTCCCTGCACCGACTCCTTGATGTAGGTTTCCAGCATGACCTTTTTGCGAAAAAATGTACCGACCCCCAAAACGATGATCGCCATGACAGCGATTGTCGCCGCGCTGATGACAAATAAGCCGATTTTATAATAGTTCGCTCTGGCGCTCATTGGATGCCGCTTTACGGTTAAAGAATTGATGGACCAGGGCATTATCGCTGTGATCCCGTAAATCCTCAGGCCGGCCCGATGCAATAATTCCCCTGACACTCTTATCCAGCATGATGACCCTGTCGGCGATAGCGTAAATACTCGAAAGCTCATGGGTCACAATGACAAAAGTGATTCTCAGGTTGCGGGCAAGACTGAGGACGAGTTGATCCAGTTCAGCCGAAGTCATGGGGTCCAGTCCTGCCGAAAGCTCATCGAGAAAGAGGATTTGAGGATCGAGAGCCATGGCCCTGGTGATGGCGGCGCGCTTTTGCATGCCTCCGCTGAGCTCCGACGGCATGAGATCCTCAAACCCGTTCAACCCCACCAACTTTAATTTCATCATGGCGATAAGATCCATAGCCGGGAGAGGAAGGTCGGTGAACTCTTCCAGCGGGAAACGAACGTTTTCGAGCAGGGTCATGGAGCCAAAGAGGGCGCCCTTTTGATACATGACGCCGATTTTTCTGAGGATCCGACGGCGCCTGTCTCCCACTGCTGATACGATGTCCTCGCCGTCAATAAAAATTTTACCGGAAACAGGTTTATAGAGTCCGATCATGTGCTTCATGAGGGTGGTCTTGCCGCATCCCGAGCCGCCCAGGATGACGAAGACTTCACCCCTCTTCACCTCAAAGGAAATATTATCGATGATGATCGTTCCTTCATAAGCAGCGGTCAAGCTTTCAACGCGAATAATGGGATCGTAAATAGGGCCCATCGCCTCTCAAATGCCTAAATAGTAATAGGCCACTGAAAAGACGCCGTCTGTGAGTACGATAAGGATAATCCCGCTGACCACGGCCCGCGTGGTGGATTCTCCAACACCGCTGGCTCCGCTTTCAGTCTGCAGGCCGCGCAAACATCCAATTCCTGCTATTAGTATACCAAAAATGAACGATTTAAAAAGACCCCCAGCCAGATCAACATACGTTACCGAAGAGAGTATCTGGTTAAAATAGGTAATGATCGGATAGCCCAGAGAGAGTAAGACGAAGGAGCCTCCAATCACACCGAGAAGGTCGGCGAAGACCGTCAGAAGAGGCGTCATGACCACGGCCGCGATCACCCGGGGCACCACCAGGAAACGCACGGGGTCGAGCCCCATAGTGGTCAGGGCGTCTATCTCCTCGTTCACCTTCATAGTTCCCAACTCCGCGGCGAAGGCAGAACCGGTTCGCCCGGCCAGGACAATGGCGGTCATGAGCGGGCCAAGCTCCCGGAGCATGGAGAGCCCTATGAGATTCGCCACGAAGATTTCGGCCCCAAATTGTCGCATAGGAATGGCGGATTGAAACGCCATGATCAGCCCGACCAGGAAACTGATCAGCGCGATAATGGGAAGGGCGTTGACTCCCGCGGTTTCCGCCACGCGCAATACGTCCTTCCACCGCACCCGAAGGGGATTCAGGGAGGCATGGAAGAGGGCGGCGCTGAGTTCCCCAACGAAGGTGATAAGCATGCGGGTGTCTTCCCAGATTGTGAAAGTAGCTCGACCGATTTCTTCGGGAAGACTGGAATGCTTGGGCTTCCTTGTGATGGGTTCTTCGAATTCTGCCGGGGCAAATAGATCAAGAAGTTGCTTAAATTCCGCCCGAAGGCCGCGTATCTCCACTTCTCCGCCTGCCCTGTGCTGGCGGCGGCGAAGTTCCATCAACAGGCCGATTCCGGCCCCATCACAGTAATCTATTCTCGACGCCTCAACGACAAGCCGGGTTGGCGACGTCCGCTCAAGAACATCTGTTACCTCGCGCCATATTCCGCCCGTGGTGTTTGAATCGAGACGGCCCTTGATGGTGAGCGTGAGGAGTTCCGGCCACCTCACATCAGTATCTACAGATACTGAGGGTAGAGCGTTGAGGTGCTGATTTGCGGCTTCAATCGCTTCCATTTTGACCGATAATAACTCCTGACAGGCCCTAATTAATGGTATTCAATTTAAATACTAGTCTAAGAAAAAGGCGCTTTTGTGTCAAGTTAAGATATCCTCGATTTTTTTTGCAACAAAATGATACATTTTGATAAAATCCTGAAAAATAATAATTTGTAATGAGGGGAGGAAATATGGCCACATTGGATAAAGCCGTACTTTTGGCTGTTCAGGCGCACACAGGGCAGAAGGATAAGGCTGGTGCGCCTTACATTCTGCATCCGCTTAGAATTATGTTACAGATGAGAACAGAAACGGAAATGATGGCGGCTGTGTTGCATGATGTAATTGAAGAGACAGACTGGACACTCGATGCCCTTCGAAAAGAGGATTTTCCAGAGGAAGTATTGATCGCTATTGACTGCCTATCACGTAAGGACGGAGAAACGTATGAGGAGTTTATTGAGAGGGTGAAACACCTCCCTTTAGCACAGAGAGTCAAGCTTGCAGATCTCAAAGACAACATGAACATCAGGAGACTCAGCAACTTGACTGCGAAAGATATGGAGAGACTGAAGAAATATCACTGGGCCTGGTTGCTGTTAGCCGGACCCGAAGGACAAACGGCTGAACTGGAAGACAAGAAAAAGGGGCGTGGATAAATCCCGCCCTGATACTACTTGTCTATAATCTATGAAAGCCAAAATGGATCATCTTTTCGCTTTTTCCAGAGCCCTCTGTGCCCTGTTGATCAGGCCCGCCTCGACGGCCGCCACCAGGGGTCTGCCTTCCACCCGGCCATAGACCAGCCCTTTTTTATCCGGTATCTCGTCTCCAATGACCAGGGTTCCCGGGCTACTGTCGTTTTTCCGGATCAGCTTCACTTTCAACCGGATTTTTTCAAAGGCCTCTGAAGGCACGTTCTTTCCATCCTCAGATACCACCTCTTTGAACTCCAGATCTTTGAGCGCCCACAGGAAAGAGAATACCTGTCCGCTTTTCAGGTCCTTTTTCTCTGGCCGTGTCATTTTCCATTTGTTCCCATCACGATGGACCTCAAACTCTTTGCCGGCCAGGGTCATCTGAATGGATTCGATGTCTTTGTTGTCGAACTCCAGAAGCTTCCTGAAACGTAAGTCAAAAACGGTTTTGGTAAGTCTTTCAACGTTTTTCACATCCACCATGTCCACCCGGTTCTTCCGGATCTGTCGAGCGTAGACGGCTTTGCCGTCCTCAGTGTTTCGCCCCAGCTCCACCCCCACGGGTTCTTTTTCCCCCTCGATCCAGAACTCCGCCCGCACAGCCGGAGCGTCCAGGCCGCTCTCTTCAGGGGACGGCTGATCAGCATCAATGAATTGGGTGATCTCCATATCATCAGCGTCCAACAACAGGTTTCTCACCTTGAAGTAGTCGGCTCGCAGTTGGGAAGGCTCTTCTATTACCCAGTGATTCTTATCTTCTTTAGCCAGCAAAATTTGACGCTGAGGATAGGTCAGGCGAATCTTCTCAACCTTTTCCCGCTGGAGGACGATAAAATCTTTTTCCCTCAGGTCGAAGGCTTCTCGAGGCAGGTCCTCCATGATTTTGGCGTCCAGCATCACCACATTTGTGGCCCCCTTCATGTGAGCGAACACGCCATTCTTGGTCTCATCTTTGTTTCCGAGCATCAGGACTTGCTGTGAGGAAGCTTTGCCCGCTTTCACGTGAATGGTGTAGGAGGGCTTCTCCAGGCCGTAAGTCGCAAGATCATCGGCTCTCTCGCTGATGAACTCTTTGACCTGCCATTGTGTCAACTTTCTCAGCAACGCGTTAATCTTGCTGGATTGAGCGGGAGCGTCCAGAGGAGCCACCATTGCCCACTTTTGTTTGTCGACACGATGGGCCACCACGCGCCAGGAATCGGTGGAAACCTCCAGCCCATCCACCTCCTCGGGTTTGATGTCAAGAAGCCGCTTGCTGCGGAAGTCGAACACGTTCTTATCCAGATCATCCATTATTTTGGCGGGCATGAAAAATATGTTTTTCCCCTGATCCAGGCGAGCATACACGTACTTATCAGTGGGGCTTTTCCCCCCGAGGGCTAGTTTTCGACTGGTTGTACCGTCCTTCTTTGTAACCCATACCTGTAAAGATGGTGGTTCAAGACCAAAATGCTTCAGGTCCGGGTTCTCTTTATCCAAAATTTTTTCGTATTTCGCTTCCTCCAGGATTGACGCCATTTTTTCCAGGGCGGCACCATCGCCATCGCTCTTGACGGGTTTGAGCATTTTCCACCCACCGTTGTCCCGGACACAGAGAATTTCGGTGTCCTTGCGCTGTAAAGAGATCTCCTTGATCTCCTCTGCTTTTATGGCAAAGATTTTTTTTGCTTCTTCTTCGGCTTGTTTCCGCTGGGGGAAAACTTTCATTTCGAAGTATGCATAATACCCGCCCAGCAAGGCCAGGACCAGGGCCAATATTACCGTAAGTCTCCAGCTCATCCTTTCAGCCTCCTGCGGAGAAATATCGTAATGCCGGTTCCGATCACCAGCGAGGGAAGGACGACGACGGGCAGCCAGAAGAGGACCCGTCCCTGTCGGGCCGTGAGCAACATCGGCCTCCCGGTGGACTCCTTGGCACGAATGGAGATCAGGTTCTCCTCCTCTGCCAGCCAACTGATGGTATTGAGGAACAGGTCCCGGTTGCCGGAGAGACCGAGGTAGGCATTATTGACAAAGTCCGAGTCGCCAAAAACTACGATGCGGGCATTCCGCTTGCTGCCGTCGGTCCCGCCGGGATTCTCACCATCTTCCGTTCCCTGCGTTTCGCT
Source organism: Deltaproteobacteria bacterium (assembly GCA_019310535.1). GTDB lineage: Bacteria > Desulfobacterota > JAFDED01 > JAFDED01 > JAFDED01 > JAFDED01. Next base: position 45,640 of record JAFDED010000002.1, read on the forward strand.
GATCTCTACGGTGGCCACCGCAGCCACGGAAAGAGGGCCTTTACGCTCCTCCGGGCTCTGGGAAATTTTCCCCTCCAGCGCGCTCTTTATCTCTTTTTCGGCCCATGCAGCAGGGCCTGTCATTGCCAGCCTCTGGGCCGTCACACCTTTGGGAAGATCTTTCTCCACCTCCACCGTTCTGGCCAGCGGGAAAAACGAGACTATATTAAACCGCTCCGTGATGGGATGGCGCTGATACTTGGAAATGACTGGGATTCGGGCTTCAGCTCCGAAAATTCGACTCATCCGATCGATGATAATATCATCTCCGAGAGCGATGCCGTACTGTTTGAGGAACGCCTCCATGCCAGGGGCTTCCAGGGGGTCGAGCATAAAAAATACTTTACCGCCCCTCGCTATGTATCGCTGGATACTCTCCTGCTCGGTCCCGAACAGGGCTTTCCGGGGCCCCGCCACCACCAGGATGGAAGCGTCTTCGGGTACTTCCTTTTCCTGCATGAGGAGCAACGTCTTGACTTGATACCCTTTGTCTTCCACGGCCTTTTTGGCCGAGGCATTACCGTCTTTGGCCAGATCGTTGATATCGGGTTCACCATGACCGGTCAGGAAATAGATGATTTTCTTTGTTTTCCGTGTAACCTTCAGGATGGCGTTGGTGATTTTTTCCTCGGTTGATTCGCGGATCTTTTCGGTGTTTTCTCCACTCTGAAAAACAATGGTTCCATATTTGGTCACATTCAAAGATTTGGCCCTTCCCGGCTGGTGATCTGGGTCCACAAACTCGAACGAGAACTTTCTGGAGTGATACTCGTACTGCTCCAGGAGATCTTGAAGCCGCAGGCGGCTCGGACTGGCTTTCTGAAGGAAGGCGGTTACCCTGACTTCCGATTCGAGAGCATCCAATACTTTCCGCGATTCATCAGAAAGAGTGTAACGCTGATTCTCCGTCAAGTCATAGCGCCAGGGATGTTTAGTGGTGATGGCGCCGATCAGTGCCAGGATCGCTGTCATGATCAGGATCATGAGGGCTGTATTGGTTCCATACCGAGCCCTCCTACTACGACAAACCGCTTGCAACCCTGAAAACCCTTTCATTCCTATCCCCTCCAACGCTTTGATTCAAGCACCCGCAGCGTACAAAACAGGAAAAAAACGATGAAGATCACGTAAAAGGCAAGATCCGCGGTATCGATGACTCCCTTTCGAAAATTATTAAAGTGGTGAGTTACGGAGAGGTACAAAAGCAGTTCCTTGAGGAACCCTCCCGTAAAAGTGGAGGCCCAACCTATAATCCAGAAAAAAAGGGATGCCGCGATCCCAATCACAAAAGCGACAATCTGGTTCTCGGTCAAGGACGATGCGAACAGGCCGAGGGCCAGAAAACTGCCGCCCATAAGCAGCAGGCCCAGGTAAACGCTGACCAGCACGCCCCACTCAGGCTGGCTGAGCCAGTATATCACCAAGGGATAAAGGCCCGTCAGGATCAACATGGCGATAAAAACCCCCAGGCTGGACAGATATTTTCCCATCAAGACCGCGAAATCCGAGACGGGATATGTCAGCAACAACTCAATGGTGCCCGACTTTTTCTCCTCTGCGAAAAGTCTCATGGTGACGGCCGGGAGAAGGATAACCAGCAATACGGTGAGATTTCCGCTGAACAACGGCCGGACCACCATCTCCATGATATTCAACTGGGATCGCAGGTAGGGGTTCTGCATTGCCTGGAAGCTGATCATGTTGAAAAAAGCCATTGACGTGTAAAAAAACCAACCCGATATGATGAGGAACGCCGCGATGACCACGTAGGCAATGGAGGAGTTGAAATATGACCTCATCTCTTTCTTCAAGATAGGATATATATTCCGCATCATGTCGTCTCCTCTGGGCTAGAAGTTTCCGCAGCCTTCTGAATGCCCTGCATGGAATTTTCCAAAGGAACCTCGGAGTGTGTTTCTTCGGTGACCAACTGGATGAAAATGTCCTCCAGAGAAAGGCCTATGGAGCGAAGCTCCAGCAGCCCCCAGCCGTTGTCCGCCACTGTGGCCGCTATATGCCGGCGCACATCTATGTCGCGCATGGATTCCACCACGTAATTATTTATATGCCCGGCGACCTCATCCCGCTGGGCAACGGAAAGAACCCCATCGAGATTTTTCAGGGCGCTGATTATTGCCGATGATGGACCATCAACCTGCAGGAAAACCTGGTTGGAACGCTTTAAGCTGGCGTCGAGCTCCTCCGGCGTGCTTTTCTCGGCCACAAGGCAACCCTTGTTGATGATGATCACGTTGTCGCAAATCTGACTCACCTCGGGCAGGATATGGCTGGAAAGGATGACGGTGCGCTCGCCTTTGAGATTTCTTATCAGCCGGCGAATCTCGATGATCTGCCGGGGATCGAGGCCGATGGTGGGCTCGTCCAGGATCAACACCTCGGGATCGTGAATAAGCGCCTGCGCCAATCCCACTCGCTGGCGATATCCCTTGGAGAGCTTCCCGATATAGCGGCCGTTCACGCCTTGAAGGCCACACTCTTCAATTGCACGATCCACCGCTGCCCGTCGCAGCCGTCCTCTAACCCCTTTCAGTTCGGCCACTAAGGATAGATACGCCCGGACAGGCATGTCCGTGTACAGCGGCACATTCTCGGGCATATATCCCACCCGGCGCCGTACCTCCAGGGAATCTTTAAACACGTCGAAACCTTTTACCCGGGCAGTGCCGCTGGAGGGAGGCATGAAACAGGTCAGGATGCGCATTGTTGTCGTCTTGCCCGCGCCGTTGGGGCCGAGAAAGCCCAGGATCTCCCCTTTCTCCACACAGAATGTAACATCTTTGATTCCCGGTACAGGACCATAATATTTGGTCAGGCCCTCAACCTCGATCATCATCTGTCCTCCATTTACCAATTGGGTTGATACTTCGTGACTTCTCTGATTAACCTGGAATAGTTTTTCCTAAGCCAACGTTTATACCCCTTACTATACACCTTCGTTGTAAAAAAACGCTTCGATTTGGTCGGAATGACCTGGAAATGAAATCAGGAATTATCGGCACATCCAGTGGATGATTATTCCCTCAATACTATACATATCACACGGTTTGATCATTTCGTGGTTTATATAATGTTAACCATGTCTTTTGGAAAATGTTGCATTGTTCTCTTTTTTCCCCACTTTCCCGGGAGGGAATAAAAAGAATATGATGACGGTTATACTTTGGGGATATCAAGCGTCATTGAAATATATGTTTTGTTTAATTATAAACCTCCCCGGGCGTTTGTCAATATTTCCTCCCATCTTGGTTAACAACTGCTTTACATTCAGCGACGATGATATTAATGATCCAAAAGTGCAGACTCACAATCTGCTTTTCCGACTTCAGAAGCAAGGTGCAAATGCTATCTTCGGTTTAGCTTTTCTCATAGAATTTCTTTACATTTTTTCGTGGGTATGGTAAAGACAGTATGGTTAGTACTGTTCTTATACATGTACATGAGGAGGACACCTAAATGGCGCTGGTAGAGAGAGCGGACCGGATTCGAGCTTTGCCCCCTTATCCGTTTGCCGAACTGGATCGAAAAAAGGCTGAGTTAATCAGACATGGAGTGGACGTGATAAGCCTGGGCATTGGAGATCCGGACCTTCCCACACCCGATCATATTATTGAATCGCTTTCCATTGAGGCGCGCAACCCCGTCCACCACCAATATCCGAGCTACGAGGGGATGCTCCGGTTTCGAGAGGCTGTGGCCGCCTGGTATAAAAGACGATTCGGGGTAACGCTGGACCCGCAGCGGGAGGTTCTTTCCCTGATCGGTTCCAAAGAGGGGCTGGCTCACTTGCCTTTAGCTTTAGTCAACCCGGGGGATGGAGTCCTAGTTCCCTCGCCTGGATATCCGGTATACCGGGTGGCTTCTCTGTTTGCCGGGGGTGTTCCGTACACTCTTCCATTGCGACGGGAAAATGGTTTTCTCCCCGACCTGAGTGCTGTTCCAGTGGATGTGGCCTCAAAAAGCAAGCTCCTTTTCATCAATTATCCCAATAATCCCACGGCGGCTGTGGCCGGACTCGATTTTTTCGAGCACGCCGTTGAATTTGCCCGCCGACACGCTCTCCTTATCTGCCACGATGCACCTTATACCGAGATTTACTTTGATTCGGATCCCCCGAAAAGCATTCTGGAACTGGACGGCGCAAAAGAGGTGGCCATCGAGTTCCATTCCCTCTCGAAAACGTATAACATGACTGGATGGCGAATCGGTTTTGCCGTGGGAAACGCTGACGCCATTGCTGCCTTGGGGCAGGTGAAGACAAATGTGGACTCAGGCGTTTTCGAGGCTGTCCAGTGCGCGGGAATCAGTGCCCTTGAGGGTGATCAATCGTGTGTGGAGCAGATGCGGCGTGTGTATGCAGAGAGACGCGCCATCCTGATCCAGGGCCTTGAAAATGCAGGGCTGAGAGTAAGTCCGTGCCGCGCCTCTTTCTACTTGTGGGTGGAAGTCCCACGGGGAAAAACCGTCGAGGCATTCGTCAACCAACTGCTGGATGCTGGAATCGTCACCACGCCAGGGACCGGGTTCGGTAAAGAGGGCGATGGCTACATCCGAATGGCCATGACTGTCAGCGCGGATAGATGCCGCGAGGTCGTGCGCAGAATTCAAAGACTGGAATTCTAAGGGACAGCTCATCGCTTTCCAGAGCTCAATGAAAAAGCTGGCTTACATCGGTATCGGGGCGAATCTTGGAGAGCGGGAATCCAACTGCAGGAAGGCATTGGTGCTTCTGGACGGGGCAGAGGGAGTCCGCATAGTTGCCAGCTCCCCCCTTTACTGGACAGAACCTGTTGGGGTGGAAAGCATTGAGTGGTTCGTCAACGGGGCGGCGGCTCTTGAGACCCCTCTGAGCCCCGAGTCTCTGCTGGCTTTGCTGCTGCGAATCGAAGCTGAAATGGGGCGGGATAGATCGCGGCACGGAGCCCCACGCACCATAGACCTGGATCTGCTGTTTTACAATAACACAGTGAAAAAAAGTCCCGGTCTGATCGTTCCTCATCCCCGGATACAAGAGAGGCGATTTGTGCTGGCTCCGCTTCACGACATCGCTCCGAATTACGTACACCCCATACTGCATCAAACGGTGGCTCAGTTGCTTGAGCAGTGCCCGGACAATAAAACTGTCCAACTGCTGAAGGACTGAAAAACGCTCTCACTAACGGGCAACCCATCTACTTGCGCGTTTTACCGCTCCAGCGGCGCAAGGGGTTGTCCCTATGAATTTCAACCAACGTGAAACAAGTTACAATGCTCCGTTTTATCATTACACTGCTTTTGGTCTATCTCTTCTACCGGCTGGTGAGTTCAATCCTTTTTCCTAAAAGAAAGACCACCCGCTTTCCGGGACAACCGCCTTCCGGAAACAAAGTCATCGATGAGATGGTCAAGGACCCCGTGTGCGGCGTTTACGTGCCCAAACGGGAGGCAGTGACGGCGTCATCGAAGGGAGAAACAATATATTTCTGCAGCCCCAAATGCCGACAACGTTATCTTGAAGCGAAAAAAGAGTAAGAACCGTGATGCCGCTTTGATCCAGGAGCAAAAGAGAAAGCCCCGGCTCGTTGAAATCCCTATCCTTTGCGGAGCGCGACAGGGGCAACCGCCCGTAAAAAACCTTGGCCAAGACGGCAAAGCCACGAATATAAATGGGGATAGGACTGGAGCTTAAGCAAACCTTGACAATAGAGGAATTTTTCTTATATTTAATAATTTGCTGAATCTTTTCAAACAAGCGGCCATGACGCGGACACTTCCAGGATAAGGCGGATAATGATCCAGAAATTCTTCATCGTGTTCCTGAGCGTGCTGATAACATTGAGTGTAATTGCGCAGCCAAAAGCCCAGATCTATACGTATACGGACAGAGACGGCGTGCTGCATTTCACCAATGTGCCTACTGACAAAAGGTTTCGCTTGTATAAGCCAACGGGCTTTGGAGCGAGAGCAGGTTTATATAGACATCAACGATACGATTCCATCATCAAATTGGCTGCCAGGAAACACGGATTGGATTGGGCCCTGATAAAAGCCATGATACACGTCGAGTCGAATTTCAATCCCCGGGCGATTTCCCGAAAAGGGGCGAAGGGCTTGATGCAGCTCATGCCCGAGACTGCGAAGCGCATGGCGGTGAACAACTCCTTTGACCCCTGGGAGAACATCAACGGTGGCGTTCGTTTTTTTCGCCATCTTCTGTCGCAACTCAACGGAGACATGATCCTGGCCCTGGCCGCATATAATGCCGGGCTGGACGCAGTTCGGAAATACAAGCGTGTGCCTCCTTTCAGGGAGACTAACCGCTTCGTGAAAAAGGTTCTTTACTATTTCCGACATTATCAGTAACAGTGCTTTGTACAAACCGGCCCATGGATGAGGAGCCATGTTGCCTTTACTTTTCGCCCGAATCGCCTTAGCCGGGCGCTGGGAGCATCGTGCAGATCAACCGCTTCCTGAATGATGAACGTCTGCCGAACTGCTTGACGTGTTTTCGCATACTGGTAGTGCCGGGGGTGGTGATATGCCTGTTGGCACCGGGCAGGATGACCAGCGTGCTTGCGGCCGTTCTTTTTATGCTGGCGGGCGTTACCGATTTCCTGGACGGCGTACTGGCCCGTCGCTACGGGAATATAACCAACCTGGGGAAATTACTCGATCCTCTGGCCGACAAACTGCTTGTTGTATCCGCGCTTATTATGCTTGCCGGCGTGGGAAGGGTTCCGGCCTGGATGGTGGTCATCATCGTGGCGAGGGAGCTCCTTATCACAGGGCTGCGTGCTGTTGCCATCGAGAGGAGCCGAACGCTCATTACATCCACTTGGCTTGCAAAGTACAAGATGGTGTTTCAGATGGTTGCGGTTACCGGCCTCTTACTTCATTACCAATTTCTGTGGTTCGATTTTCATGCAGTGGGAATTTTTTTCCTCTGGGCAGCACTGGTGTTGACCGTCTGGTCCGGGGCGGATTACCTTTATAAATTCATGGTTACAGAGGACGGATTGATATCGGCAAGGTGGGCGCGCTTATTTTTTCATTGACAAAAAAATTATTCGGATTAGAATTTTAAGTGTGCGGGAATAACTCAGTGGTAGAGTGCAACCTTGCCAAGGTTGAAGTCGCGGGTTCAAATCCCGTTTCCCGCTCCAGAGAAAATTACGCGGGCCTTGAGAAATGTCTAAATGACGGCCCGCGATAAGTATTTTGAGGCGGCATCGCCAAGTGGTAAGGCAGAGGTCTGCAAAACCTCTATCCCGGGTTCGACTCCCGGTGCCGCCTCCACGTCTATTACTAATACTAATGTTCAATACTCACCTTTGTTTGATGGCAATTTCCCCTACCATTTCTTTGTCACATGCCTGCACAATTTGCCTTTTAAGCTATTGGAAGGAGCTAGAGATCAAATCAAAAGGAGAATATCATGACTTGTGCAATAGGGCTGTTCTGCGAGAACTGCGGGGCTGAAACGCCGGAATCCCGGTTCAGGCTTAAATGCGCTTCATGCGGCGGTTCTCTGGATGTTAAATATGATCTGGAGAGCATGAAAAACAAGCTTTCCGAAAGTTTTTTTCAGAGCGGCTCCGGATCAGTTCTCAAACAGTGGCTGGACGTGCTGCCCATAAATAATCCAGAACTCATCGATAAGATTTATCTTGGAGAAGTTGAAACCCCACTTATCTGCTCATCATCTCTCGGAAAAGAACTCGGGATTGAAAATCTTTATTATAAAATGGAATTTACGGGCCCCACCCTCTCCCTGAAAGACCGGGCGACGTCCCTATGTGCTTTGAAAGCTTTAGAATTAGGATACGACACACTTTGCATCCCCTCGTCGGGAAACAATGCAGCCTCTGTTGCCGCATACGCGTCAAAGGCCGGTCTGAATGCGGTGGTATTCATTCAGAAGGATGTTTCCCCTGCAAAGGTCTTGAAAATTATTGCCTACGGCGCCAGAGTTGTGCGCGTGGATGGAGATATAAGCATGGCAAGCAACGTTTGCTCTGAAATGCTTGAAAAACACCGCTGGTTTAACTGTGGCGGCTCAAACCCTTACCGCTTTGCGGCAAAACGCACTGTGGCCTATGAGATAATACGTCGGTTGGGCGGGCTTGTTCCTGATGCTGTAGTTTTTCCGGTAGGGGGAGCCACGGGAATGGCATCCGCGTATACCGGTTTTGTAGAGATGCGTACAATGGGAATGATCCCCTCATTGCCCCGAATGATAGGGGTCCAATTGGAAGCCTGCGATCCAATAACCCGCGCATTTGATGAGGGCTCAGAGGTGATACAGCCGGTGACAATAAAACCCTCCATATCCGATGCGCTCAAAAACACCAGCCCTTTTCAGGGAAAACAAGTGTTAAAAGCGGCGCGTGAGACGAACGGAATGTTCGTATCGGTATCCGATGAAGAATTTATTCGCACCATTCGACTTTTAGCCACAAAAGAGGGACTGTTCGTTGAGCCTGCAGGAGCGGTTTCTGTTGCGGGAATCAGTAAACTCTTGGCCCAAGGGCGGCTCAAGGATGTAAAAACCGTCGTGTGTATGCTGACAGGACATGGCCTGAATTCTCCCCAGGCCGCCATCGATACTGAAGCGATCCCGGCGGTTATTGAGCCTGAAGTCTCGGCAGTGGAGTCTTATCTGAAAATATAAAATATGATGGCGTGGGCGTGGGAAAAGACGTTCTTTTTCCACAGATTTCTGGAATAAATACAAGACAAAGGAGGAAGTTTTATGAAAACGAGAATGTTATGGCTTTCTGTGCTGATGAGCGCTCTGCTTTGGTCCATCATGCCATTTTCACCTCTTGCGGAGGCAGGCGATTATCCAGATAGACCGATCACCCTTATGACCGCTTTTAACCCCGGCGGAGGCAGTGATGTGAGTCACCGCATTATTGAGAAATATGCAAAGGACCTCATACCACAGCCTTTTGTCATTATTTATAAACCTGGCGCGGGCGGTGAATTCGGCTGGACAGAGTTGGCGAATGCAAAACCTGATGGATATTATATCGGCGGCATAGACCTTCCCCACATCGTATTGCAGCCGATGGTGCGCAAAAAGGGTCAGCCCGGTTATCAGACAGAACAACTATTGCCTATTTGCGGCCTTGTGAGGGACCCGAATGTGGTCATCGTGCACAAGGACAGTAAATGGAAAACATTAAAGGAGCTTATGGACTATGTTCGGGCTAATCCGGGAAAAGTAACCGCAGCGACAGTGGGCAAGTTCACCGGAGACCATATATTCCTCATGCAGTTCGAGTTTGCCACGGGACTTAAATTCGTTCAGGTTCCATACTCCGGAGGGGGCAAGGCTATTCCTGCGTTGATGGGGAAACAGGTGGACTGTTATTTCGGCTCCTTCAATTCTTACTTCAGGATGGAGTCAGGGAGAGCTTTAGGCGTCGCAACGACTGAACGGTATGATCTTGATCCCAACATACCGACTCTCAAAGAGCAAGGCGTCGATGTGCTGACCATCAAACGCCGCGGCCTGGCGGCTCCCCCGAATACCCCCATGGAGAGGATCAAGTATCTCGAGGAACGTATGAGAAAAATGGCTGAAATACCCGGGTACCAGGAAGCGGTGAAAAAAGTGGGACTTTCGCCGTCGTTCCTTACCGCAGAGGAATTCGCCGCGTACATAAAGGGGGAGAAAGCTAAGGCAAAGGAGATTTTAACGAAAATCGGGTTTTTTAAAAAGTAATTTCTGTGGGTGAGCGTTCGTGATGGGAGCCTTCCGAGTCGGATGGCTCCCATTTCATTGCCACCTCTGTTCTGAAATCATCAGGTATCATATAAAAGAGGGCAAAGGTGAATTTTGATCTGTGGTTTACCGTAACTCACCTGTCTCATCCCACTACGTTGCTGCTTATGGCTTTGGGAGCTACTTTTGGTATCATCATGGGGGCGACCCCGGGCTTGACCGGTACCCTCGGCATAGCTTTATTGCTGCCCTTTACCTTCGGTCTTGACCCTACCCTGGCGCTGCTGATGCTGGGATCGGTGTATTGCGGATCAGAATACGGCGGCTCAATCCCCGCCATCTTAATCAATACGCCCGGAACAGCGGCCGCTTTATGCACCACGTTTGACGGCTACAAGATGACACAAAAGGGGATGGCCCAGGAAGCGCTGAATACCGCCCTCATCGTCTCAGTGTTGGGCGGCTTCTTCGGGGTTTTCGCACTTATATTTTTATCCATTCCGCTCGCCCATCTTTCCATGAAGTTCGGCGCTCCCGAACAGTTCTGGCTTTCTGTTTTTGCCCTTACGGTCATTGCCGGTCTTTCCTCGGGCAATGTCCTCAAAGGAATCATCGGAGGGCTTTTTGGACTGCTCCTGAGCACTGTCGGCATGGATCCGGTAACGGGTTATCCACGGTTCACCTTCGGGACGCTTCAACTGATGGGGGGAGTCAATATCATCCCCACCCTCATCGGCCTGTTCGCAATTCCTCAAGCCTTGCTCCTCCTGGGCAAAAGGGGCGAAGGCAAGGTGGGCAAATTCAAGCCTAGAGGCGGCCTGTTGTTCAAGACCTTTAAAGAAGTCATGAAAAGGGTCCGCGTGGGAATTCAGTCAGGCATTATCGGTGTTATTATCGGCATTATGCCCGGCGCAGGAGGAAATATCGCAACATTCATCGCGTACAACGAGGCGAAGCGTTTCTCGAAAAAGCCGGAGGAGTTTGGAACAGGTATCTACGAAGGAGTCATTGCCCCGGAGGCCTGTAATAACGCCGTAGTCGGTGGAGCCCAAATTCCATTGCTCACTCTGGGTATTCCGGGCAGCGCACCTGCCGCCGTTCTTCTGGGAGCGCTGATGATCCACGGGCTTCGGCCCGGCTTCAAACTGTTTTCCCAGCATGGCGACATTGTTTTTACGTATATGATAGGTCTCTTTATCTCCAACCTTATTATTCTGCTTTTGGGATCCATATTTGTCAGACTGTTTGTGCGCGTTTTGCAGGTTCCAAAAAAATACATGGTCGCGGCGATTCTGTGTCTCGCCGTTGTTGGGTCCTATTCCATCCGTAATGCTTCCATCGATGCGATGTCGATGATGGTGGCCGGAATTGTCGGATTCTTTTTGATCCGATTCGGGTTTGGTGTGGCTCCTACCGCTTTGGGTCTTATTCTGGGAGAACTGACCGAGGAGGGATTCAAGCTCAGCTTAATCATAGGAGCGGCCAAAGGATCGGTGTGGTCTTACTTTTTCTCCCGCCCTGCAAGCATAATCCTCATAGGGTTGACACTTTTGTCTCTGGCGTATGCATTCTACCGGGAAAGCCGGGGAAAACAAGGGTTAAACCGGCCTTCAGAGGGGAGGCGATAACATGAGTACCCGGAGCATCAATATCCTGACGGCGGTATGTATATCTACCATCAGCATCATCCTTCTGGGTCAGCTAAAAGGCATCCCGAGGGAAGGAGCCATATTTCCAGCGTTTCTTCTTTACGGACTTATCGCGTGTTCCGCTTTTATGGCCATACGATCCCTTCTGCCTAGATTCAAAAAGGAAGAGGTCATAGTTTTTAAAGACATCCCGCCTGTCCTCTGGCTGATGGTGGTGATACTATTTGTTCTGTATGTTGCCGGGGTCTTCCACGTCGGGTTCTTCGCCTCCACGTTTTGGACATCCCTGCTTGTTACAACAGCGCTGTCTCATTCTCATTGGAAACGGGCTTTGCTGGCAAATATATCCTTTGCGTTGGGTATCACTATTTTTTTCTACCTCATTTTCAGCAACCTGCTGAGAGTTCCTTTCCCAAGAGGACTGCTGATGTAAACCTGACCGGCTTGATGTACAGGCAGGACATCAACCCCCTCAACTCAATAAAGTTAGGCGGGCTTATTTTATTGCTCTCGAGGGACAAAGGAGAAAAATGATGAAAGAAGTCCTTTTAATGAGAGGCGCGAAAAGAATCGTGGAATATAACGCAGGAGTGAAGCCCGGAGAGAAGGTGCTCATTATCACAGATTTTTCGGAGCAGATCCCTCATGCTCAGGCCCTGGCTGGAGCAGTCTGGCAGGCGGGAGCAGAGCCGATCATTTCCATCATTGTCCCCAGAAAAACCCCGGGGCAAGAACCCCCCGAACTTGTGGCAGAGAGCATGAAGAAGGCCGATGTGATTTTGCTGCCCCTCAGCATCTCAATCACCCATACTCCAGCCCTGAAGGCCGCACTTGGAGAGGGCGCCAGAGCGATCGTTTTGACAGACATCACCGATGGATTGATGAATGAAGGGGGCATCAAGGCAGACTTCGAAGAAGTGAAACCTTTGTGTGAAAAAGTTGCCAAACTATTGACTGATACGAATTTCGTCACATTGACATCACCAAGGGGAACCCATCTCACCATGAGTCTTGAAGGACGGAAAGGAAATGCTCATACTGGCCTGGCACGGGAACCCGGGACAGCATCCACTGTGCCCGACATCGAGGCAAACATATCCCCGGTGGAAGAGAGCGCCGAAGGCGTCTTTGTGGCGGACGGAAGCATCCCCTATTATCAGATTGGGGTCTTGAGGGAGCCGGTTGTTTTCACCATCAAAAAAGGAAAAGTCGCCAAGATCGAGGGAGGGGATCAAGCGACAACCATCAGCAACATGATGGCTGCTCAAAACAATCCCCTCGTCTATAACCTCGCTCAGCTTGCCTTCGGCCTCAATCCTAAATGTAAAATGTCAGGCCTCACTCTGGACGATGAGGGCGTTTATGGGACCGCCCATATCGGTATAGGTACGAGCATTGTCCTAGGCGGGGAGGTTATGGCATCTATGCACTTCGATGCGGTAATGTGGAAACCAAGCCTGGAGGCCGATGGAAAAGTGGTGTTGAAGGAGGGAGAGTGGCTGATTTAGATCAGGATAATCCTTTCTGTTGGAGTTGAAAAGAGGGTGGTTTGCGTATGCACTGTAAGATGTCCTTCAGACGAGTTTTATATAAGAGGATTAAGTCATATTTCCGCCGCGGAAAAGACCCGATATATCATTCGTTCCCGCAAGCGGGGGCGAGGGGACGATAATTCAATAGTATTTCGGACACGGCCCATATCACGTTCCTGAAACATTGTCTATGCAATACCGCGCAGCACTTCGCCAAAATCTAACGGGCCCAATTCCGGCGAAAAAATTTTCGGGGAAGGTGAATTTGAAAAGGCGGTTGAAATGATCTATGATGTAACTGGCTGCGACCCCAAAACCAGTCGACCTTCTCGATGCAAGCTTCTTGAGCGGGGACTGGAATGGGTTGATGAACTTCTCCATGATGAGATAAAGAATCGCCAGCCTGCGTCATCAAGCGTGTCCTTGAATTCCTGTCATGCTTTTCTTTAACAGGAACATCTTTGACATGGTCATCTGCTTTGGCTTATCCATTTTTTTACCCGGCCGTGGCATTGTAAACTGGTGTTTATTTACACTTGATGGTGGTATAGTATTGGACCAAGGAGGTCTACCATGAAAAAGGCATATGTAATTCCGACGGTCCTGGTCATAGCATTATTCTTTAGTATGTTTATACCTGATGGCTTTTCAGCCTCTCCATCACTGTTTCTCCGATGTGAAGGCAACATGGACAGTGAGAATGGACTCACTCCACAGCAGAATAGGAGTGTTCTTTATGGGCCGGGCGTTGTGGGAACGGGCGCACAGTTCACCCGACTTGCATTTGTTGTGTTTGAAAACTCCGGCATCTGGACGCGCGAACAAGGAACCTTCGCTGCCTGGGTAAAACCCACAACGGATTACAATACGGATATAGAACGCCACGACATTTTCGCGGCAGGCATCGGAATAAACTTTTTCCTGAGCTGGAACGGCGGCTTGTTGAGTTACAGCCCCACAAGCGGGGATTTCGGCGGAACGTTGAATTTCGCCACCAATCCTACCGCGGGAGATCATTGGATCAACACCACGACCCCTATCACCTCCATCTTCAACGACAACGACTGGCATCACGTGGCGTGCACATGGGGCCCTGCAGGGAAAAAAGTATATGTTGATGGGGAGCTAAAGGAGACCGATTCCGATTATTCCCAGCTCAGCGAAAGCGTAAACCAAATCATCATCGGGGCCAACAACCACTATGGGGAAGGGTATATCTTCCACCTTAGCTCCTGGATAGACGAGGTCCGGTTTTACACGACCCAGCTCAGCGATAGTGATATTCTGGAGATCTATTCATCAGAGGCGTCAGGGGGAACGACTGATGGCGGCACCGGAGATACCGGAGATACCGGAGACACGGGCGGCACCGGTGCAGACGGTCAATGCGCCACATTCGACATTGTCACCAACACCTTCCATATTCCTTGCTTCAGCATCGGCACCGATTCCTATTGGATCGATATGAGCCTTGCCTCTCTTAATCCGACTCAGTTTGAGCTGAGTAACTATGGCCAGGGTATAACTGATACCCAATGCTCTACATTTGACGCGGTCTCGAATATCTTGCACATTCCTTGTTACAGCGTCGGCACCGATTCCTATTGGATTGATATGGGCCTCTTTTCTTCAGACCCGGTTATATTCGAATTGCGGAACTACGGAGAGAATGAATAAACCCCAACCAGGTCGCTGGGACGGGATTTTGACGGGAACATTTACATTTTCAGGCCCGAGTCCAAGGCATGGCCGGTTCTTTCGTCTCTTTAATTGAGAAACATCCTCAAGCAGATGATTTTGCGGGGGGGACCGTCACTCTGTTCGGTGCAATTGACGGAAACCTTTACCGGAGCGGCGATTTTTGAATCAGACAAGGAAAACGCAGGAGAATCACAAAACATTTTCCCGGGAAGGAGAAGGAATGGGTGTCATACGGCGGGCCATAATAAGCGTCACGGACAAAAGCGGTATCGCGGAATTTGCAACAGAGTTGGGGCGATCCGGCGTGGAAATCCTCTCCACCGGAGGTACCGCTGCAGCTCTGCGAAAAGTGGGGTTACCGGTGCGGGATGTATCAGATTATACCGGCTTTCCCGAAATGCTGGACGGTCGCGTCAAGACACTTCATCCACTGATCCATGGCGGGTTGCTGGCTTTGCGCGATCGATCCGAACATGTGGAACAGATGGAGAAAGCGGGCATCCTCCCCATCGATATGGTTGTGGTGAACCTCTATGCCTTCGAGCAGACCGTTGCCAAGCCTGGTGTGAGCCTGGAGGATGCCATGGAGAATATTGACATCGGAGGACCTTCCATGCTGCGGGCGGCGGCCAAAAATTATCCTTTCGTCACAGTTGTTACCGACCCGTCTGATTATGCCCGGATTTTGCAGGAAATGAAAGAAAGCGGCGGCACAGTCAGCCGGAAGACCAACTTCTATCTTGCGCGCAAGGTATTCCGCCTTACTTCTGCGTATGACCGGGCGATTGCGGATTATCTGGATTCTATCCGGTGATTCTGGCATTTTAGCCGGCTCAGGGAACGAACATCCGATGAAGAACCCTCGTTGGAATCGTCGGTTCAGGACGGTAGGCCCGTGCGTACGCATCGAACAGTGCGGGACGTGTTATACAATATTGCCTGGAGAGAGAAAGTGAAGGTGCTGGTCGTAGGAGGAGGGGGCCGGGAGCATGCTTTGGTCTGGAAAATCGCCAAAAGCCCCTTGGTAGAAAAAATTTACTGCGCTCCGGGAAATGCCGGAATCCAAAAAGCAGCACAATGCGTTCCCATCGCAGCCGACCGCGTTGATGATTTGGTGCGCTTTGCCGAGGAAGAACGGGTGGACCTTACGGTGGTCGGACCCGAGATGCCACTGGTTCTGGGACTGGTGGATCGTATGAATGAAAAGGGATTAAAGATAATAGGTCCCACACAAAAGGCGGCCCAAATCGAGGGGAGCAAGGCTTTTGCCAAAAAACTCATGAAGCGGCATGGGATACCCACGGGGGACGCGGTTGTTTTTTCACATCGGGATGAGGCGGCTACGTATATCCGAACGGGCTCAGGTCCCCTTGTGATAAAAGCCGACGGGTTGGCCGCGGGGAAAGGGGTCCTGCTGTGCCGCGATCGAAAAGAAGCGATGGTGGCTCTTGACAGGATCATGCTGGAAAGGGAATTCGGCGATGCTGGAAATCGCGTTGTGGTCGAGGAGCTCCTGAAGGGAGAGGAAGCCTCGTTTATCGTCTTTACAGATGGTCGAACCGTAGTGCCCATGCCCACTTCCCAGGACCACAAACCTGTTTTCGACAATGACGAGGGTCCCAACACCGGCGGTATGGGGGCCTACTCACCTGCACCGGTGGTAACCGAGGAGATGCATCAGCGGATAATGGAGGAGATAATGATTCCCGCCGTTGAGGCCATGGCAGAGTTGGGAACGCCGTATCGAGGAGCCCTTTATGCCGGATTGATGATCGGGGAGGAGGGGCCAAAGGTCCTGGAATTTAACGCACGTTTCGGCGACCCCGAGATGCAGCCCCTTATTATGCGCCTGGAGAGCGATCTCGTTCCGATACTGATTGCAATTGTGGAAGGAGAGTTAGATGGCATAGAAGTTCGTTGGGACCCGCGCCCGGCGGTGTGCGTGGTTATGGCATCGGGGGGCTATCCCGGTTCTTACGAAAAGGGTAAAGAGATAGAAGGATTGAACGATGCGGAGGCCATGGATGACGTGGCGGTGTTCCACGCGGGAACCCGAAATCTGGCAGGACGTATCTTTACAGACGGGGGGCGCGTACTGGGGGTCACAGCCCAGGGCAGGGACATAGAGTCGGCCATAAAACGTGCGTATGAAGCGTGCTCCTTGATTCGATGGGAGGGCCTCCATTATCGCAAGGACATCGGGCGAAAAGCACTGAAGAAAATTCTTCGCTCTCAAAGCAACGATAATTCCATCTATGGTTCAGGATCCGAGTGATCCGGAGGCGTTATGTAAAATGGTCGGCAAATGGCTGCATGAACGCAAGACCATGCTTTTCCGTGATCTTGTGAGCGAATATCTTGATAATCGAATATTCTTTGATGAGATTATTCAAAATCATCAGAAGACCGGTCGAGTTCAGTACTCAATGATGGAGCATTGGGTAGGCACTGAATCACACAAGGGGAAGCTCTGGACGCTAAAAGATCGCTGCCACTATCTATTGCGCAACGACAAGGAAAAGGGAAGCATACTGGGATACCTCTTTGATTGGACCATTGGCTCGATTTTTCATCAATGCATAAAGCTCAAAGAAGACGTGTATCAACTGGAGGCTTATGCTCCGCAATATGAAAGGCTGGTCGATGGCGAATATCCCACCGGCAAGCTCGATCAGATCCTCCGCGAGATGGAACAGCGGATGAATGTCATCAGTACTTCCTTGAAGAGCGAATTGGCGGAGATCGCCTCTTTATTTCAAACCGCGGACGCCCATTTGGCGCGCCTTCTTCCCCGTCACTCGGACAACTCCCTGTTAGTGCGCTTCCTGATTCACAACCGCCACACAGTCGAACGCGTCTATGGAAAAGATGCGCTGGATCGTATCCTGATCGATATGTATCCCCCCGGTCTTCATGAAGCTTACTACATGGCCGGCTTAAGCTATTTGGATGGAGGATGGTACAAGGAGGCGATGTATCTTTTTCAAACGGGGCTCACTATGGCACCGGGACATGAGGGTTTGCGGAAAAGTCTTGCAGAGGTGAGGATTCGGGAAGAACAGAATATGGAGAAGGAGAATGGGTAACAAAAAGGTCGGCATAGTGATGGGAAGCAAATCTGACCTTCCTGTGATGGAAAAGGCTGCATATATGCTCAGGCAATTCGGGATTGAATGCGAAATGACCATTGCCTCCGCTCACCGCTCACCGCGATTGGTTAGGGAGTACGCGACCAGCGCCCTGGATCGGGGCATCTCCGTGATAATTGCAGGCGCTGGAGCTGCTGCTCATTTACCGGGCGTACTGGCTTCGGGGACGACTCTTCCGGTAATCGGAGTTCCCATCGCATCTTCACCACTGGGAGGGTTCGATTCCCTTCTGGCCATGGTTCAGATGCCTTCCGGGATCCCTGTGGCTACCATGGCCGTTGGCCCCGCCGGTGCAACTAACGCTGGAATAATGGCAGCGCAGATCCTTGCCATGAACGACCCTGAATTGGCCCTTATGTTGCGTCGTCATCGACAGCAGATGGCTGAAGAGATTGAAGGGCAGGCGCGGCAAGTCCTCCATCCACAAGGTGCAGATGGGAAGCAGGATGAAAAGGAATGAATCTCTAAAGATCTTCCAGACCGGGCCGGGGAGAGACCCGGATGTCGGAGTGGAAAAAGCAGCCCGGGCTATCCGTGCAGGCGGCCTTGTGGCATACCCGACGGAGACTTTTTATGGCCTGGGGGCTGACATTTTCAGCCCGGAATCACTGGAGAAAGTTTTTCTTGTCAAGGGTCGCGATCATTCTAAACCGCTCATGGTCTGTGTAGATCATCCACATAGCCTGGACCGATTGGTCAACAGCGTTCCCAAAGACGCCGCCGTCCTCATAGATCGATTCTGGCCGGGCCCTTTGACCTTGCTGCTGCCTGCTCGCCGCGGCCTTCACCCGGCCCTTACCGGGGGAAAGGAAAGAGTCGGGGTTCGAGTGCCGGGGCATCCTGTGGCGAGAAACCTTGCAGCCAGGACGGGAAATCCCATTACTGCCACCAGCGCCAACCGTTCGAACAAACCCGGCCTGGTTCAATGGGAGCACGTGGTTGAGGAGTTGGGATGGGACGTGGATATGGTTCTTGCCTGGTCGGAAATTCTGCCTGGCGTCGGATCAACCATCATCGATTTATGTGAGAGCGAACCGCTGTTGATCAGAACCGGGATTGTCTCCCCGGAGGAAATTCAATCCGTGCTGGGCCGCCCCCTCAAGAAACAGAAAGAACAGTGCAAAATGCAAAACCTGTCCTGCAAAAAGTGAACAGAGCAAAGGCTATCTCTTTATGCTCCCTCTTTAGGTGTTACACATGTTTGACATCAGTATACAGTTCAAAGTTTCTGGAAATTACTAACTTTGCATTGCTAACTGCTAATTTTAAACTGATTTTCTTGTTATCACGTTTGTTGTTTTCTGGTTCACCGCAGCGCAAAAATGATTACAGCACTATTATCTTCTTATACAATCGACTGTCGGCGATTGTAAAGAGAACGGCAAGCGCTCTCTTTGTGATTAACTTCGTTAATCAGACCGCTTCGATGATGCTGATGGAATACTCGTATATATCTTTGGGCAAATCGATGAATACCACGGTGAAGGGTATGGTTCCGGATGGCTGGAGCATACCGGTCCTCTCGGGAGGAAGGGCTGTCATACGGGCATCTATTTCGCTTCCCGACAGAGTTGCCAGGTCCCGGTCGGATATGTCAACGCCGCAAGATACCGCCCTTTCCATCAATGGATACCCTTTGTTGTTGTAAAGGACGCCCTTTACGCGGATGTTCCTGTATGATTTTACCCCGCGGTTCTCGACCTTTCCCTTTATGACATAAATGTGCCCCACTACATTGTTGCGGCTGAAAAATCCCTCAACATCCCTCAGAACCAGTTTCTTTACGCTGGATTCCTGTGTTCGAGTAAGATAACGTTGAACTCTGTGAGGGAGGAACTTCATTAACCCGGGGGCCACCGTGCTTCCCATAAGATAGAGGCCTAACGAGATGGCGATGACCAGCAACGCCGTGACCAGGAGAACAGGCGCAAGTCGCCATGCTGTCCCTTGACCATGGCGGGAAAAGCGAATGTTTTGAGAGGCAAGCGCCGGAGGCTCGCCAATTTCAATATCTGGAACATCAGATTCATCCAGACCCGCTTCGGAGGCACCGATGATTCCTTCCACCACTATGGGACGCTGCTCGGGACCGGCCATATCATCTTCTTTCCGTTTTTGATCCGCTTCTATTTCTTCCAGGCGCCGGTGCATGTCGATCCTGACGGTCTCTTCAGGCGGCGGGGAGCGCTCTTTCTCGAATTCTGGGGCGGTGGTCCGGCACTCGAAAATATTGCCACATTTAGAGCATTTGAATCGCATCCTCTTCCCTGTGGCGCGAGCCTCGTCAAATAAATATGAAGTCCCACATTGCTTGCAAAGAATCTCCATCATGTCTCCTCGTTGCCCCCCGCTTCAGAGGTGTCTTGCTCGATTATATAAATGCCGGGAAGGCTTCGATATCGTTCATCAAAATCCAGCCCGTATCCCACTACAAAGCCCTCCTGGAGCTTGAAGCCGCAGTAATCTATTCTCACATGCTTTTTTCTTCTCTGGGCCTTATCAATGAGGGTGCAGATTTTCAAAGACCGTGGTCGATGGGCCTTCAGCTTCTCAGAATAAAAGGCTAGCGTATTTCCACTGTCAACGATGTCTTCGACCAGTATAACATCACGCCCCGCCAATGGCGTTTCGATATCTTTGGTGATAGTCACTTCTCCATTGCTGTAACTTTTGGGCCCATAGCTCGCCAGGCGCGCAAAATCTATCATCACTGGTATGGTAAGCCGCCGGACAAGATCGGCTAAAAAGATGAAAGATCCTTTGAGGATGCCAATGAGGATAAGCTCTCGACCTGCATACTCCTTGGAGATCACTTGTGCAAGATATTCTACGCGCTCCTCAATCTGTTCGATGCTAAAAAGAAGTTTTTTGCGGTGGTCCATGGCTTCATCCTCCTGTGCAAAAGCTCTCAATTGACAAAATAGCCGAAATTTTAAAAACGGTCAATAGCTCTTTTCAGCCCGCGGCTCGTACTCTGAAATCAGGACGGACGTGATAATGATATTGATTTCTTGTGAAAAAAATTATAATATTTAAAATTACTTCTCCATTGGAAGGAAAGGAGGCGGCATGCCGGAGTTTCGCCAGAACTTCGCAACGAAGGAATGGGTGATCATCGCCACCGAACGTGCCAGGAGGCCCGACACGTTTCGACATTCCCAACGTGAGCGCAAAAATCCGCCGCCATTTGACCCACAGTGCCCCTTTTGCCCGGGCAACGAGGACAAGACCCCGGCGGCGGTGTTTCAGATTAATGATGATGGCGGCTGGGCGCTGCGGGCGGTTCCCAACAAGTATGCGGCCCTTGCGGAAGATCTCGGCACACAGCGAACTCATGAAGGCCTGTTTTTGCGGGCGGGCGGATATGGTATCGCTGAGGTCATAATCGAAACCCCCGCCCACGATCAAAATCCTGCCACTATGGGCCGGGAGTCCATACGCAACGTTGTGTTGGCTTATCGCAACCGTTACACCGACATCTCCCTCCATGAAAAGGTGGAACTGATCACCGTGTTCCGTAATCACGGCTCCAGGGCAGGCACATCGCTGGAGCACCCCCACTCGCAAGTCATCGCCACACCTATTACGCCGCCCCACGTGCGGGATCAGATATACCAGGCGCGAATTTCATATGACACGTTCGGCTCTTGTATTTATTGCGACATGCTCGCTGAGGAGATAAGGCAGCAAGAACGGATTATCATGGAGAACGATAACTTTGTGGCCTACTGCCCGTTTGCGTCTCGCTCGCCCTTTGAGGCGCGAATAATTCCCAAGCTGCATCGAGGCTCCTTCGGGAACATCAATGATGAGGAGGTTAATGCATTTTCTCATATCCTCCAGGAAGTGTTGAAAAAAATTTACACGGGACTGGGCGATCCGGATTACAACTTTATTATCCGCTCGGCCCCCGTCCAGGACTCCAATGTCAAGCACTACCACTGGTATACGGTGATTGTTCCCAGGCTTACCACACCGGCTGGTTTTGAAATGGGAACAGGTATTTATATCAACGTATCATATCCTGAGCAGTGCGCCCGATTTCTGCGCGAATTGAGCACATGACCAACCATCTCCTGTAATACCTGCGCGACGGCTCGGTGTTTAAGAAACCATGAAACAGGAAAAAGGAATACACTTCAACGGCTGGCTGAAAAAACCTGAGACCCCGTGGGACGATATCCTGGGAATCCTGGGCGATGCTATCGCCATATTTATCCAACCCCATTGGGAACTGATCTATTGTAACCAGCGATTTCAATATTTTTTGGAATATACTCAGGATGAGCTACGGGGAAAGACGTTTGGCGACTTTGTCGCTGAAGATAACTTACCCAAGATGCAGGAGCGATTCTATCAGCGCCTTCTGCAAGTGAGTCCACCGAGCAATTATGAAATCAGGGTGAAAAGCAAGTCCGGGCGAATTTACACCATGGATGTCATGGCCCAACTCTATCCAGGCAATCACAAACCCCTTGGTGTATTATTATCCATGAGAGATAGAGCGGAAAAAAGGGAACAACTGAGCCTGTGGAAAGATACAGAGTTAAAACACTGGGCAAGCGAAGAATCGGAGGCCAAACACCGCGCAAGCCGTGAACTCGGATTCCAAACACTGGTGGAACGATCCCTGGAGGGGATGATGATAATCCAGGAGAACCGAGTCCGATACGCCAATCCCATGATGCTGGAGTTTATAGGGGTTTCGGAATCCGAGATGATGGGGCGTAATGTCATGGATATGGTTCACCCGGATGACAGGGCCGCCATGAAGGATCATATCCAGGAGTGCCTGCAGGATTTATCTTCTCAAAAGCCTCATGAGTTAAGAGTGTTGAAAAAAAGCGGCGGCATAATTTACCTGGAGGCCCTGTGCATTCTCACCGACTATCATTCTCAACCGGCCCTGCTTGTGACCTGCCGGGACATAACAAACCGCAAGCGCCAGGAGGAAAGAATACAGGAACTGATCATAACCGATAATCTCACCGGGCTTTTCAACCGCCGGCATCTTTACAACGAGCTCAATGCGGAAATACAGAGGGCCCGGAGACAAGGAAGTCCTCTGTCCCTGATCATGATAGACATCGACAGTTTCAAGCATTACAATGACACATGTGGTCACATCGAGGGCGATCGCGTGCTTGTTCGCCTAGCTGAGGTTATCCGCAGGTTCAAGCGTCGCTATGATTCCGCGTTCCGCTATGGGGGGGAGGAATTTGTGGTCATCTGTCCGGGCATAGACGGCAAACAGGCCATGAACGTGTCAGAGCGGCTTCGGAATGAATTTCAAAAAGAGCGCTTCGCTTCCGGCAAGAATGGCTTCATCGAGGTCACCATCAGCCTGGGAGTGGCTAATTTAAAAGCTGGCGATTCGACGGAAAGTTTTATCAAGCATGCGGACGAGGCAATGTACATCTCCAAGCGGAACGGTAAAAATCGATCCACGTTGGCCCCAAACAACGGAGGAGACAGATAGACATTCTCTCCGCGGATCAATGGAGGAGAAGACAGGAATTGAGGTCCTTCAAAACTTTCTCTTTCCGCCTTTTCTGAAAATCAACTGGGAAGACCGACCAGAAGCTTTTTTCCAACTCACCACATCATCATCTGAGCGCGAACATAGAAGATGCTGGACCCTCATGAAGGCGTGGCATTGCCATCTGGCCATTTTCTCTCGCGGGCGGAACACCCGTGCCGTGGTTTCCATTTCTCCTCATCTCAGCGGCCCACCAGAGATGGACTTTCCTTCTCACCGCATTTCCGGGCGGGCACCTGGTCCTGCCGGAGGAGCATGGACGCGGGCTCGCCGCACCCGGGAGCTGACAGCAGCCCGGAACGCTTATCGATATCAATTTCGACCAGGTCAGGTGGCGGAACAAAGTCCTCCACCGGGGTGCCGGACAATGCCTTCTCCATAAAGCTGATCCAGATGGGCAATGCGGCTCTGGCGCCCGTTTCGCGGTTGCCCAGCGGGGAGTGGTCGTCGTTGCCCACCCACACGCCCGCCACCACGCGAGGAGAGAACCCGATGAACCATGCATCCCGGAAATCGTTTGTCGTTCCGGTCTTGCCGGCAAGAGGACGGCCCAGAACCCGCGCTTTTCGCCCCGTCCCACTCTCAATCACGCCTTTGAGCATATCGATGACAATATGTGCATCCTCGGCGCTCAAAGCTTCTCTCGCCTTGGGACGGGCCCGAAAGATCGTTTCGCCCTTGCGGTCCTGGATCTCCCTGACCGCAAACGGCTCCTGCCAGACGCCTCCATTGGCCAGGGTGGCGTATACCGATGTCAGCTCCACCAGCGTTACATCGGCTGATCCAAGCACCAGTGAGAGGTAGGGCGGAAGGGAGGAATGAATGCCCATTCTGTGGGCCAGATCCACCACCGGGGCGATCCCGATCTTTTGTCCCAGGCGCACGGTAGCAACGTTCTGAGACTTCTCCAGTGCCAGGCGCAGAGAAATCTCGCCCTCAAACTGGTCGGAAAAATTATGCGGCTCCCAGGGCTCCCCACCGTCCGGAGACGGAAAGATCACGGGGGAGTCCCAGATAATATCGGCCTGGGAAAGACCGGCCTGGACAGCGGCGGCATACACCACAGGCTTGAAGGCCGAACCTGGCTGACGGTGGGCCTGGACCGCACGGTTGAACTGGCTTTCCGAAAACTCGCGGCCGCCCACCATGGCCAGTATGCCCCCGGTGTGAACGTCCAGGGCGATGAGGGCAGCCTGCAAGGCGGATGCTGCGGTCGGGTCATTATATTTGTCGGGGTGCCTGTCGATCAACTGGTCGAGTCCTTCCCTCAGGGCCTCCTGCGCGGCTTGCTGCAGCCGGGTGTCCAGTGTACTGTGTATGGTCAGACCTTCCCTGTAAAGAGCACGGGTTCCCAGTTGATTCTCCATTTGCTGACGCAGATACTCCACGAAGTATGGCGCACCCCCGGAAGGACTACCGCGCCTCGATCCGCCCTCTAGCAGAGGCTCCAAATTACTCAGGTAGGCCTGTTGGGGTGTGATGTATCCCTCTTTGACCATGCGTTGCAGCACCCAGCGCCGCCGCCGAAGTGCAGCCTCTCTGTTGACGATGGGCGAATAGCGTCCGGGCAACCTGGGGAGCCCTGCCAGCATGGCGCACTGGGCAAGGTCCAGCTCCCGGACGCTTTTCCCGAAGTAGATCCTTGAGGCCGCTTCTACACCGTATGCCCCGCTCCCCATGTAAACCTGGTTGAGATAGATCTCCAGAATCCGATCTTTGGTATACCGACGCTCGATTTGCAATGCCAGAACGGCTTCCCGCAGTTTGCGCGCAAGGCTTTTCTCCGGAGACAGGAAAAGGACTTTTGCCAGTTGCTGGGTAATGGTGCTTCCACCTTCAACAAACCGACCCTTCAGGAGGTTGTGGTACACGGCCCGGGCAACTCCCCGCAGGTCAACACCAAAGTGATGATAAAAGTTTTGATCCTCCACGGCGACTACGGCCTCTTTCAGGTATCGGGGAATATCCTTGAGAGGAATCGGCGTGCGTTTTTCGATAAAAAATTCCGCCACCAACTGTCCATCCCGCGAGAGGACGCGCGTAGATGCGGTAGGTTCAAAGCCCTCCAGAAGCTGAACTTCGGGAAGCTCATGCACGAGCGTGTACACCGCACCGCCGAATACCCCCAGGGCACCGGCAACCACGAGCATGATAATCATCTGGAACATGCGGGTTTTCATGGCTGTTTTGCCGTAACTAACAGGATTTTAATGTTTTATATAAATGTACTTTATCAAAACCTTTCGTGTTTTACAACGAAGCGGATAGAGAGTGTAATGAGAGTGTTACAGAAAGGAGAGCTTTTTGACAGGATAATAGGATTAAGAAAATCTGGATTATCCTGGTATCCCGTCAAAAAAGCAAATTCGGATTTTGAGGGACGTGGAGTAGAGGGAGGAGGTGGCCGGGGCTCGGAGCGCAAATTCAAAGCAATTTTCGCACGATATCCACAACCCCCGCCGGCGTCTCAGAGACGGCCACGCCCGCCCGGGTGAGGGCCTCGATTTTGCTTCGAGCGTTCCCCATGCCGCGCTGGATCAGTGCCCCCGCGTGCCCCATGCGTTTGCCTTCTGGAGTATGCCGCCCGGCAATATATGCCACCACCGGCTTGCTTACGTGATCGCGGATGAACTCGGCGGCCATTTCCTCCTGGACGCCGCCTACCTCGCCGACCACTACGATAATTCGTGTCTCAGTGTCCGCCTGAAAAAGGGACAGAATTTCGGGCAGGTTGGTGAAGACTACCGGGTCCGCACCCATCCCCACCACGGTGCTCTGTCCGATGCCCGCGCTCCGCAGGTTTCCGCCTATCTCATACGACAGGGTCCCACTTCGGGATACGATGCCCACAGGTCCGCGGGAGAAAAGAGCACCCGGCATAATGCCCATCTTGGCCTCGCCGGGTGTCAGAATGCCCGGCGTTGTGGGGCCGAGAACGGTGCACCGCTTTTGCCGCGCATAGTGCCGCAGTCGCATGACGTCATGAACGGGAATGTGTTCGGTGACCACCACGATCAACTCGATGCCGGCATCAATGGTCTCGTAGAGCGTTTCCGCCACCGCCGCCGCGGGAACAAAAAACACAGAGGCCTGTGCGCCGCGCTTCTCCCTGGCTTCCCGCACCGTATCGAAGACAGGAACGCCCTCAACTTCCATGCCCCCGCGGCCGGGGGTGACGCCGGCCACTATGTTTGTCCCATAGTCCAGCATCCAGTGCGTTTGAGCGCGGCCTACCCTGCCGGTGATGCCCTGCACTACAACAGGTGTTTTTCCATCCAGAAGAATGCTCAATTCTTCTTCTCCCCCAACATTTCAACAAGCCGCTGGACGCATCGCTCTGTCTGATTGTCGGTGACCACTTCAACCCCGCCGATCCTGAGAATTTCCCATGTTTCCTCCTGGCGGTTTCCAAGTGCCTTGGCCACAATGGGTATGGTTATTTTTCGCTCCAGGATGAATCTGACGATGCCTTTGGCCCCTTCGTGGATGGGGTTGATCCCCCCGTACAGGTTTATGATAACCCCGCGGAGCCCATCCTTGCGGAAAATCAGTTCCATCACGTTATAAAGAAGCTGCTCCGTGATGCCCCCGCCCGTTTCCAGGAAGTTGGCCGGCCGAAGGCATGAGGCCACGATATCCATGGTGGCCATCCCCAGGCCCGCACCGCTGGAGATGATGCCGATATCGCCGTCCAGATCAACATATGAGACACCGATTTCCCTGGCTCTCCGGACCAGTGGATCTTCATCCCGTTGAGCCAGCGGTAGCAGCAGTCTCTCCACCCTGCGGCGTGCCGAATCGTCTATTTCCAGCACCGCATCCAGTGCCCACGGTGAGCCATCTGGATCCATGGCTAACGGATTGATCTCCGCAATAAGGGCCTCATACGTAAAGAAGATTTGTACGAGCCTAAAAAGGATATCCGAAACCGCCGCCAGTGGAGGACCGGCAAGCCCTGCCTCCCGCGCCATGTCCCGGGCCTGGTAGAGCCGGAGCCCCGTGTCCGCCGGTATTTCACGGGAGATAAGCATGTGGGGCCTTTTCCTGGAGATTTCTTCCACCGACACGCCGCCCTCCGACGAGATCATGGCCGTGGGACAGCCCCGGTATCCATCCACTACCACGCCCATGTACATTTCAGACTGGAAGGGTATTTTTCGACATACAAGCACTTCCCGCACAGGGAAATCCCGTACACTGCCGGAAAAGATACGGGCCGCCGCCCGTTCAGCACCGGCCTCATCCTCTGCAGATTGTATCCCGCCAGACTTTCCCCGGCCCCCCACAAGGACCTGGGCCTTGACCACCACCGGCGGGCCGATGGCTGCCGCAGCCTCGCGGACGGCCTGTGGCGAAGAGGCCACCCGGCCCTCCGGCACCGGGATGCCTTCCCGGGCGAAGATCGTCGCGGCCTCAAATTCGTGCAGCCGCATAACCACAGCCTCCTAGTATGCGTTTCAACAGTACGAAGATGGCCTCGGCCTGAAACCCTTGCACCATCTCGTAGATCATTCACCGCAGAGTATGCACAGATCGCAGAGAGTTAAATCCTGTCATCATGCAAGCTGGGCCGTGCTCACCATCCTGTTGGCTCTGCCCGTATACTTTGCCTCTCTGGGTGCGTTTCAATCCACCTCGGAGCAGTCGTTAATTTACGCTTGATACATGCTCGAATGCCCGACTATTCTTACAACCCGCATCCACGTGAATGCATGTTTACAAGGTTTTTCCTAACATACCGCCCGCTGATTGTCCATAACTTTTTTCGCGCCGCCAACACCGTTCCTCACTTCTCATTCCTCCGTGCGCAAAATTGATGCAGCATCAAAGCCATTCCAACAGATCAATTTTGCCATTTTTTTTGAGTTGCGATATTAAAATAAGTAATAGATTGATCCACTTTGATCAGCAAATATTTATCAACGATATTACAGTCAAATTGCCGCCAATAATAGATGAAGGATGTTGTCGGGGTGGCCCGGACGACAAATCGTCCGTGTCGCGAAGCAACAAGAGGTTTTGCCCGGTGCACCCCGCGCCCGTGAACCCTTAAACGAGCCATATACTGCCTCTTGCTGCTGCGCAGCCCGGACAATAAATTGTCCGGGCCACCCCTCTTGGAACATGAATGCCATTAAGGTTTGGCCGGTATTGAATCACAGCTTTCGGTCCAATGGGTAAGCAATAAGAATTTAATAAAAATCAAGCAATTAAAGTTTTATTTGCTGACCTAATACGATAATCATAATAAGTAATGACTTAAAGTAAGCATCGCATATTGCAAAGATGAAGTTATGCATGGTGGGCACAGCCCCCTCGCTTTGTACTTTAGGATTAGCTTCCTTGCGATCTCTGCGGTGAATGATGCTTGCGTGCAGGAAAAAGGGGATGCACAAGATGGAGAAGATGCCCCGCGCCATCATCCACGTAGATATGGACGCGTTTTATGCCTCGGTGGAGCAGCGGGATCGGCCCGAGTTGCGCGGTCGGCCGGTGGTCGTTGGGGGGCCGGTTAAGGGGAGGGGAGTTGTCAGCGCCGCTTCTTACGAGGCTCGTTCTTTCGGGATCCATTCGGCCATGCCCATGGCCGAGGCCCTCCGTCGGTGCCCGCACGCGGTTTTCCTCCCGGTGCGCATGAAAAGATATCAGGAAGTTTCGTCGGTTATCCGTGGGGTCCTGCTGCGGTTTACCCCTCTGGTGGAGCATCTAGCGTTGGACGAGTCGTTTCTTGATGTGACTGGCAGCCAGACTCTTCTGGGTCCGGCGAAGGAGATCGCGGGGCGGATCAAGCGCGAGATTTTCGAGGCCACGGGCCTGACAGCTTCGGCGGGCGTGGCTTCCAACAAGTTCGTGGCCAAGATCGCCTCGGACCTGGACAAACCCGACGGGCTGGTTGTGGTGCCTCATGATGGCGTGCACATGTTCCTGGAACACCTGCCCGTCTCCCGCATATGGGGCGTGGGCAGGGTAACGTCGCGGATCCTGGAGGAGATGGGTATCCGCTCCATCGGGCAGTTGTCCCGATTTCCGGTCGATCTGCTGGAAAGCCGGCTGGGAAAGACAGGTCTGGAGATTCGAAAATTAGCCTGCGGTGAGGACGACCGCCCCGTGGAACCGTATACCGACGCCCGCTCCGTAAGCCACGAGGAGACATTCGCCAGGGACATAAGGGACAGGGAGACCATCAGGCGTGAGCTCTATCGGCTCACGGAAAAGGTGGGCTACAGACTCCGGAAACGAGGGTTGCGGGGGAATGTGGTTCAGTTAAAGGTACGCTACCCTGATTTTTCCACGGTGACGAGGAGGGTGACGCTCCAGAAGCCCACGAACAATGATCGCGTCATCTTTCAGGAAGTGCAGCGTTTGCTGGATCGGACCGAGGCAGGGCGGAAGAATATCCGCCTTCTGGGTGTGGGGATCTCAGGGCTCCGGCCGGAGGAAATGGAGGGCCAGTTGGGGCTTTTCCCCGGCCAGGAACGGCGGATTGAGGAGGAAATCAAGGCCGTGGACCGCATTCGTGAACGTTTCGGCCCCGACGCCATCAAACGCGGCATTGTGCTGGATTCGGAGGACGAAGACTGAATATGCTGAAGGGAGTTTGCGGGGCTCAGGGTGTGCGGCTATCTGTTTCCTTCTCCATAGGATCGACACCAATCACCGAGGGCAGGGGCCGGCGGATGCCGGGCATGGAGCGGTCCCCGGAATCGCTGATGGACCATTGCCCGTACAGAGTGTACGAGAAGCTTCCGGAGCGCACGGAGAGCTGGGTCTCAAAGCCACCGTCCATCACCATGGCTCGTCGGATCCCCAGAGTGCCTTCCCTCAAGAGTTTCGCCATCTCCCACAGCGTGTAGCCTCCTTGTGTGCAGACAATCAGAATGCGTCCCTCACTATCCTCCGCAACCGCGGTGCGGTTGGCGGTCCAGTCGCTTTTTCGGGTCCGCAGGTTGCCCCGATCATCGAGGAGCATCATGGATTGAACGGCCACCTTAAACGGCAATGATTGAAGGCTGTAGGAATGTTCCATCAAATCAAGGACGGTGGCGGGAGGGAGTCCGGGCCGCGTGGGATGAGCCGCCAGCAGGCCTTTCCATCCCTTGACCAGCGATGTCCCCAGGTTCTTTCCGTCCTGGATGAACCACCCCATGGGGCGCAGATCGGGGTAATACTGGCTTCCGTTGAAGACCACCATAGCACCTGTTGCCCGCTGCCATTGGGCCGCATTCATCGGTTCGTCAGCCCCGTGGGAGCGGAAATGGTGGAGTGTAAGCTTTACGTGGGAAGGCTCAAGGCGGACGAGGGCGATGTCGGGTTTCCCCTTACGGTAATATCTATGCGCACTGATTAATGAAAAGGAAATTCCTTTCCCAAGAAACATCCACTGGGGCGAAGAGTGGGACCGCGTGAAATCGCCCGATGCAGAACCTGCTCCCAGTAAAATAATTACGGTAAGAAATATCGCGCCTTTGAGGGGTATCACAGTCTTCAAAACCGCACTCCTTAGTAGATTGCCTGATGGAGAAAAAATCTTTAATTCAAAGTTTCAGGAAGGGGGTTTGGGGGAAAACCCTCTTACAAAAGGGTTTTCTCCAAGCCGATTGCATGGTATCTCCGGGATATCTGCGAACTTTGCGGTGAGCGGTGATTGCGGATGCGTTCCCGCTCTGACTTCAGGTGAGCGAACCCGAAGCCCGGCCCGGCGCAGGGTAGTGCCGAGTTGTTCTGGTACAGGGGATCATCTTCCAGTGGATAGCGAGAGGCTCGGCGGGCCTCTTCCCACAGGGGTGTTCCCGGTAAAGGGGAATATTCGGCAAGAAGAGGTTTGAGACCCAGACCCAGGACAAAATCCACGCTCTGCTGAACTTCCCTCATTTCCTGACCCGGCAGACCAACCATGAGATAAGCGCCCACCTCATCAAGGCCGAAACCGGCCTCCGTCAGAAAACCCACGGCCCTGCGGAATGTGTCGTTGTCGGTCTTGTTTCCCAGTTGCAATTGACGAGAGGGGTCAGCGGTTTCCAGACTCAAGCGTATGGTGCGAAAACCCGCGCGGCGCATGAGGAAAGCGGACTCTCTGTCAACATATCGGGCGTGGAGGCCGTTGGGAGTGTGGAAGCGCATCAACAGCCCCCGGGACAATACCTTTTCCAGCACAGGCCCCAGGTGATCCGCAAAATCCATAAGCAGCGCATCATCGTAAAAAGCGACGTCCCGTGTCCCTTTCAGTTGGAGCCAATATTCCAGTTCATCAACAACCGATTCGGGGCTTCTACGGATAAAACCGTGGTAAAGAAGCCCTGTGGCGCAGTAAGGGCATCGGTAGGGGCAACCGCGGCTCGTCAATATGGGGGTGAAGGTCATTTCCCTGCACAGGTCAAGAGCGGGGAAGGGCAAGGTTTCCGGCCTTGACGGGTCGGTCGGCGGCGGCATAGGCCCGCCCGTTGCCCCGGCCACCACCCCAGGCACAACATACTCGCCTGGGCCCTCGACAAGGTAATCAGGCTCTACGGCCTGTCGAGCATGCTTCGGGCACAGGGTTGCATAAATTCCTCCAAGGATGACCGGGGTGGACGGAAAGGTCTCCCGCACCATTTTTACCGCTTCCACCACCCCCGGATACCAATAGGTCATGCCCGAGGTTACCAGGACTGCATCGGGTACGGGGACGCTGATTAATTCTCGTCGGAAAATTCGGGGGGTGATGCCGTAGCGGTGATAAGGCCTCGGCACATCCGCCAGGGCGGGGGGCGTCGGAATTCGCTGCTTGGGGAATTTCCCCGTGCCCCACGGGCCATGCCGTACCCGGCGAAGGCCTTCACCCTGAAGCTCCGGATGATAGATATCAAGGCAGTCCAGGAAGTTCAGCCGATATCCGGCCTGACGCAATAGTGCGGCCAGATAGAGGAGTCCCAGTGGCTGCGACCATAAATTATGGGCGGCAAAGTCATGAATCCATGGGTTGACCAAAAGGATACAGGGATCATTGAAATTTCTGGATTCCGATTTGCTTCTTTTCACTTTTTCCGGCACTTCGACAAATGGGACAGTCTCGGAGAATTGCTGTATTCACCGGCCTATTGCCAACCTCTCGGCCAAAAAACGGGGAAGCCCCATGCAGAGGATACTGGCCTGGGCATCCTTGATTTCATAGATGGTTCTGTGGAGATAATATTTTCCATTGTCCGTGTCCAGGACGCCGAGAGAGGCCCGGGGGTCGCCATCCCTGGGCTGGCCCACGCTGCCCACGTTGATGATGTAACGGGCGTTATCGTGGAGGACGAGAGAGGCTGCTCGTTCTAAAGATATGCTTCCATCGGGGTAAAGAATGAAGACACACGGAAGGTGTGAGTGGCCGATAAAGCACACCTGCTGACTAAAAGCCGAAAAGTTCAATGATGCTTCTTGATGATGAAATATGTAATGCCATTCCGCAGGTTGGCATGGAGAGGCGTGGACCAGAAAGATATCGTCAATCTCTACGGTCATCGGTCTCTCTTTCAGGTAATGAGCATTATCCGGGGTGAGTGTTCGGGCAGTCCAGGCCAGGGCTTCAAGGGCATAAGGGTTGAAATTACGAATGTTTGTCATTCCCACAGCGCCCAAATCATGGTTTCCCGCCAAAAATGCAGCAGCTTCCTCCCTAATCAGTGAGGCGCACTGGTTAGGGTTTGCACCATATCCCACAGCATCGCCCAGGAATAACAGTTTGTCCACTTTGATTTTAGCGCATGTCTTCAATACACTTTGAAGCGCGGGTAGATTCCCATGCACATCAGACAATATCCCGTATCTCACGGGAAATTCTCCTTCAGGAGGAAACGAGTGGGGAGCGAGCGGCAGGCACCGGCATCCAAAGAGGCGCAAAAGTCGGTAGTCATTCCTTGTCGTTAGTATGAAAGGCCATTTCAAAAGACTTTTTATACTTTATCCTGCTGCGGTATAGGCCGATCATGATTTCATCGAATCGATCTTTTTTTTCCCTCAAGATGAGACGAAATGGTGCTGTTCCTCCTCCTTCGCTTTTCGCCCAAGCAAACGTTCCGTTAATCAAAGATTCGATGGCATTGGAATAATCCCATCCCAGCGTTTCCACCCCGGGCAAACAGGCTGTAAACGTGAAGACATGAATCCGATGCAGTGTTTGTAAGATCAAGGTGGATATCTCTTCCAGCCGGGAAGAAGAATACTGCTTGACTTTGCCCAGACCGATGCAGAGAATCATTGGAGCCAGCAGCATGTTGTTCGATGCTATCAGTGTTTTCTCCCCGAATCTGCCCGTGATGAACTGATTGATCATGGCCCGGGAAATGAAACCATGAAGCCGCCAATCCACCAGGCCGGAAATGCCCTTCAGAGGCTTTTCTTCCTGAAAAAAAGTCAGAACAACCGCATCACATTCAATCCGCTCAGGCCCTTTTGAAGAAAGAATGATTTCCATTATTTTTCCAGTAAAGAGGCCACTCTGTCGAGCACGCCGTTTACAAACGCTCCCGTGTCCTCCGCTCCGAACTTCTTGCCCAGGTCCACCGCCTCGTTCAAAGCGACCTTCTTGGGAATATCAGGACAAAACATCAATTCATAGACGGCAAGTCTCAATAAATTTCGATCAACGCATGCCATGCGATACAGGCTCCAGTGTTCGGAGGACTGCTGGATCATCCTGTCCAGTTCCTCACGGTGTTTCTCCACACCGAGGACGAGCGGCAGGGCATATTCCCAAGCACTTTCAGGATAGTTGAAGCACTCCCTGATTCGCTGGATGGATTCTTGCGCCTCTTGGCCGCTGATTTCCATAGCGTAGAATATCTGGAGCGCCAGTTCCCTTGCCCTTCTACGCCTGCCTGTGCGGCGAATCGGATGAGACACAGGGTTATTAACGTGCACATCCGAAGGGTCATTTTCTCCATGTGGCCTGCTTTTCTGTTTGAGATCGACCTTTGTTATTGATTCATGGGGATGAAGTGTTCCGGGGCATCCAGAGGTCGGCTTTTCTCCGGAACCAGAAAAGGATGAATGTATGCCGCCGCACGGGCAGGAAGATGTCGCTTGCTGCCGGAGACCGGCTTTCGGGCTGTCATGATGCATTGATGGCTGAAGGGGTGAACTTGAATTTTTCACGGTGCTCCAGAAACGGGGTGCCACGGGCAAAGCCGCAGGCTTGCCCGTGAACTCACATACAACAGATGCCGGTTGCACTGGCACCCGATCATAGCGGTCAGTTACAATTTTCGATACAATTGAATCATCTCCATGGTGGACATGGCCGCGTCCCAGCCCTTATTGCCTGCTTTGGTGCCGGCCCGCTCAATGGCCTGTTCAATGGTATCGGTGGTAATAACCCCAAAGGTAACAGGAATTTCTGCCTGGATGGCCACCTGGGCAATACCCTTGGACACCTCCGCGGCGATGTAATCGAAATGGGGGGTAGAGCCCCGGATGACCGCCCCCAGGCAGATGACGGCGTCGTAACGCTTCAAGGAGCACAGGCGTCGGGCAACTGATGGAATCTCAAAAGAGCCTGGAACGCGGATCACCTCGATATCGCCGGGCTCCGCTCCATGTCTCACCAGGGCATCCACGGCACCTTCCAGGAGTCGCTCGGTAATGAAATGATTGAATCTGCTTACGATGATTCCCAACTTGCACCCTTCCGCGCTGAGGGAACCCTCTATGCATTTTGTTGCCATTAAGTTTTCCTCCGTGATCGTCGCGGATGAATCTTCAGTTTCTATTTTCCATGGCACTTTTGTTGTGATCCGCCATTATCCTGTCCACAGGATTATTTGATCTTGAGCAGGTGCCCCATTTTGTCTCGCTTGGTTCTGAGATAGTTCACATTATTCTTATTGGGTTTTATCTCTATGGGGACTCGTCCGACGATTTGCAGGCCATACCCCTCCAGTCCGACAATTTTTTTCGGATTGTTGGTGATGAGGCGAATCTTGTGGACCCCGAGATCGACCAGAATCTGGGCTCCTATTCCGTATTCCCTCAGGTCCGGCTTGAAGCCCAGTTGTATATTGGCTTCCACCGTATCGCACCCTCTGTCCTGGAGGGCGTATGCCCGCAGTTTATTTATCAGTCCTATGCCGCGGCCCTCCTGGCGCATGTAAAGAATGACCCCTGTGCCTTCTTTTTCCAGCATCTTCATGGCGGTTATGAGCTGTTCGCCGCAGTCGCAGCGGTAAGAGCCGAATACGTCGCCTGTGAGGCACTGGGAGTGCACACGCACCAGCACGGGTTCATCCGGCGTTATGCTGCCTTTGACCAGTGCCAGGTGTGTATAGGGATCAATGTCATTCTCATAGGCGATGGCAGTGAACTCGCCTGCATAACGGGTGGGCATTTGCGTAACAACCACTCGACGCACCAGCGATTCCGTGTACATCCGGTATTTGATCAGATCGGCGACGGTGGCAATTTTAAGGCCGTGTTTTGCGGCAAATCGCTCCAGATCCGGCATGCGGGCCATGGTTCCGTCATCGTTCATAATCTCGCACAGGACGGCGGCGGACTTCAATCCGGCAAGGCGGGCCAGATCCACGGAACCCTCTGTCTGGCCTGTGCGGACCAGTACCCCGCCGTCGCGGGCCTGCAGAGGAAACACGTGCCCCGGGCGCGCAAGGTCTTCAGGACCGGCTTCATCGGCAACGGCGGTCAGGATGGTGGTGGCGCGGTCGGCTGCCGAAATGCCCGTTGTCACGCCTCTCTTTGCCTCGATGCTCACACCAAAGGCGGTTCCAAAATTTGAGGTGTTCTCAGATACCATCTGAGGAATCTGAAGAGCCTCCATGCGTTGACGGGTCATGGCCAGGCAGATCAGTCCGCGGCCATATTTGGCCATAAAATTGACAGCATCGGGTGTGATCTTTTCGGCCGCTATGATCAGGTCTCCCTCATTTTCGCGCTCCTCGTCATCCACGAGGATCAGTAATTTTCCCCTTCTGATTTCTTCGATGGCTTCCTCAATGGTGCAAACCGACATGATTATTCCTCTTTTCAAATTTCATGGGTATTGGAAGCGATGATTTATTCATTCGTCGTCACGGCACGTAACGCCGCGGAAGAAAGCGCCCAAAAACTTTTTTCAAACAAATCCGTGTTGGTTCAGGAATTCCATGCTAATTTCCGCTTTGACTGAGCCGCGCCGGGAGAGATATCGGAGCACGTACTTTCCGATCAGATCGGTCTCTATGTTGACCCGCCCGCCCGGTCCGGCCCGGCCCAATGTGGTCATGGAGAGGGTATGAGGAATGATGGAGACGGAGAACCGGGTATCTCGCAGTGCATTGACCGTCAGGCTGACGCCATCCACGGCCACCGATCCTTTTTCCACCAGCAGCGGCATGAGGGTCCCGGGCACGGAAATTTCCATCTCCACCACGCCCCCCACGTCTTTCACCTGGGTGATCGTTCCCACATCATCCACGTGACCCGTAACAAAGTGGCCTCCCATGCGGTCATCAAGGCGCAATGCCCGCTCGATGTTGACGGCTTCGCCCGGGGTCAGTGTTCCCAGAGTGGTCCGCTGCAGGGTTTCCGGCGAGATTTCCGCTTCGAACTCCCCGGCCATTCCTCTCACCAGAGTGAGACAAGCGCCATTGATGGCGATGGATTCCCCTATGATCCACCGGGGGTTTTCCATGGGGGTACTGATGCTCAATAGGGATACGCCGCACCGGGGCACGGTGCGCGACACCCGACCCATACATTGAATCAATCCTGTGAACATCTCCTATCCATATAACCCGTAAGGAGCCTGTCCCGGCCCAACTTTCGCATGGATACGCGGGTGAGACGACCGGCCTCCTGTATATTCAAAGGCCCGCGTCCCCCCACAATTGGCGGCGAATCCCATCCGCCCATGATCATAGGGGCAAAAAAAATGAGAACTTTATCGACGACCCCCTGGGCAAGGGCGCCGGCATTGAGCTCAGAGCCTCCCTCCATGAGAATGCTTGTGATGCCGCGTTCCCCAAATTGGCGCATCAAGTCCGCCAGGTCCACGCGGCCATCATGGGGTGGTACCGCCAAAATGTGTGCCCCGCGAGCCCTGAGGGCCTCCGCCTTTTCGGAAGGCGCCCCGGATAGGGTTGCTATAAAAACCTCCGCGCCGGTGCCTGGATGGAGAACCCGGGCCGTGGGTGGTGTTCGGAGTCGGCTGTCCACAATGATGCGGGTGGGATTGCGGCCCGAGCCGCGGTTCGGCCGCGCGGTCAGTTGTGGATCATCCCTCAGAATCGTGCCCACGCCGGTCATCACCGCATCAACCCGGCTGCGAATGGTATGTACAAATTTTCGGGCCTCTTCACCCGTAATCCATCGGCTTTCGCCTGACGCCGCGGCTATCTTTCCGTCAAGTGTTGCCGCGCTCTTCATGATGACAAAAGGAAGTCCGGTGGTGACATGCTTGATGTAAGCTTCGTTCAGGTTTCGACACGCCTCCTCCAGAACTCCCACCCGAATCTCGACGCCACCCTTTCGGAGAATCTCCATCCCCCGGCCGGAGACTCGGGGATTTGGGTCCACCATGCCCACTACAACACGGCTCAGGCCGTACCCCAATAAAGCATCCGTACAGGGTGGGGTGCGTCCGTGAGTGCAGCACGGTTCAAGGGTAACATACAACGTGGCGTCTCTGGGATCTTCAGAGGCATTCTTCAGGGCCGCCGCTTCAGCATGATCGCCGCCCGCCCGCTGATGGTATCCCTGTCCTATTACGCGGTCTCCCTTAACGATTACCGCTCCCACCTGGGGGTTCGGCGAGGTTTTTCCCGCTCCTTTTTTAGCCAGGCGAAGCGCAGCGGCCATATAATCTTCATCTTTCATGGAAGTGAAAAATTCTTAAACCACAAGTTTCTCATTAAAAGAGAGATCGGCCCCATCCTCTGTATATGTCCACAAGGTTGGAAAGCATGCCGGGATGGAGCCCGGAGGTTACCAGTTCACGGGTTTTCCTGAATACGGCCTCCTCGCCGCCTCTGTTCCAGCAATTCGCTCAATTCCGTCATAAACTCGTCAATATCCTTGAATTGCCTGTAGACGGAAGCAAAGCGGACATAGGCCACATCGTCCATGGAGTGTAACTCCTGCATTACGCGCTCACCGACCAAAGCGGCTGGAATTTCTTTTTCCCCCGTTTCCTGTATTTCTTGTTCCAGGCTATCCACAAAGCTTTCGATGCGATCGACACTGATCGGCCGCTTTTCGCAGGCTTTCTGCATGCCGTCAATTATTTTGTTGCGATCGAACAGTTCTCGCCTGCCGTCTTTCTTGATCACGTACAGTTGAACATCCTCAATCTGCTCGTAGGTTGTAAACCGTTTGCGGCAATGAAGACATTCTCGACGCCGTCGGATAACGGTGTGATTTTTCCGCACCCTGGAATCGATCACCTTGTCCTCTGTGGTACCGCAGGCAGGGCATTTCATTCCGGCAACCTCCCCCCGTACCGCTGGACAGAGATGCCGGCTTCTTCCAGCATCCCGCGAGCCAGCGGGTCAGCGTAGCCATCCAGGAACAATATCCGAACAATGCCTGAATTTATCAGCATCTTTGTGCAGATGATGCAGGGTTGATTAGTACAGTAGAGGTTAGAACCCTTGATGGTGATCCCGTGATATGCCGCCTGGATGATGGCGTTCTGTTCGGCGTGGAGCCCCCGGCACAGTTCATGACGCTCCCCGGAGGGAACACCTTGCTGGGCCCTCAAGCACCCTATCTCGGCGCAATGACGCAGCCCCATGGGTGCACCGTTATAGCCGGTGGCAAGGATGCGCTTGTCCTTGACCAGCACGGCCCCCACCTGCCTGCGCAAACAGGTGGATCGCTTGGCCACCAATTGAGTTATCTCCATGAAATACTGATCCCACGAAGGGCGCTCGTGAGATACCGGCGGAAACGCTGTTTCATTCAATTGTGGCCATCCGTCCGGCATGCACAACTCCCTGGCATAATGTGCTCACCCATTTTGTAGTGTTATCCCTGGTATGATCCGTATGGATATTCTCACGGTTCTCCCGGTAAGCCAGAAAACCAGTAAAAGGCAGTGTTATGGGCCGTTGCAGACCTGCGCTCTTCCTTACTCCCTGGGTTCCATGACAGCCAGGTCCCGGTATCTACCGCACTCGGGGCAAACGCGGTGAGGCAATTTGGGCTCTCCGCAATGGGAACACTGGGATAAGCCCGGTGCACGCAAGTGATAATGAGCGCGCCGCTTATTGCGGCGCGAACGACTATGACGGCGCGTTGGGTTTGCCATGTTTCACTCCGAATTTTATGCCGTGGTAAAAAAGCTTCCAATGTTCGATGGTGTTCAATTTCGATATGCTCATGTCGCGGATGTAGCTTTCCGATATGTTTGATGTTTGCGAGAGCATTGCGCGCCTGACCAAGGGAGTTGGCCTGAATTTACGGTAAGTTGTCACGCGTTTCTCAGCCACGACCTTTCAGTTTGCGCTTTACCTTAACATCTCGTAGCACCGCCGTGGACAGATCGCGCCTCATGGTTTAAGCTGTCGGAGCGCTTCCCACCTGGAGTCTGCAGGTGGAGGGGAACAAAGGCACTCTCCCTCGTTCAGATTGGCGCCGCACATGGGGCACAGCCCGCGACAATCCTCCCGACACAGCGGAATAAATGGAATCTCAAGAATCAGTTCGTCCCAGATAATGGGGTTCAAATCCAGTGTATCTCCCGAGTAGTACGATGTATCAAGGTCGTCTGCACTCAATTCCAACTCTTCCAGGTTCAGGGCTTTTGTACGGGGCAAAAAGGCCTGCTGGAATTCCAGTTTTATTGGAATGGCAAAAGGTCCAAGACAACGTGAGCAGGTTGTCTCCATTTTCCCCCGGATCAATCCCCGGGAAAATACCTGTTTTTCCGAACGGATGAGGCGCACTCTTGCCTCAATCGGCTCCAGGGGGTGAATTTCTTTAACATCCCGTTCCTGCAACGCTTGTATAACTTCAGAGATACCGTAAACATGCACGAATTCTTTTTCTTCCCGGGGTATCTCCTGTAGCCGGAATTTCAAGCCCCTAACCCCTTTAAGCATTCTTAATAATACAACTTATCTGTACATCTTATTACTATGTTTTGTCAAGGATCAATCAAGTTGCAACCAGATAAAAGAAAAGCCGACATCGCTCCAGTGCTTCATCAGCCCCGTGCACGCTGTCGGACAATTTCTCTACATCCTCCCCCCTTACTCAGTGAGAGAAGGTGTCCGCACTATTCTTTATCAGGCACACAACCGTCCTTTTTCAGTTTCGCGGGCAGTGTAAGGTTGAGTTGATCGCGGACGCCCTGGGGCAGCTCATCCACATTCATTCCCAGGCGAAGGTTCTGTTCCTCCAGCATCACCTTGATTTCATTCAGCGACTTTTTCCCGAAGTTCTTCGTCTTCAGAAGATCAGATTCCTTGATGGTCACCAACTCCCCGATGTATTGAATACCTATGTTTTTGAGACAATTGGTGGAGCGAACGGTGAGTTCCAACTCATCCACTTTCATGCTGAGCTTCTCTACAAGCTCCATATCCACCGATTCTTCAGTTTCGGCTGGAAGTGCCTGATGATGCGGTTCTTCCTGGAAATTGATAAAAGGCGACATGTGCTCTTGGATAATTTTAGCGGCATAGGAGAGGGTATCCTCGGGGCTGGCGCTTCCATCGGTCCAGATTTCCATGGTCAGTGTATCGTAATCCAGCGATTGCCCGACCCTGGCAGGTGTCACGCTATAGCTGACTTTTTGGACGGGAGAGTGCATGGAGTCGACCGGTATGGTGCCGGGGGGCGTGTTATTCCCAGAGTGCTTATCCATGGTCACATATCCTCGCCCCATGGTGGCTTCCATCTCCATTTTGAGGTGGCCTCCCTTGGAGACGTGCGCAATATAGTGTTCGGGATTCAAAATTTCGGTGGTATGGTCGGTGACGATGTTTCCGGCAAAAATGTCTCCCTCCTGATCCTGATCGATACGCATCTTCGCAGATTCCACGCCGTGCAGCTTGACTCGAACCCCTTTGAGGTTCAAGATGATATCCGTTACGTCTTCTACCACCCCCTGCACAACGGAAAATTCATGGAGCACCCCATCAATACGAACCGATGTGATGGCCGCACCGCATATAGACGAGAGCAAAACGCGCCGCAGGGCGTTCCCCAAAGTAATCCCGAAACCTTTCTCCAGGGGAGCACAAACGAACTTGCCGTAGCTGTGCGTATGAGTGTCTTCATCTACCGTAAGACCGGAGGGCCGCATCAAACCTTCCCAGTTTTTAACATACATATCCCTTTTTTCCTCCTTCCGGAATGGAAAGAAATAGTAAAATTAGCATAACAGTTAATTATATACCACGTATACGGAATTGTAAAGGAAAAATCCATTCGCTCCCATCATTCATAATTATCCGACTCATTGTTTGAGCAGTTTTTCATCTCGTTCATATAGCAGTTTATCTTTTCGCGATCTTCCTGTGCGAAGGCAATAAAGGTCATTCCGCAGATATCCATGCATTTTCTGGCGGATATTCGATAAGGAGACATCCTAACGACTCTTCCAGCCACAAGTATCGTTTGTCCGTCGGGGAACCGGATCAGAAGATCCGATATAACCTGGTTTGTAGGCAAGTATTCAGACCCGCGGTCGACGAGAAAGGCCAGTCCTCCGGTGCTGATATTTATCACGTCGGCTCTTCGGGGAACCACGTTGGTATACTCTATGGTGATGCATTTCCCTTCCGGCGGGGTAATTCGCGGGGAACACCTTTGTTCGGGTATTTCGATACCTCTGGGATAACTGATCCGCATAACCGGCTCCCCTTTGAAGGACGCGAATCCCATAACTCTTGAACGGAAGCGGTGCTCTATCCCTTCAGCCCAATATGCGGCTTCCAGTTTGTGGACCATCTTTCCCCTGTGGGGAAAAGGCCATTCGACGAGGATAAAACGGCGAGGTTCCATCGCAAGTATAGAGGTATCATGATGTCCGTCCTCTGGGGGGAACCACAGCCTCAGACGGCCTCCCGATTTCTGTATCTTCCGCAGTTGCCCGGCGATCCTGGTGATGGTGAATGTCTGAGGTCTGATCACCTGCCCGCTGCGACGCAGTTTCTCTCGCCTCATGATATTTCCTTTCCACTCCGCACAGTCCTGCAATCATGGCCGGACCATGCGGCCACAAGGGATCGTTACAATTCCATCTCGGACATCCGCTTCAAACCGATGCGGAGAGGTAAAACCACCGCCAGAATCATCACAAGAATCACGATGAGGAAAGGAAATAGTGTCCAGGTCCACTCCCACGGGGTCAATGTGATCCTGTTGAGTCTGGCCATGAAGATGACATAAACAGGCCGGGCCTCCAGCACGATCACCAGTGCAATGAAGGCCATGGAGATTATCATGTAGACAATCCCGCCGAAACCCGATGAGATCTGGGATACGTTTTCCGCATTAAATCGCGGATAAACGGCTCCCAGCCCCACGCCGAGAGCCACAATGCCGAACGTCATGAGAAACATGGTCGTCGTGGAAAGCGCCATCATAAAGGGCGTCGCCTTCAGCATGTAGTTGGAGCATACTATGAGCAACTCGGCCATAATCAGCAAGGGGACAAGGCCTATCAGGAATTTGCTTATAAGGAATTCCCGAAGGGTGATTGGAGCGCTGCGGACGATCCAGAAGGAGAGGCCCTCTATGCTGATGGCCGGGAAAATATATCGGACCGAGATGGCAGAAAGAACGAAACCAGCCAGTCCCATGTTAAGGAATGACACCAGGTTCTGCAAGAAGAAGGTGGGATATGGGGTTTTGTCCAGGGGCAGTACGCTGAAATTGTACAAATATATGCCCACCATCGCAAACAATATCACGGCCTGGGACCATTGGGCATTGTCGCGAAAAAATGTCTTGATGTCTTTGATGATCAGGTTCCGCATTGAGGGCACGAAAAAGATTGTGGACCAATTCAACATTTTATCGAATATTCGCAACCTGGACAACCGGGTGCGTCCGGATTCCTGTGCTTTGCTCCATCCCCTCTCGTAGAGAAAATAAAAGACCCATCCCCCTATAATCACGAAGGCAAGTGCCGTGGACCACAAAAGCAATCCGGGGAAAATGGCCTCA
The DNA here is from genome assembly GCA_019310535.1 of Deltaproteobacteria bacterium. Lineage (GTDB taxonomy): Bacteria > Desulfobacterota > JAFDED01 > JAFDED01 > JAFDED01 > JAFDED01. The sequence continues at coordinate 89,106 of JAFDED010000002.1, forward strand.
GCGGGTGCCCCCTTCATAGTCGTCCATATGAATTCGGTAGCCCACTGGCTGGGAAGAAAAGGAGAGGTCGGCGTACGCATTATGGAGAGATACTCCACCAGGCTGGTTGTGGCTTCGGGGTTTACCAGCCTCTCCGGTCGCAGCAGGCGGATCAACAGCAGAAAAAACCCCAGTGCCATCGCCGACAGCAATATTATGATGTCCCTTGTTTTATGGGCCGGGAATATGTTTACCAGCACCATGGTCAGTGTCACCCCTATTGCCGCGGGGATAATCAGAAAGGGTACCACAGCCCCCATCACGGCAAAGCCGAACCAGATGGACGCCTTGTACACCATGCCGTAGGCGAGGAAAATCGGAAAGCCGAAGAGAAGGACCATCCAGGAGCTGTCCAGGACAGTCTCGGTGAAACGCCCCAGGTATACAGACCACCGGGATGCAGGGGTTGAGAGAATTACGGGAAGGTCCTGAGCCATGAAATATGTAGCCATGGACGTTATAATGTTACTGAAGACCAGGACGAAAAAAAACGTAAGAAAAATCATGTTCAGCAATCGTGCCGCCAGGATGTCCCCGAAACCTTCGGTGCGCTGAAAGTAAGAGAGGACCCGGTAGATGATTGCAAAGGAACCCATCCAGAAGGCCACTCCCAGCAGGGCCATAATGCAGAGCTTTACCCTTGCGTCCCGGTTTTGCCTCCGCAGGCGATTCCGCGACGCCTGCCAGCGGGGACGGAGGAGCAGGCCGAAATCCTGCCATATTTTGGTCTCGGCTGTGCTCTTTATCGGCGTCGCTTCCATGTTCTTTTTTCCCGGAGAACCTCTATTGTCTTCCACCGCCTGCCGCCTTCAAGCCATGATTTCCCACGTCCATTGTGCTTATTCTCTAAGCACTTCAATGATTTCTTTCATTTCCTCACCGCCGGTGAGTCTCAGGAAGATTGATTCCAGCCGGGGGTTGCTGACCCCGGCCTTATGCTGGAGTTCGTCAAAAGTTCCCACCGCCACTACACTGCCTTCCTGGATAATGGCGATACGGTGGCACGTCTCCTGCGCCACCTCTAGGGTATGCGTGGACATGAAAATAGCGACATCGTTGCGGGCGGCCAGGTTGCGAAAGATATCTTTGACCATTCGGGCACCGCGGGGATCCAGGCCGACAAGGGGCTCGTCCACCACAATGAGCTGGGGCTGATGCAGCAGGGCCGAGGCGATGATCAATCGCTGTTTCATTCCATGAGAATATGATTCTATAAGCTCGCCGCGCCACTCCTCCAGGTCAAAGAGGCGAAGCAATCGGCCGGCCCGATCCGCGAATGAGTCGTGGTTCATCCCGTACAGTCCGGCCATGAACTGCATGAACTCCAACCCCGTCAGCTTATCATAAAGAAAGGGCCGATCCGGGATGAAACCGATAATGCGCTTGGCCTGGATGGGATGCTGCACCACGTCGTACCCGCCCACCAGTATCTGACCCCCCGTGGGGCGCAGCAATCCTGCCAGCATCTTTATGGTGGTGGTCTTTCCCGCGCCATTGGGGCCCAGAAAACCGAAAACTTCTCCCCGCCGCACGTGGAGGCTTATGTTGTTGACAGCCGCGAGTTCGCCATACTTTTTCGTCAGGTTGCGCATATGGATCATCGATTCGCCAGCACCTCGATTTTCATTTTCCCCAGTAAACGGAGAATAACCGCCTGCTTTTGCAGATCACCACGGACGATCCTGATATGGGTAGCATCGGCAGGAAGCTGGCCCATGACAGGATCCGCCGACACCCACTGGCCCACAAAAGCCTCAACCCACACGTGATAGAAAAAGCCTCCCCCCGAGTACACCAGTCCAGCCGCCACCTGCGCCGGTATGCCGGCGGCCTTTACCAGGGCTGCCAGCAAAACAGCGTGTTCGTTACAGTCGCCCTTCCGGATCTGCAACACCTGCAGCGCACTGGGAACGCTGACCACCGGAATTTTTTCAATGTTTGAGTAAACCCAGTGGTTGAGCCGGTGGAGCACATTCAAAGGATCCGAGCTGCGGGCGGTAATTTTACGGGCAAGCTTCACGATTCGGGGGGCATCACTCTGGATCAGGGGGGAGGGGTTCATCTCGCGAGCCAACGGGCCATCCGAAGGATACGGCAGGACATATCCTCCCCGCGTCGGAAGAACCTCCCTCTTGATTTCGAGGATGTTGCCATTGAGCTTTTGCCGGGCACCGTCGAGATCAAGGCCATTCAGATCAACCTCCCAGATACGCACCTTCAGGTATGAGGTGCTCTTTGAATCAGGAATTTTTTTTACCGGAAACACGGCGGAAGCAGCGATTATATCCACAGTGCGGACTCTCGGAGAACCCATGCCGCGCTGGGCCGTCCGGCGGTCTTCCCTCACCAGGGTGAGTCCCAGAGGGCCTTCTTCTCGAATGCGCTCTCCCCTTTGGTTAAACCATGCCAGGAAGGTGGCTCCGCCGTAAGTCATGCTCAGGCGCCGGACCGGCACTTCCTCGCCGCGGTGGAGGATGGTTTCGTCGGCATCCCATCTCACCGTAGCGGTTTTGTATGAGAGGGTGGAGGGATCAAAAAAAGGAAAGGCATACCGTTTCCCCTTCTCGAGTCGGGCCGTCTGAAGAGTCTTTATGAGGCCACCGGATAGGTACAGGGGGCCTTCTATTGGAATCCGCACTTTTTCCTCATGATTTGCGGTTATGATTTTTACAATGAGATTGAGATTTTGCATTTTGCCGATAGCCCGGAAACGGACGGCGCCGGACCGGAGATCGAACAAAAAGGAATCAAGCGTATAGTCCGGGTGGACCTTCGAGTGAATGAAGGTGGTGATCTCTTTCAAAGAGCCCATGACGGTCAGCCGGGTGTAAATCCTGTCTTTGAGCCAGTAGCCGTCCTCCACCTTCTCCACGGATGATGACATCCAGCCGATCTTCTGGTCCTTCATATAGATGCCCAGCCACTCTTCACCAGGGTTGATGGACCTTTTCAGTGTTTCGGGAAGGGGACCCGGCCGTGCGTGGAGGTGCTTGTGCACTTGTATGCCCATGATCACCACCCATATGCACAGGATGAACAGGCTGAGCTGAAGGATTACTTTGTCGCTTTTCTCTTTCCACCGCATGGAAGCGTTCCAATACCGGAAATCGAATGAATAAATGACTTCAGGTTTAAATTGCTTTATATAATACTATAAATGAAGCAAAAAAGGTAACCTTGTTTTTTCTTGACAAACAACCGCAATAGAGCCAGTTTTCATAATCACTTTTCTCATATCGTAGACGACTGTCTTATTATAATAGGCTTTTTGAAAGGAGTTTCCCATGCAAATCTGCCGCTACCGTGATCTCCGGAAGGGTGCTCGCCTCGGGTACGTCCATGAGGGGCGCGTGTATGACCTCACTGCGGCGGCCCCGGATCACATGTCTTCGATGGCGTCGTTGCTTGCACACCCGGACCTGGCGGAAGAACTGCACCGGGTGCAGGCTGGCATTCTAAGCCAGGAAAACATCGCCTTCCGCGAGCTGGATTGCCCGCCCGAGCCGGGACGCCCCCACCTGCTGGCTCCTGCCGACCGGCAGGAGATCTGGGCCGCGGGCGTCACTTACTTCCGGAGCCGCACCGCCAGGATGGAAGAGTCGAAGGCAGCCGCCAGCCATTACGACCGCTTGTATGATGCGCCCCGGCCCGAGCTTTTCTTCAAGGCCACTCCCCACCGGACCGTTGGCCCTAATGCTCCGGTTCGCATCCGCTCCGATGCGAGCTGGAACGTACCCGAGCCTGAACTGGCGCTGGCAATCGGCCCCGATCTCAGGCTGGTGGGCTTTACCATAGGCAATGATATGAGCTCCCGCGACATCGAAGGCGCCAACCCTCTCTACCTTCCTCAGGCCAAAATGTATCTGGAATGCTGCGCCCTGGGCCCCGTCATCACTCTGGCCGAAGCCGTGCCCGACCCGTGCGCCCTGGACATCTCGCTCACTGTTGCACGCCGGGGCCGGGTGGTCTTCGAGGGCAACACGTCCACGTCTCAATTGAAGCGGGGATTCGGCGAACTGATCGAGTACCTGGGCCGCGACAATGCGTTCCCCGACGGCGTGTTCCTGCTCACCGGCACCGGCGTCGTCCCTCCCAACGACTTCACCCTTGAAGAAGACGACTTCGTCTCCATCACCATCGACGCGGTCGGCACGCTGCGCAACCCGGTGAGGCGGGGCGGAAGATACGTGTGAATATCTACTTTAACGATTCGAAATACACTCTTGACTTCCCTACCTCATTGTATTTAACTTAAGAAAGTCCCGGGCGGTCCGGCGACTCTAACCGTGTAACAACGATTCCAAAAATTGGAACGGTGAATCCACTGCAAGGTGGCCTTTTTTTTGGTAAAAACAGCACCCCTACGCAATGAAAAAGGAATTGAATGACAGACCCTTCAAAAGCTGATGTCAAAATGATCTTCGCCTTGACTCTCGTTCATTTTATCGGCGATTTTTATATCTCTTTTGTGAACCCGCTCCTTCCTGTGTTCGTCAATAAATTTTCCCTCACCTTGACACAGGTTGGTCTGATCGCGGGAATAAGCCGCATTCTGGCATTCGTTGTCCAGCCCTGCGCGGGATATATCGCCGATCACTACCGCACGCGCTTGTTTGTCCTGGGCGGGCCACTGCTGAGCATAATTTTTATTCCTCTTGTGGGAATAGCGCCCGGTTTTTTGTGGCTGATTCTTTTTATCTCCCTTGGTTCCATCGGCTCATCCATGCTACACCCACAAACTGCAGGCATGATTTCTCATTATTCGGGCAGGCATTCAGGCTTTTCCATGTCAGTTTTCAACGTGGGGGGGACCCTGGCTTTCGGCATGGGGCCGCTTTTTATCACCTACGTTGTATATTCCTATGGCCTTACGGCATCTCCGTTCACCATGATCATCGGCCTGTCGGTGATGGTCCTTCTCTTCAGGATTGTGCCCCTTCCTGCGGGAGAGGGACTGAAACACCTCGGCTTGATCGGTTCCATCAAGGATGTGCTGGGAACGGTATGGAAACCGATTGTATTGCTCTGGTTGGTGATGGTTTTACGGTCCTTTGTGGGTCAGTCTTTCATGACATTTATACCTGTGTTGTACACAAAGGAGGGGTTTTCGCTGGTCTCCATCGGGACAATGATGGCTCTCTTTCCCATAGCCGGCGCATTCAGCGGACTTCTCGCAGGACACCTGTCAGACAGGATCGGGTACAAGCCGATTTTTTATGCAGCCTACGCCTTGACAACGCCCAGCCTATACATGTTGCTTTTTCTTCCGGGCACCTGGGTCTACGTCAGCGTCTTTCTGACAGGATTTTTCATTCTTGCCGCTATGCCTCTGGGAGTGGCGATGGCACAAGAATTGGCCCCCCGGGGAAAATCGATGGTGGCGAGTCTTATGATGGGTCTGGCATTTGGAACGGGAGGAATGATGGCCCCTTTCATAGGAAAACTGGCGGATATTTTTTCCATCCGCCCCGTTCTTGCCTTCCTGGCGATGATACCTTTACTGACAATCGGCCTTATTTTCTTTCTCCCCGAAAAAAGATGACGCACCGCGGTTCGTGTGTCCGAGGACTCTTTATAGGCCCTCAACCCCCATTCGCGAGCCATTTCGACGATTGTTCAGCCCTTTATCACCGGTGTATCTCTGAGAACAGTTGCTTAAGATTTTGGAAATCCGATCAGTCTCCGCCCGCCATTCGGGCTGCTACATGCACGGCTTCCTGAAATGCTCCGGGATTGGCAATACCTTTGCCTGCAATATCAAATGCAGTTCCGTGAGACGGTGTAACCACGTGTATGGACAATCCTCCCTGGACGCTCACAATCTTGTCGAAGCCCATGAGTTTCATCGCAATCTGGCCCTGGTCGTGGTACATGGTCACCACACCGTGGAAACCGCCTCCTTTTGCCCTCACAAAGATGGTATCCGCCGGATACGGGCCTTCTGCATTTATTCCTTCATTTTTTGCGACTGACACGGCAGGAGCGATCACGTCCTGTTCCTCATTTCCAAACAGCCCGTGTTCTCCCCCATGCGGGTTCACTGCGGCCACGCCGATGACCGGCTCACTGACGCCCGCCCGAACCAGTGTTCGATGCAACAGCCGGATCGCTTTAAGTATTCTGTCAGGATGCAGGAATGAAGCGACGTCCCTGAAAGGCACGTGGGAAGTGACCCGCGTTGTGAACAGTCCGCCGACGACATTCACCTCTCCAACATCCGTTTCCTGAAGCCAACTGGCGATGAGAGTCAGCTCGTCGCTATATGAGCTTCCGGCCAGCTTCATGGCTTCTTTGTTCAGCGGTCCATAGACTACCGCATCCACGTGTCCTTTTTGCGCCAGTTTCAGTGCGGCCCGAAGCATCTGAGACGCCAATTTTCCGGCCGCAGGGCTCACCTCGCCCATGGAGATATCCTCGAACGGCCAGCCCTCATCCACCAGGGCAATACTTTCCGCGGAAATATCGTCGATCCGTGCAGGATCACAAGGAGTTATATCCTTCTCTACTCCAGCGATCTGCATGCCTCGTTTAAGGAGCCAGACCGGGCCCACAACCACCGGCCGGCACACCCCCATCATCTCAGGACTTGCAAGACTTTTCGCGACGATCTCCGGACCGATTCCGGCTGGGTCGCCAAGTGCCCACGCAATATCAGGAACCTTCCTTGTCTGCATTCGCGTAACCTCCCTTCACTGGCAGATATATTGGCGGAAAACTTAATTTCAATCATCCCATGAAGAGATACTGCAAATCGTTGTGAATATGCATTCCGATACGATATCGCCCAACGACAATATTATAAAACAATATCATCCACAGGATTTCATCTTTTGCGTACCGCCGTTCAACTAAACTATTGTATATCACACATAAGGGGATGATTAAATGCCCGAAATGCAGTCGCTCCTCACTAAGCGACTGCGACGTATTGGAGACCCTCTGTGATCATTAGCCGTATTCAGAGGGTGGGAAGTCACCGTGTCCCAAAAAACTGAAACCCGAGAGACATCTTTTAGAAAGCTTTCCGATGTCCTCTGGTGTATCCCCATACCTTCGACAGACATAAAGGCTGATTTTTTACGCTGATATAAAGGCTTTCACTGGTGGTCAAGGCGGTGAAGGAAGCTCAGGGTTCCAAAGTGCCCAACCAGCCTCTGGTCGATAAAGCGACCTCGGCCTTCGTTCACGCCGTTGTCGCCGCGGCAGTGTTCACCGTGGACGGATGGTTCTTCTTCGGCCCTCAGCCTGCGCTTACCGCTCAACTTCGCGGCTGTGCACATAATCGCCTGTCACCGGCTGACCTCTTGCAACTGCACACAAAACGATTTAGGATTTGCGAGCCATGAGTTATCGGATTTCGGGTTACTGGTTAAAAAACTCACAACACGCAACCATTTTCATACTCCGCGGGTACATCCTCTAAATGACAATTATGTAGATAAGTGATATACTATATGAAGCCAATAATAACCACTGAAGGCAGTTATTGAGAGAGGCAGGAATTGCATTTCTGTTCTAAAATAGGCGGAAGCAATAAAAAATGGCGATAGGCACGGTGTGTATGGCTCTACCAATGATTTGAAGGCTCTCTTCAGTGGGCAATAACATGTTTCCCATTCCATTTTAAGGGCTAAGCATCTTCACTCGTTAAACATTCCAAACGGAGCAAGATATGAATCCTGCAATTCAACTGATGACATCTCAACGGACGGTGGATACACGGTTTGGCCCAAATTACGTATAAACAAAAACCTTTTCAGAAAATAAATGAGAGGCCACGAATGACACAGGAGGCAAAGGGCAGCAAACCAATCCAAACATCGAATGCAAAGGCTCAGAAGCAGCCGATGGACTTCTCGCAAGTAACCCGTCTTACCGAGGACGATCTTTATCTTTTCAACGAGGGGAGTCATTATCGACTGTATGAAAAACTCGGGGTTCATCTCGCAACCACGGAGGGCGCGAAAGGAGCGTATTTTGCCGTATGGGCGCCCGACGCCAGACAGGTGTTCGTCATTGGCGACTTCAACGGGTGGAACAAGTCAAGCCATCCTCTGCGCCCCAAAGGACAGTCCGGGATATGGGAGGGCTTCATCCCTGACGTTGGCCGCGGCACTGTTTACAAATACCACATCATCTCACGATACCATAGGTACCGGGTGGACAAGGCCGACCCCTTTGCTTTCTTTAACGAAGTGCCGCCCGATAAAGCTTCCATTGTCTGGGATCTCGAATACGAATGGGGGGACGGGGAATGGATGGCGCAGCGAGGAAGTCGCAACGCACCTGGCGCCCCCATGGCCATCTATGAGGTGCACCCCGGCTCCTGGATGCGGGTGCCCGAGGAGGGCAACCGCCCCCTGAGCTACCGGGAGCTGGCCCCCAGGTTGGCCGAGTATGTTCAGCACATGGGCTTCACCCACGTGGAGTTGTTGCCGGTAATGGAGCATCCCTTTTACGGCTCCTGGGGATATGAGACCCTTGGATTTTTTGCTCCTACCAGCAGATATGGAACGCCCCAGGATTTCATGTATTTCATCGACTTCCTGCACCAGCACGACATCGGCGTGATCCTGGATTGGGTGCCCGCCCACTTCCCCACCGACGAGCATGGAATAGGTTACTTCGATGGGACGCATCTGTTCGAGCACGCCGATACCCGCAAGGGACTCCACCCGGATTGGAACAGCTTTATCTTCAACTACGGCCGCAACGAGGTGCGGAGCTTTCTGATCAGCAGCGCTCTGTTCTGGCTGGATGTTTACCACGCGGACGGCTTGAGGGTCGATGCGGTGGCCTCCATGCTCTATCTGGATTACTCCCGCAAGGAAGGCGAATGGATACCCAATGAGTATGGGGGCAGGGAGAACCTGGAGGGCATCGCTTTTTTACGCCGCTTCAACGAGGAGGTCTACAAGAATCATCCAGACGTCCAGACCATCGCTGAGGAGTCCACCGCCTGGCCCATGGTCTCGCGGCCCACCTATGTAGGGGGCCTGGGATTCGGCATGAAGTGGGACATGGGATGGATGAACGATACCCTGGAGTACATGTCTAAAGATCCTATATTCAGAAAGTATTATCACAACCGGGTGACCTTTCGGCTTATGTACGCCTTCCATGAAAATTTTGTCCTCCCTCTTTCACACGATGAGGTGGTGCACGGTAAGGGATCTCTCCTCGGCAGGATGCCGGGGGACGACCGGCAAAAGTTCGCCAATCTCAGGCTCCTCCTTGGATATATGTATGCGCAGCCGGGGAAGAAGCTCCTTTTCATGGGCGGGGAGTTCGGGCAATGGCGTGAATGGAACCACGACGAGAGCCTGGACTGGTACCTGCTCGATTACCCACCCCATAGGGGACTTCAGCGATGGGTGGAGGAACTGAATCGGCTCTATCGGAGTGAACCGGCCCTGCACGAGCTCGACTTTGATCCGGCCGGATTCGAGTGGATCGACTGCAGCGATTCTCAATGGAGTATCCTCAGCCTGATTCGCAAGGGACGCGCACTGGACGATACGGTGATCGTCGTCTGCAACTTTACCCCGGTTCCCCGCTTCAATTACCGGGTCGGCGCTCCACGGGGGGGATTCTGGAGAGAGATTTCGAACAGCGATGCCGAAAGTTACGGTGGAAGCGGTCATGGCAACCTTGGCGGGGTAAAAGCCTCTCCCATCCCCTTTCACGGCCGCAACTATTCAATTACTATCACCCTGCCACCTCTTGCGGTTTTGTTTTTCAAGTGGGAGAGTGAACAAGAGGGAGATGTGCAATCAGCCCCGGAGCCCCAAACCGGGAGAAAAGCCAGAGAAAGGAAATCGGACTGCCAAACAACGGGTTGAAAATTTCACCACCTTGGGAGAACACCTCCACGTGAGAACCACATGATGCGTATTCCAACTGCAACGTATAGAATCCAGTTCGATCCTGCCTTTGGCTTTCAGGCAGCCAAAAAAATCATCCACTATCTCGCTGAACTGGGCATCTCAGATGTGTATGTGTCCCCCATATTCAAGGCGCGAAAAGGGAGTGTTCACGGTTACGATATCGTCGATCCAACCCGATTAAACCCCGAATTAGGCTCGATGTCAGACTTCGAGGAACTTGTCGAAAGAGTGAAAAATTTTGAAATGGGCTGGCTCCAGGATATTGTCCCAAACCACATGGCCTTTGATCATGAGAACCAGATGCTCATGGATGTACTGGAAAATGGTCAGCGTTCGGAGTATTTTCATTTTTTTGATATAGAATGGAATCACACGTATGACAGCATTCGAGGAAAACTTCTTGCACCTTTTTTAGGACAATTTTATGGAGAATCCCTGGAAAACAAGGAGATTCAGTTACAATACGACGAGACAGGACTATCCGTTAATTACTATAATTTAAAATTTCCCCTGAAGATCGAGTCGTATGCAATTCTCCTCGTCCATCAATTAAGCAAACTCAAAAGAAAGCTCGGGGAGGACCACTCGGACTTCATAAAGCTCCTCGGTATTCTTTATATCCTGAAAACTTTGTCGTCCATGGAAGAAGATACTGAACGATATGATCAAATAAAGTTTATCAAAAGAATGCTGTGGGAACTGTACACACAAAATCAGGAAATAAAAAAATTCTTGGAGGAGAATATCGAGCTTTTTAATGGGAGAAAGGGAACTCCGGAGAGCTTTATTCTTCTTGATACCCTGCTTTCAGAACAACTATTCAGATTATCTTTCTGGAAGGTTGCCACCGAGGAGATAAACTATAGACGATTTTTCAATATTAATGACCTTATATCTTTAAAAATAGAAGATAAAGATGTTTTTAACCGCACGCATTCCCTCATTTTTAACCTCATACAAAAGGAAATAATCTCCGGATTGAGGATAGATCACATTGACGGGCTTTACGATCCAACGGAATACCTTAAAACATTGAGGGATAAAACAGGAGGAATATATACGGTCATTGAGAAAATTCTCGACCTTGAAGAGGAACTACCTGCCATCTGGCCCGTACAGGGAACAACAGGGTATGACTTTTTGAATCACACAAATGGGATTTTCTGTCAAACAAAAAACAAAAGAACATTCGACAAAATATACTCTCTGTTTACGGGATTTAAGACCACTTACGAGGATCTTGTCTCTGAGAAAAAAAGGCTGATTATAGGAAAACATATGGCCGGGGATGTTGACAACCTTGCGCATCTCATGAAGACAATTTCCAGTAGATATAGACACGGTGGTGATATTACATTATACGGCCTCAAAAGAGCCATCGTGGAGGTCATGGCCCTGTTTCCGGTGTATCGCACTTACATAAGCAGCGAGGTTTTCAGCGAGAGGGACCGTTCTTACATAAAGGCCACCATAAACAAGGCGAGGGAGAGTAACCAGGCTCTTTTCTATGAACTCAATTTCATTGAGGAATTTCTCCTTTTCACGGCAGAGGATTACCTCTCCGAGGAGGAAAAAAATCAGTGGCTTCACTTCGTCATGAGATTTCAGCAATTGACCGGACCAGTCACGGCCAAGGGATTTGAGGATACTCTCCTCTACGTTTATAACAGGCTTCTGTCTTTGAATGAGGTCGGCGGAAATCCGGGTACATTCGGGATTGGTGTGCGGGAATTTCACAGTTTCAACAAAAAAAGAGCAAAGCTCTGGCCTCACTCGATGAACACGACATCGACCCACGACACGAAACGAGGTGAAGACGTACGGGCACGAATAAACGTTCTCTCAGAAATACCTCGGGAATGGGAGAGCAATATTAAGCGATGGACTCGGATAAACAAAAGAAAAAAGAGAACCGTGAACGGAAGAAACGTTCCGGACAGAAACGATGAATATTTTCTTTACCAAACTCTCGTCGGGGCTTTTCCCTTTGATGAAACCCAGTATTCCTATTTTTTTGAAAGAGTAAAAAGCTATATCATAAAAGCTGTCAGAGAGGCGAAGGTTCATACTGCATGGCTAAGGCCGGATACGGGCTACGAAGAAGCGTTCATTTCATTTATTGAAAAAATTTTAGGGCCACCGGGGGAAAATGGATTCCTGAGGGAATTCCTGCCGTTTCAAAAGAAGGTGGCGTACTATGGAATATATAACTCTCTCTCTCAGACACTTATTAAGATTACTTCCCCCGGGGTGCCGGACTTCTATCAGGGAACAGAGCTGTGGGATCTCAATCTGGTGGATCCTGACAACCGTCGCCCGGTCGACTTTGAAAAGAGAAGGTCATGGCTACGAGACATCAAAGACAAAGCGCGGGCAGATGTCTTGAATCTGGTTGCGGAATTGTTCTCCACCAAAGAAGATGGGAGACTGAAGCTTTTTCTCATCAACAGGGCACTACAGGCACGGAAGAAACACTTGGACCTTTTTCAGAAGGGTATGTATATCCCCGTTGAAGTGGGCGGAACACGAAAAGCCCACGTCGTCGCCTTTGCACGAAAGCATGGAAATGCCTGTGCACTCACCATCGCTCCGCGGCTGTTAACCGCTGTCATACAGGAAGGGGAGCTCCCCCTTGGCCAGCAGGTGTGGGATACTACACACATTATTCTTCCCAAAGAGATGCCTTCTGTATGGAAGGATGCAATCACTGCACGGATAATCAAATGCGAGGAAACGCTGCCGGTAAGTGAAGCACTTAAACATTTTCCCATGGCCCTGCTCATAGGCGAGGAGGAACGATGAGAAGAGGAAGCGGCATCCTTCTCCATATTACATCACTACCTTCACCCCATGGTATCGGTGATTTTGGACCATGGGCATACAAATTCGCGGATTTTCTTGCTGAAACCGGACAGAGTTTCTGGCAAATCCTTCCCTTAAACCCGACAGATCCTGTGTACAGCAACTCCCCCTATCTCAGCACATCTGCTTTTGCAATCAATCCGCTGTTGATCAGCCCGGAGTTTATGGTTCGGGACGGTTTACTTGACAAGGGAGATGTTGAGACACCATGTAACTGGCCAAAGGGACGGGTCGATTACGACGCGGTCATTGCGTATAAATCAACACTGTTTCACCTGGCCTATAAGCGTTTTAAAAGGGCAATAAGTCGCTATGAATATGAAAAATTCTGTTCCGAACATTCCAATTGGATCGAGGACTTTGCCCTTTTTGTTGCGCTTAAAGCCCATTTTAATGGACAGATTTGGAGTGAATGGCCTCACGAAATACGGGACAGACAACCGGATGCTGTGCGATCACTGAAAAAGGAGCTTCACAAGAGAATTGAAATGGAGAAGTTCCTTCAATATGTGGCATTCCGGCAATGGATAGCACTCAAAAAATATTGTAATCAGCGCGGCATTCACCTGATCGGAGATATTCCCATTTATGTCGAATATCAGAGTGCAGAATGTTGGACCAATCCAGAGGTATTCAAGCTGGACGAGGGCAAGCGACCATATGTTGTTGCCGGGGTCCCTCCCGATTACTTCAGCGAGACCGGACAGCTCTGGGGAAATCCCGTTTACCAGTGGGACGCACTGAAAAAAAGCGGGTATGACTGGTGGGTTCAACGAATAAAACATAACGTAACATTATTCGATTTTGTGAGGGTTGATCATTTTCGAGGATTCGTGGCGTACTGGGAGGTGCCGGCAACCGAACAAACCGCCGTGAACGGGAGATGGGTTGAAGCCCCGGCAGCGGACTTCTTCACTCACCTTACGAAGAAATTTCCCTGCCTTCCCATCATTGCTGAAGACCTGGGCCTCATTACTCCCGATGTCAGGGAGATCATACAACGGTTCGAGTTTCCGGGCATGAAATTGCTCCTCTTCGCCTTCGGTGAGGATATGCCCGCGAATCCATACATCCCTCATAATCTCGAAAAAAATTGTGTGGTATATACCGGAACTCATGACAACAATACGGTACGGGGATGGGTGGAAAGTGAGGCAACACCGGAAGAAAAGGAGAGACTCTTTCAGTACCTGGGGCGGGACATTCCGGCAGGGGAACTTCACTGGGACATGATCAGACTTGCGATGATGTCCGTTGCAAATGTAGCAATCATCCCCATGCAGGATATCCTCGGTCTGGGCGAGGATGCACGGATGAACCTCCCGGCCACAACGGACGGCAACTGGCGGTGGCAGCTTGTACCGGGGCAGTTGACGCCTTTTCTCGCCGACCGGCTCCTCAAAATAACGGAAATATATGGAAGGGCCTGAATGGCAGAGTACTGAAACATGAAATATATCTCCTTGTGTTGTTTTTTAAAATTCTTTGAATTGCAAGGGTTTATAAAGAGAAAAAATTCTGAGGGGGTGCGGAGATGAGTACGGAGACAAAAGGCGTCAGGGGAGGGTTCAGTGCAACACTGGCTCTCGTAATTTCTATCATTGCCCTTATTCTGGCCTTTGTCGCCTTCAATCGAACCGGCGGCATGCCAGACCTTAATGCACAACTCAAAGAGCTTCAGACACGAACCGAGAAGATGAAGAAGGAGACGACGGAAAAGTTGGACAAAATTCGCAGGGAAACATCAAAAACGTTAGAGAACAAAAAAAAAAAAATCAAGAAGAAAGAAAGAGAGCCTTAGAATGGCGCCTGGTGATGATAAGCGAGATTTGAGCGTCCACCTCTGAGGTGGACGCTTTGATATCGCTTTACTATATTTTTTTGATTTTTAGGATTATCCTATTAGGTCGGCAAATAAAACTTTAATTGTTTGATTTTTATTAAATTCTTATTGCTTACCCATTGGACCGAAAGCTGTGATTCAATACCGGCCAAACCTTAATGGCATTCAAGTTCCATGAGGGGCGACCCGGACGACAAGTCGCCCGGGCCACCCCAACAACACCCTTCATCTATTATTGGCGGCAATTTGACTGTAATATCGTTGATCAATATGTTGCTGATCAAAGTGGATAATTCTATTGATTTTTGAATTCATTGGTTGGAATTGGTGATGAATTTCGGTTCAAATATGTTATTTAATTGGGAACACCGTACAGCGGTAGCTTCCAGTTAGGATTTAATGTATTAACAATCCGTTGATACGAGGCTCGATATTACCTCAAACGTTAGTTGTCCTTACCTTGTCATCGCGTCATTGGTAAGACCGGCGAACTCGGTAGTTACCGCTGGGGTGAGATCCGAAAACGGGCTCTTATCGCTTGGGAAGCTGCCGGGGTTTTCCATTTATCCTACAGTTGAAACTTTATCCAAATAGAGCACTCCTCAAAAACCAGACCAGGGAAGCCCACTTGATGATCTCAGGATAGATGTTAATTGCTTGGAAGAAATAAGGATGTAAGGCATGACCCAAACAAACGATTCAAACCGGCAAGAACGTGTGTTGACCACCTGTTGCTCTTATGATTGTGGAGGACGCTGTCTGCTGAAGATTCACGTGTCCGAAGGAACAATCAACCGAATCGGTACGGACAATCGGCTCGGCCCAGGCTTAAAGGCTTGTCCCCGAGGGATTGCCCAGAAAGAGGTTGTATACGCACCCGACCGCCTCACCCAGCCTCTGAAAAGGGTCGGAGATCGAGGCAACGGAGAATTTGAGCCGATCCACTGGGAAGAGGCTTTGGAAACAGTTTCCCAGGAGCTTAAGAGAGTTAAGGAACAGTATGGGGTCAATTCCATCTTGCTCATTGACTCCGTCGGCTCGATGAGCCCCTTGCACGGGACGAGGAAAACTGCCCGCCGCTTCTTCTCCCTCTTCGGAGGATGCACCACCTGGGGGAGCAAGTCCCTTGAAGCAGCCCACTTGGCTTCGCTGGCGACCTTTGGAACGGACTTTACCGGGGACAGTCGTGAGAACTTGCTGCATTCGCGATTGATCATAATGTGGGGTTGGAACCCGCTGGTCTCTCGGTTCGGTCCTGACACCGTCTCTTACCTGGCATCGGCCAAAAAAGCTGGTGCTAAGATCATCAGCGTCGATCCCAGACGCAGCCCTTCGGCTGTGTCTCTGGCGGAACGATGGATTCCCATTAAGCCGGGAACAGACGCGGCCCTGCTTATTGCCATGGCCTACGTCATGATCGCCGAGGACCTATACGACCATCACTTCATCGAGACTTATACAGTGGGCTTTGAACGGTTTAAGGGTTATGTGATGGGTAGAGATGATAATCTACCCAAGACACCGGGTTGGGCCATGGACATAACCGGAGTGCCTGCTGAAACAACCGTGCAGCTTGCCCGGGACTACGCAACTATCAAGCCGGCGGCCCTTTGGGCAAGCTGGGCCCCCGGACGTACCGCTTTCGGAGAACAATATCACAGGGCAGCCATTACACTGGCGGCAATGACCGGGAATATCGGAATAAGGGGCGGGCATGCGGCCGGAGGAACAGGGCGTATGCCGTTGGGTGTTCTTGCAAAATCCCTACCGGTGCCGGAGAACTCCACCCCTGTTGTGCATGTAACCGATGTTTACGATGCAATGATCCGAGGAAAATCCGGCGGCTATCCCGGTGATATTAAGCTGCTCTACATCGTTGGCTGCAACCTCTTGAACCAGTTTTTGAATACCAGCAGAGGTGTGGTGGCACTGAAGAGGCCGGAGTTTATCGTGATCCACGAACTGTTTCTCACTCCCACCGCCAAGTATGCCGACATTATTCTCCCGGTTACACATTTTTTTGAGAGACAGGACATCGGAGAACCCTGGATGGGTGGGCCTTACTTCATTCACATGGAAAAAGTTATAGCGCCTGTACCTGAAACCATGTCCGATTTAGCCATCTTTACTGCACTGGCCTTGCGACTTGGCTTATCCAATTACAACGAGAAGTCCGATGAAGAATGGTCCAGGGAATTCGTTAGCGTCACACCGGACCTTCCGGAATACGAGGCCTTCAAGCGCCAAGGCTTTCACCAAATAGGGCTAGAGCAGCCCTGGGTTTCCTTTCGTGAGCAGATTGAAGACCCGGACAACCACCCCTTCCCCACTCCTTCGGGAAAGATCGAGATATACAGTCACAGACTGGCCGAGATGCATAATCCTTTGATTCCACCGATCCCCAAGTATATTGAACCCTGGGAAGGCCCGAAGGATGACCTTAAGAAGAAATACCCCATCCAACTTGTGAGCCCACATTCGAAAGCCAGGGCCAATTCCCTCTTCGACAACATCCCCCGCTTAAAATCGTTGGCTGACGATGCGATTTGGCTTAATCCGTCTGACGCCCGGCCCCGTGATATCAAAAGCGGCGATAAAGTCAGAGTGTTCAATGATCGTGGTCATCTGCTCACTGTTGCCAGGGTTACGGATAGTATCATTCCTGGAGTGGCCAGCTTGGACGCTGGCGCTTGGTTCCGACCGGATTCTCAAGGACTGGACCGCGGTGGCTGCGTCAATGTCCTCACCAGAGACGTAATGTCCCCAGGCGGCTCCTTTGCCTGCAACAGTTGTCTCGTTCAAATAAAACGGATGAACTAAACACCGAAATTCCGGCGACTCATGCCAGAGAATAGTCTTTTGCTTTTTCGTTACGTACAGAACATGAAGTCAATAGCCTTTACCCACTGTCATTTCTGATTATTTGGTGTTGAAATAATCAGAAACTTTCGGCTCTCCATCAGCATCCTGTACAAAGCTATCAGAATTTCCTTGTCCTGGGATGGAAATCCCGCCGAAAGGTATGCGTTGCAGAACCTTTTGTGCTCTCCGGGGTCGAATGGATCATCTCCAAGTTTAAATTTTCGGCAAGCCTGCCAGGGAGAGGCGAAGCCCGGAAGGAGCCCAACGCGCTGAGGGGTAGCGTGTGAAAGCGGCGTTGGGGGGGCGCCAGGTTGGTGGAGACGGAATGGTCAGGAAGGCGGTGTACGTCAAGCAGGGAAACCTGCACCATGGGGAGAGGGGTGCAGGAGCCAGAGCCCCCATAGCGCCGTAATGGGCGTGGAACCAAGGGGGGCATGAAAGTGGATACGTGAAGACCAAACCGATGGAAAAGAAACCGGCGAGAGTGTCGGATCCGACTACGCAAGCCGGAGAGGTCCGTGCCCGGTGGGCATGGTAAGTGGGTGCCGAAGGCATAGGGTCAAAAACACATGCCTTACCTATATACTCCTGTGTTTCGCACGTACCTTGCCTTCACTTCGTTTCGGCAAAGCGTGTTACCTCAAAACGTTTTGTTGGGGGTGGGTTCTGAAACAAGACCTCCAGGGTACCACCTTTTTCCGCTCGGAGTTTTTGGTCCCGGCTGTTAAGCAATGCTTGACATGGGCATGGAAAAAGTGTAATGATTAAGAAGATTAATCCTGGATTTTCTCATCAAGACGTCGGAGGTGCAACCAACTTGCTCCCCACAAAGACTATAGATAGGCGCCCTCAAGGAAAAAGATGATAAACCACGCGGTAAAACCATTTTTTTCTGAGCACCGCAATTCATGTTTTAAGAGGATGGTAATGGGCTTGTTTTTAAGGATTATAGTGAGAAATAAACAACCCGGATGGGTGGGGAGGTCATTATGAAATGCCCACGTTGCAAATATGTCAGTTTCGATTTTCTCGATTCATGTAAAAAGTGCGGTAAAGATCTCATCGAGATCAAGGCCAAACACAACATTGTGACGTTTCGCCCGGTATTTATCCCCGTCGGGGATGCCGCCTTCAATATCGCTTATCCCGCCGCCGCCGATGCTGTCGCGAAGGAGGAACCACTGCTTGAAATTGGAGAAGAGTCGGAAAAGGCTCCTGCAGAGCCTGAATCTACAGTTGAATTGCAAATTGAGCGCACGCGTCTGACCCTGGAAGAAGATGATATCGTGGAACTGGAGGAAGAGGCCGTGGGCCCGGCTATGGCCATAGAAGAAAAAGAAGGGCTGTTGATGGGCGATGAAACCATGGATGGCACCATAGGCATCGAGGAAGATCTGGGAAAAACGTTGAGCGCCGAGGAGGCACTGGGCACAGAGCAAGAAGGAATAATTGGTGAGGATACACTAGGCGCCACAATGGTTGATTCTGATGAGAAATTAGACGCCGGGGCGACCATGGACGGCCTTGTGCCCGGGGATGTGGAGCAGCAGAGTCCGCGCTTCATCGGCGGGGAGCCTGAGTTGGAACTGGACATGGAGGCCTTTGAGGTTCCTTCCATGCCCACCGAAGAGCCCACTCCTTCGGGTGGAATCCCCCTAAAGGTTGACATGGAGTCCATGGATGATCAAGCCCCCGCACAAGAACAAGACACAAACACTTTCGAGAAGACAATGAAGATTACATCCTCCCCAATAGAGGATGCGGAGGCTATGGAAAAAGGGACAGAATCCCCCGAAGAGGGAAGTGGGATATATGAACTGGAAATAACCGAGGAAGACCTCAAGAGTCTGGAAGATAACAAGTAATGGATAGCCTTTCGCCCCATCATTCAGCACCCTCTGCCGGCCCCGATTCTGATACTTCGGTCGGGACGGGGCCGGGTGACCAAATATCATCTCCTGAAGAAAAAGATGTGAGTAAAAAAGAGAATTACGAACGGGCAGAGTGCACGCTCGCGGCAGGCGTCGGTATTCGTTTTTTGCCATGCCGCTTCGCCGGTTTTGCCCCTCGGCTTATCGCCTTCATACTGGATTTATTGCTGGTAAACATGCTGGCGATAATCTTCACGCTTGGGGGTGCTATGGCTTCCATACAAGGGGAAGTTCTCAGCCGGTATCCGCCTCTCCTTCCGGACAACCTGGATATTTACGCTTCTCTTTTTTTCGCATCTTTCTTTCTTGTGTCCATTACGTATTTTACTTACTTCCACGGGGTCACCGGCCAGACTGTGGGAAAGATGTTTCTGGGCCTGCGCGTGGTGGGTGAAGACGGCTGTCCTTTGGGTTACAAAATGTCTCTGCTGCGCTGGATCGGTTACTTTATTTCCGGCGTTTTTTTTAGTTTCGGTTTTCTATGGGTCATCATTGACCGAAGGAAACAAGCATGGCATGACAAGCTCGCCGGCTCGCTGGTCATCTGGTCCTGATTTAATCGTCCTGAAAAGGCCGTAGGCTATACATGTTCAGCCGCACAGCGGGATTTCGCCATTGATTCATTCGGATAGAAACGACAGGATCTCCCTTACATGGCTCACCACCATGTGTGCGCCTGCTTTCTCAAGGCTATGCCGATCGGCATTGCCTGTTAAAACTCCAATGGCCAATAACCCTTGTGCCTTGCCGCATCGGACATCCATGGGATGATCGCCCACCATGGCAGCGTGCTCCGCCTCCACCCCCATGCAGAACAAAGCGGCGGATAAATGTCCGGGGTGGGGTTTGACATTTTTCACCCGGTTCCGCGGAAGAAAAGCCTCGCAGTAATCGTCCACATCGGGGAAAAGGATGCGCACCGCCTCCTCGCAGTTTCGGGTGATTATACCACGGCGAATCCCCTGCTTGCCCAATCGAAGCAACAGGGACAGGCTGCCGTCATGCAGTCCTCCGCATCGGGCCGCGCAAAGCTCGCGCTCCTGTATCAACATTTGCGCCTCGAGGAAAAAGCGCTCCCCTTTTGCCTGCTCAGCGCTGGCCAGTGCCTCTCGGGCCCGCTCCACCATCTCCAGCACATACATGCCCCGGAAAGGCTCCACGTCCAGCCCAAAGCCACGGGCAAGCTCCATGATGTCGCGGCGCATGTCATTAAAATCGATATTCAGAATCGCCAGGGTTCCATCAAAATCGAACACAAATCCCCTGAGATTTTTAAACAATTCCATTTCCATTTTTGGTCAAACCTCTGCCCGGATGAACACCCATTCTCATTTCGGCCCGCAAGCAAGATTCAAGTTGACATGCAATATTATGAATTGTTATCTTGTAAAAAGCAATTAGTTTTTGTCCAGGATTGGAATGAGGATGCCGATCATGTTAAATATCTATTTAGTATTTTTTATTCTATTTTGTGCTAAGCGATAATTACAGCTATGTAAGGCGGGCTGCACCCGCTATATATAGTTGGTGCATTATAAAGATTTCCACTCACTGACGCTTAGGTCGCTGACATGGGCACCCCGAGAGGCAGTACAATATCAAATGCTGATGACGGAGATTGATTATGCTGGATTATTGCATGCAAGAAGCTCGTGAAATACGGGATGATATGGTCAGGTGGCGCAGAGACTTTCATCAGCATCCAGAGTTGATGCACCAGGAACATCGCACTTCCGAGGCTATAGCTTCTGTGCTGGGGGAGATTGGCCTGGAGGTCTGGTCCGGGTTGGCCGGCACCGGAGTGATCAGCCTCGTGGAAGGAAAGAAAACCGGAAAGACAGTCGGACTGCGTGCGGATATTGATGCTTTGCCCATCCAGGAGGCAACTGGACTGCCGTTTGCTTCTAAAAACAGGGGCATTATGCACGCCTGCGGCCACGATGTGCACATGGCTATATTATTGGGTGCTGCCAAGATTCTCAGGCGGTTTCAAGAGACACTCAATGGATGTGTCAAGCTTATCTTCCAGCCGGCGGAAGAGGACGGCTCCGGCGCAAAAGCCATGATCAAGGAAGGAGTGCTGAAAGACCCACCGGTGGATGTCATCCTGGCGACCCACGTCTGGCCCGGTCTCGAAGTCGGTCAGGTGGGGTTGCTGCCGGATGTGGCGTTTGCCTCCTCAGATACCATACAGATGGAATACAGAGGTCCTGGTGGCCACGGCGCCCATCCGGAAGCCACCCGCGATCCGATCCTGGCGGCCGCTCATCTTGTGGTGGCCACACAATCGGTGATCAGCCGCAACGTTAACCCCCTGGAAAGCGCGGTGGTCAGCTTCGGGATCATCCAGGGAGGCACCGCCCACAATATTATCCCGGACAGCGTGATGCTGAAAGGGACTGTTCGGTGCCTGGACTCAGAGGTTCGTCGCGAATTGAAAGAACGCATACAGGTTCTTTCTGAGAAAATAGCGCAGGCTTTTGGTGTGGAACATAATTTTCAGTACCTTCAGGGGGTCCCCGTGCTGCGGAACTCTCCATCCGTCAACAGGTGGATCGCAGGGCTTTTTGAGCGCATGCTGAGCAAGGAAAAGGTCAGCTTGCAGCGGCCTTCCATGGGTTCCGAGGATTTTGCATATTATCTTAACAAAAGCCCCGGCGCCATTTTTCGCCTGGGATGCGCTCCCCCTGGAGAGTCGGGCAGGTATTTTCTGCATACGGATTGTTTTACAGTGGACGAAGAGACAATGGTTTACGGAGCCGCCCTGATGGCTGCCGCTGCCATGGAATACCTTGCTGAACAGCCAAAAATGAACTAAAGAGAGGCATGCGTTAAAAATGGCGTTACATGCGCGTGATTGTACAAACTCCATAATCCGTAGCCATAAAACGCGTGTCCCCGTTCAGAGAAGTGAATTCGCCGTCGAGTGTGGAACATTTTGCGCAAGCGGATGAAGCATCAGAGGGAGATGCGAGTTGTGGGTTGGAGTTATAGTCCAATCAATGACTGATCATAAGGCATGCGCTAGGTGAAACGATGTGATCAATCGCGATCGACCGGTGAGATCGAGACCGTATCATGCCAACAGTTACTGTAAAATTAGGCGGTTCGCTGCGTAATCGAGCCGCTGACCCCAGGGAGGGGCTGGAAACCCTTGTTCTCCCCGAGGGCTCTCGAATCGCTGATATACTCTCATACATGGGGATTGTACCCAAGGAAGCCCGAATTGTTCTGCGCAACGCTCGTTCCAGCAGTATTGATGCGCCTTTAGAAGAGGGGGACCGGGTGGCGCTTTTCCCCCCTGAATTGGCGTTTAACCTTTACGTGGCACTATGCCTCGGCCGGCACGAGGATGGTGGTACCTTACACGAATGAAAAAGCGGACAAGCCAGTATCATCCATGAAAATTATGCACTAATCAAGTACAAAGTGCGAAAAAGTTGCACGACAAAATTTTTTTCGCCCCCTCCGCAACTCGCCTGACATAAAGGGTGGACAAAGAAATACCTGTGTTTTTATATCGGCTGGTGATTGAAATTTCTTTAGCATGTATTTTGCATATATAACCGTGATTCAGAAGAGTGATGGCTCTGCTTTTGGGTAAACAAATCATGGGCAGGATGACTTTCCTTAGCACCCCCTTTCAATTTCGAAATTCTTGACCCTGCAGAAGTTGTAATAAAAGCCCGCGATTCTTTCGCTGGCTTACGCTCTTCTGAATTAACGACCATAACCTCACCCAACAGAAGTCTCTACCGAATATTCGGGAGTATATCCCGAAACAATTTTCATTTCAATTCAGGAGGAAAGATGACAGAGACAAAAATTTCTTCCTTGATGGTTGAAGGACGCACGTTTGATCCGCCTCAATGGTTTCGTGAACGTGCGTACATCAACAGCATGGAACAGTACAGGGCTATGCACAAGCGTTCTATTGAAGAACCGGAGAAGTTCTGGGCCGAAATGGCCGAAGATCTTCACTGGTTTAAGAAGTGGGACAAGGTGCTTGAATACGATTTCAAAGATACAATTTCGATCAAATGGTTCCAGGGCGGACGGTTTAATACCGCGTATAATTGCCTGGATCGTCATCTGGAGACATGGCGCAAAAACAAGGCCGCCATCATCTGGGAGGGCGAGCGCGCCGAGGAAAGTCAAACCTTCACCTATCAACAACTTCACCACGAGGTATGCAAGTTCGCCAATGTCTTGAAAAAGCACGGCGTTAAGAAGGGCGACAGGATCTCGATATACCTCCCCATGATCCCGGAATTGACCATCGCTATGCTGGCGTGCGCTCGCATCGGGGCTATTCACAGCATCGTGTTCGGCGGATTCAGCGCCGATTCTCTCAGGGACCGAATCCAGGACAGCCAATGTAGGCTTCTGATCACTTCCGACGGAGGCTTCCGATCAGGCCGAACCATCCCGCTCAAGACCACGGCCGATCAGGCACTCTCGGAGTCGCCCAGCGTTGAGAAGGTCATCGTGGTGCGGCGCACGGGTATAGATGTACCCATGCAGGATGGGCGAGATGTATGGTGGCACGGGGAAATGGCGGATTCGCCCGCCGATTGTCCGGCAGAAGAGATGGATGCCGAAGACCCGCTGTTTATCCTGTACACCAGCGGCTCCACCGGCAAGCCAAAGGGAGTCCTTCATACCTGCGGGGGCTACACGCTTTACGTATCCCAGACATTCAAATACGTGTTCGATATTCACGATGAGGACACGTTCTGGTGTACGGCGGACATCGGCTGGGTTACTGGCCATAGTTACATAGTCTACGGGCCGCTGGCCATGGGCGCAACCAGTATCATGTTCGAGGGAGTCCCCACCTATCCCAGGCCGGATCGCTTCTGGGAAATAGTGGAAAAATACCGGGTGAATGTCATTTATACCGCGCCCACAGCAATCCGCGCCATAATGAAAGAAGGAGACGAGTGGCCCCGCAAGCACGACCTCAGCAGTTTGCGCCTGCTGGGCACAGTGGGTGAGCCCATCAACCCGGAGGCTTGGATGTGGTACTACAACATCATCGGCCGCGGGGAGTGCCCCATCGTGGATACCTGGTGGCAAACGGAGACCGGCGGTTCTCTCATTTCGCCCATCCCGGGTGCCATACCCATCAAGCCGGGATCGGCAACCGTTCCCTTCTTCGGTCTGGATTGCGCGGTATTGAGGGAGGACGGCAGCGAGGCCGAGGTCAACGAGGGGGGATATCTGGTGATCAAAAAGCCATGGCCCGGAATCATGCGCACTGTGTACGGCCAGCACGAGCGTTTCAAAGAAACGTATTTCACCCAGTTTCCGGGAATGTACTTCACCGGCGACGGCGCGAGAAAGGACGAGGACGGATATTTCTGGCTCATGGGCCGCGTGGACGACGTGATCAACGTCTCGGGCCATCGCATGGGAACCGCCGAGATTGAAAGTGCACTGGTAAGCCATCCCGCAGTGGCCGAAGCTGCCGTGGTGGGGATGCCCCACGAGATCAAAGGACAGGGAATCTATGCCTTCGTCACTCTCAAAGTGGGGCAGGAGAAATCCGAGGATATGATCAAGGCCCTGGTGCAGCACGTACGCAAGGAGATCGGCCCCATCGCCACGCCGGACAAGATACAGTTTGCCGATTCACTGCCCAAAACCCGCAGCGGCAAGATCATGCGGCGCATCTTGAAGAAGATCGCCTCCAACGATATCACCGATCTGGGCGATATAACAACGCTGGCTGATCCGTCTGTTGTGGATGTGCTGGTGAAAGGGAGTCAATAGTCATCGATTGAAAGCCCCCTGAGCATAGGGGGCTCTGCTGTGGCCCAGAGTGGAAGAGTTGGTCTCCGCGACCCTTACAAAAGCCATTGTCGCCTCCATACCTCTGGAAAATTACGGCCCTGTTATCGTCCACATAATCAGAAAGCAGACGCTAAAAAAGGCCCTTAACTGGTGAAGAGGGGTGATAGAGCAGGCCATGGATCGCAACTTTTTCAATTGCAATTTGTTTATAAATTGGATGGTGATAAGAAATAAAAAAGGCGTAATACTTTAGCTCTTTGAAAAAAGAATAAGCTGGCAATGTAAGAAATCCTCCGGTGATCGGGCCTCAAGAGCTTTTTTTGCGACGGCGAGGATGATTTCCACCGGATTATG
>JAFDED010000168.1 GCA_019310535.1 Deltaproteobacteria bacterium
TCCAGTTGAAGATTTTGCCTCCACCACCCTTACAAAAGCCATTGTCACCTCCATGATTAAAAGGAACGATGGCCCTATTATCATCTAAATAAATGGCATTTGTCAAGTATAATCGTCATAATATATCTACTTTATTGTCACCACGTTTTTTGCTTTTTTCCATAACCACCTATTGAAATCATTACATTTTTCAGAAAGTGGAGGCCAAAAAATGCCTTTAACTGTTGAACATGGGTTTAAACGTAACATTATGGCTATTCATGAGACAAAGTACGCTTTAGTCGAATGAACCATTTTTTAACTGTAGAAAATCAGTTAGATCGATATGCGGTGTAGTCATCCATTGGAACCAGGCTGAACCGCCGGGGGAGGACTCTTGGGGCGCACTGTCCAATCCAGCCAGATCATGAGGGCGCACAGTACGTTTATGGCTGCGACTATCATGCATGTTTGCGGAGTGCCCAGGAGGGGAAGAAACAGCGTTCCCGTAACCGTGGCCCCGATGAATGCACCCAGGTGGTCCAAGGCGTCTATCCAACCCGCCGCCTCCCCGGGCCGAGGACGACCGGAGAGGTATACAGACCCGGCCAGCGGAAACACGCCGCCTGTGAGTATTCCTGCAACGCCCACCCATGCCATGAAAATTGCCTCGGCCCCATGGGTCCACAGAAATGAGGGGTTCATCCGGAAAAGCGATATAAGCGGCGGCAAGGATACCATGTATCCACCCACCAGGATTTGCATGATGGCCAGAGCGATGGTCCGATTTTTCAGGTGGTCCAGGGTCCGGCACATTACCCATCCGCCCAATGCGAGGCCCAGCATAAAAGCGGCCACCACGAGCCCCACTCTGTGGTACAGGTAGCCATATATGTTCTGGTATGAGAAGAGGAGGACTATCTCCGCCGACATGGCGGCCATGCCGGTGGCGGCGATGGCCAGCATTGCATTGAACGGTTCATGGGAGGGGGCCGGCCTCTTCCACGGGGCCGCGCTCAAAAGCCTGAGCACTGCCAGAGCAGCCAGCGCAAGGAGAACCATCCGCGCATCCAACCTTGCCAGGCTCCCCAGGGTGCTGGCTGTGTCCTTTGAATGCGCGGCCGAAAACAGCTCCCACAAAATCATGCTGTAAAAATAGGTAATGGGACGGGCATCGGTATTTATCCGGTATGCCTTGACTCCCTCTATGGAACGCTGCAAGAACTCTATTCGATCCACGGGCAACAGCGATTCGAAATGCAGTTCGGAGAAATGCTCCGACCGGATCTTGCGCTGGAGGTATCGGCGCCCCAATTCCTGAGGATCCACCGTTATGGTGCCGGGACCATTCGAGGCGATAAAAATTGCGCGCGCCCCCGGGACCGCAACCACCTGCGAAAATATCAACTGCAGAGTCCGAAAGATTGAGGCTGCGTAAAGACCCACATCAGGGCCGACATAGTTGACGGCCAGACTGGCCCCGGTCATAAGGATACCCCCGGGCTTCAGCCTTCGCCGCGCCTCCTGATAAAATTCCCGTGTATAAAGCCGGTTCAGCAAGGCATTGGATGGGTCGGGGGCATTCACGAGGATCACATCGTATGATTCACCCTCTCTCTGGATGAACCTGCGACCGTCGTCATGAAAAACCCGGACCCTCGAATTGTTCCACGCCTTTCGGTGCCGCTCATCCTGATATTTTCTCACCATGGCCAGCATCCGATCATCCAACTCCACCACGTGGAGCTTCTTCACAGGATGAAGCAGCATTTCCTCCAGGAGTTCTCCCGTGGTCGTTCCCATGATGAGAACATCGCTGGGTGCGGGGTGTATCGATAATGAGAGGTGGGCTATGGGAGCCGAGCGGTACGGGTCGGAAATTGTTGAGACAAGCTGTCCGTTTCCATAAATGCTCGTTTGTTTTTGAAAAAACCCGATGTCAATGTGCTGGTATACCGAGTTGTCTGATTCAATGAGGTCTATTCCAGGATTCAAATCTTTCCATCTTTTATTGGAGGCGGCCTGCTCCAGCCCGGACCATCCGCCTGCGGCGGCCATGATCATCGCGGCTGAAATTATGGCGAACGCCCCAGCAGTTTGCCGCGAAGGGGGCCATCGCGGCTGGAGGACTATCACCAATGCCGCCGCCACCGTTCCGAAGGCGCCCACCATGAAAAAGGGCGGAACCATCTGGAGCAGGAAAAAAGTGAGCAGCATTCCGCCGGCCATGCTTCCCACCGCCTCCCAGACATAGACACGGCCTATGCCCCACGCTTGGCCGCCCAGATATACACAGGCCGCGGGAAACATGGCGCCCACCAGAGCACTGAAAGGAGCCACCAGGACTACAGAGGCCGCGGCCATAGGCACAAGGGCGATGGACTCTCCGGGAGGAACCCCGAAAAACCCCCTCACCGCACGTATGGCTGTGATCTGGGCCAACAAAACCAGGGGGGCGGCGAGCATAAGCCCCGTGTACTGGCTGCGGGCCCTGTCCGATCCATCAAACGTTCCGCTGTGCCGCAGCCGAAAGCCACCAATACCGGCCCCCAGTGCGATCCCTGCGAACCAGCCTCCAAAAACCAGTCCGAGGCAGAGTTCGTTCCCGTAAAAGATGACCAGAAATTCCCTTATGATAAGGACCTGTGCCGTGAGGCTGAATGCGCCCAGAAAAAGAAAGGAAAAAAGTAGGAGTAGCGGCTTTCCTTTCAAGTCTCCAAACTCCCAAAACTAATGATGTGAGAATATGTTATGGATGAGACTATTATGAGGTGAGCGTTCACGTCTCAGCGCTCCAGATCCGCCGAGAAATGGCGCCAAACATGACTGTGTCCAGAAATTTGGCCTTAAGATCCGCGTGCTACCCAAACCGGAAGGAAATGGGAGAAAAAAATCCATCCCTCTCCAGGCGATGCTTCAGGCTCTTGGCCTTGTCTATTAACCCTGAAGTGGAACCAAGGCGCTTCCGGAGTGCCTGGAAAGATGGAAACACGACGTTGAGTGTTCGGCCTGAGAGTTCCACCTCCACGGGATGATCATCGTCGGTAAAGGTCCTCCCCGGTTCCACCATCCCGAGGATGCCATCGGTAAGGGCCAGCCAGTATCCCAACGGATCGGCGCGGAAAGAAAGGTTCTCTTCCTCATGGGTAGCCAAGGCGCATGCCACGGCCTGCAGTGCCAAACCCATGGGAGTGCACAACTCCTTGCGGTGCGGTATCAAGAGCTCAAGGGCCGTAAGATACCCGCGCAAGCTCCGGGAATGGTGATGCAGGCCGTCAAAGAGCCTCTCTTTGCCTACACGCCGCATAAAAAGGCTCCCTCGAAGCGATTTCCATATATGGTTCTTGCGGATTTTGCTTTTGTAAACGTGGCCCACAACGGGGTGGTCCGCCGTCAGGCGCCTCCATTCCCGAAAGTGGTGCTCCAGGCCGCGGCACCGCTCATGGACCAGGGCGGTCAGGATCCACAGATCGCGGGAAAATACCCTCCAATCATCAAGTGATATCTTACATCTCCGGGCGAAACTCCCATACCGTCCCTCCATGGCATCAGCCATGCTTTGACCTGTTTTCGAGCACTCCATCAACCATCCACCCAGAGCACACACTGCAACCTCGTGCCGACAGCGCCACTCCTGTCCGGAAAGACCATCCATCACCATCTTCCTTATACCTTGGGCCCAGGGGTGCCCCCATCTTGTCTCCAGGACCTTCTGAATGGATGGACCCAGGTCGCTGCCGTCTTTAAGGATGGAGACATCTTGTTGATCTGCCACAGTGGTCGAACCCTGTAAGTAAAGGGCATTCCATTGCTGGCTGACCCATGTTCCTTTTACAACGGCACTGAATTTTCTGATTGGCGAAAGCATTAGAGGAGATGAGTTAAGTCAGGCGGGTATCCGATCAACCACGGAGAATTCCATGGGATGGATGTGAAAGCTGGACGCCTGCAAGGTTTCCGATGTGAAGCATACAGCGTTCCGAACATCCGGCTGAAACAGACGGAATATGTGTTATTGTTCTTCCAACAGTTTATCCCTGTAATAAACCATCAAAATTTTGTACCATTTATTGGGCTTGGTCTTTCCGATTTCCCAGACATAAATTGTATTTTCAGTGGCCCCGATGAGATGGGCAAACTGACGTCGAGACATATTGAGTTTTTCGCGTAACTGCTTGATATAATGGGAATTATCAAAGCAGGAGGTATCGGCGTGCAAATAATCCAGGTCCTCGTCCAATATGGTGCATACTCTGTGTATAAGGGCGGGCGTGTAAAACTTCTCCCATTTCCATAGCGAGGTGAGGTTAACCCCCAGCATTTTTGCAAACGCCACCTGCGTCATGCCCAATCGCTCCCGCACGGCCTTGGGGAGATGCTTGTTTTGCAGCACTGCTTCCAGTTCACGGATCTCAACATCGAGGATGCTTCGCAAACGCTTCAGGTAATCGATTCTTTTATTGAGGTCGGGACGCTCGGGGCGACCCTCTTTGAATTTGGCTGGTTTTCCTTTGTAAACTCCTTTTTTGATCTTGCTGGCCTCAAGTTTTACCTCCTCTTCCTCTAACTCCTTGATACCTACAAGTGGCTTCTCTTTGACAAGATGGGTTGTCATTTCATCCTTCTCCTCGATGACGTTATCTGTTTTTAATACAAATTCTGATTGACGGCAAATTTAATCGCCCGTAATCCTCCACCACACCAAAGAAAAAATTTTTAATGCCCTTTCTCGCCCCCTTTTCCCCCGGACATCCAAAACACCTGACTCCAACTCCTGAACTCTACCAGTGTAAATCATGGCGGGAGCACAATTACTGCCGTTAATTAGTTCACACTGAAAAATAGGTTATCAAAAAGATCATGAAGGGATTGCGAAGTCATAATCCTTTGCTTCCTGGGAGAAAGCTCAATATCTTTTCTTCTTTTTCCTCATGC
>JAFDED010000084.1 GCA_019310535.1 Deltaproteobacteria bacterium
GATGAAGAGATGGCTTTTTTTTCTGACCATCAAGACGAAATCCATAAGACCGGAGGCATAAGCAACACCACCGGCGCAGGTGCCGAAGATGGCGGATATTTGCGGAATGATGCCCGAGGAACGGGTGATGGCGCGGAAAATGGCGTCAAAACCGACGTTCTTGTTCCCTTCCTGGATTCTCGCCCCCACAGAGTCCTGCAAGCCGATAACCGGGATACCCATCTCCCCGGCTTTCTGGAGCACGGCAGTGATTTTGGCGGCCTGCACGTTCCCCAGGGAACCGCCCATAACAGTCCGGTCGTGGGCGAAGATCGCCACCTGTCTGCCCCCCACTTTCCCGAAGCCCGTCACCACGCCATCGCCCGGCACGGGCTTGGGTGAAGGACCGAATTCGGTGGGCATCATCTCGGCCAGCGTGTTCAGTTCCAGGAAGGTGTCCCGGTCCACCAGGCTTTTGATGCGCTCCCACGCCGTCAGCTTTCCCTCCTGGCGCAACTTGTCCTGCTTGTCCTTGCCGCCTCCAAGCCTGGCCCTGGTTTTGAGCTCATCAAGCTTTTGAAGGCCTCGATTCATTTCCATGGGCTATTGTCCTCGCGTTGTGATTGTTATATTACGGGCGGTAGGTGGACACATAATGTGCCTTTCTGGAAGAAGACCAGAGCTTATGTAACATAAGATCCCCGGCCAAAGACCCGTAATATTAGAAACAACCATGCCCTCTCGGCCGAAAAGAAAAGAATGCTGATTAGTAGCTTTCCCTATAAGTTCGAAGAAGAAGTAGCATGGCCGTCTCGTCCAGGATTTCACGGGCGAAACGCCCGTGCCGCCATGAAGTTCTGGTAATCTCCACCTCCATCTACCAGGAGGAGGGGTACGTACCGGCATCCAGTCCCATGGCCTTGATGGCGTTCTTGTAAAGGATCTTCTCCAGGGCCTCTTCCTTCCACGGCAGGGAAAGGAACCACTTGGTGTAATCCGCCATGCGGGCATACGGATAAGCTGTGCCAAAGATCATCTTGTCCGCGAACGGAGACCCCCCTGCCCGAAACTCGGAGTTGGCCGCTTCCACCCAGTGGTTGGAGCCCGCCGATCGGACGTAAACGTCCGGGGAGGTATAGAGGTTAGGCCGCCGCATGGCCACTGCGATCATTTCGTGGATGTACGGCCAGCACCCATGGCAGCAGATGATTGTCAGGTCCGGAAAGTCATGGGCTACCTGGTCGATGTACTTGGGATTGGCATAATCGATGTTCGCACCACCCAGGGGGCCCGAGGTCTGCGGGTTGATGAACATCTCCATGTCCAGGCACTTCTGGTAAATTGGATAGAGCCGCGGGTCGTTGAGATAGCAGCCCGGGGATCGACCCGGCTCGATGAATATACCCTTGATGCCCAGCTTCTTGCACTTCTCGATCTCTTCCAGGGGGTCATGAAAGACACCGCCCGCATCCACGCCGCCCACGGCAATGATCCGCTCGGGATATTGGTTTTGAACCTCCGCAGCGTGCTCATTGGAGATTCTCCGCGGGGGGATTTCCTTTTTCCCCAGCCGAAGTCCCGGGTTGCAGCCAGCCGCCGCCACAGCCTGAGTGATCCCCGCCGCTTTCATCTCCTCGAAAAACAGCTCCATTGAGCCCTTATGATGGGCCTCGGGCCGCTCCTCAGGCCTCTGCATGATGGAAAAGTATTCTAAATATTCCTTTGCCGGGGGCCGGCACCGCATATCGATTATCATAGTAACCCTCCTTTGCAGGTGTATTCAGCCGGAGGCCGTTGATCCTGAATCCTTGAAGCCGTCCGTATCAGTCAAGCTCGATTTTGACATTACCGTCCAAAGTCACAAAAGTCAATAATAAATTGGATATTGGATAAAAGCTTTGTCTTTTTCTCAAGGGGTACCTTGCTAGCTGTTTTAAATGAGTGAGAGGTTTAAGAATAGCCGAATTTTTGTCTGAACATAAAGATCCAAGATCATTTCATTTGACCAAATAACATGTCATGCTATAGAATATAGCGTGCACAATTCGCCGGTGGCGACAATCTCAGTGTATAAAGCTTCTTTATTATCCTGTGCGTGAGCGGCGGTGCGGCTCATGAAAAACTGCAGACAGTGGATGCGCTGGAGGAGGAAAGATGAAAATCACGAAGATCAGTGTTTATCCGGTTTCCATACCGTATAAAAAGCCGTTTCACATATCCACGGGCCTTGCGCGGGAAGGGAAACACGTGATCATCAAAGTCCATACCGATGAGGGCATCGTGGGGGTGGGAGAGGCCGCCGTCATTATCCCGGATCGCACGGGAGAAAGCCAGGAGGCTATCACACTGGCCATCCGGAAGACCATGGGTCCCATGATACTGGGGGAAGACCCTTTCCGGATCGACCGCATCATGCAGAAGCTGGAGGGAATGACGCACGGCAAATACGGGATGCTTTATTCCAAGGCCGCCATCGATCACGCGCTCTACGATATAATGGGCAAAGCTCTGGGAGTTCCCGTCTGCCAGTTAATCGGAGGATGCGGACGAAAAACCCTCACCGTTGGCCGATCCATCGGGCTGGGAAGTCCCGAGGAAATGGCGGAGCGGGCTTTGGAGCTTAAAAAGGCGGGTTACCGGCTGCTCACGGTAAAAGGGAGCCCCGAGCCCAAAGAGGATATCCGTCGCGTGGAGGCCGTGCGAAAGGCCGTGGGTGATGAGTTTCCCCTGGAACTGGACCCGAACCAGGGATATCCGGCTCACATCGCCATTCCCACCCTGCGGGCCATGGAACAATATGGTCTGGAGATGGCTGAGCAGCCGTGTCCGTGGTGGGATTGGGAAGGGATGGCAGCGGTAACCGCGGCCATTGACATGCCCATAGCCGCCGACGAAATGGTCATGAACCTTGCGGATGCGATGCAGGTGGTCAAGCGAAAGGCGGCGGACATCATTACCCTGAAGCTGGTCAAGTCAGGAGGCATCTATTTTTCAAAGAAAATCGCCGCGGTGGCAGAGGCCGCCGGACTGGCTTGCAGCATCGGCTCCATGCATACCTTCGGAGCAGGCACCGCCGCAATCCACCACTTTGTGTCGGCCACCAAAGAGGTTGAGGAGCCCATCGGTTATGGCACTCCTCTGGATTATTTTGTCGATGACATTATCACCGAGCCCATCCAACTTTTAGACGGGACAGTTGATATCTCGGGCAAGCCGGGCCTGGGCGTGGAACTGGACGAGGAGAAGCTCAAAAAATATTCCGCGGAGATCACGGTAAATTGAGATATTTCTCACCTCTTGCTCCAATCTGCTTATTTGCCGCCAAAGCAAGGCGGCAGGCTGATTCCGTTTTTCATCCAAAAAGCAATGCCATACATTTAAGCCCTGAATTAGCGGAAGAGCGTCAAATCAAATAAGAAACTAAAGTTTCGCAGTAACTTTTGTTAAAAAATATTTTCTTCAATTTAAATAAGGCACATGAATTCTTCGGGTCTCATCGCGAGCAAAAATAATGTCATCGATCCATGTCCATCGATAAATTTCTGAACGCCTGGTTCCTGTCTGAAGGTAGCAGTCAAGAAATATTCGCTCCTGACGATCAGCAACAGCCAGAACCTTTAGCACATCTTCCTGAGGAGGCGTGTATTGTGGCTTTCTGTCGTGTACGCGCCTTCTTATTTTGAGTACCGGGTTGGATGGCATCTCAAGAATCTGCATACCCCAAATCCACATTGCCAAAAGATTCTTCCGATCCTTGTTGAACGCGTTATTTGATCGGATTTCCGCCTGCTTATCCAGATAAGTCAAAATCATTTCTGAATCGATATTCAGCACGGGATAATTCGCACCCCATTCTTCTATTATCTGTCTACACAGCCTCTTTTTCTCCTTGTAAGTCTTGACCGTAAACCTTTTCGAATAGTCGAGATATTTAGTACAGAAGATCATCAAGTCCATGTCTTTAAGCTGCTTTTTCACGCAGGACAGCAATTCTTTTCGCTTCTCGTTTTCCCAAACGGCAGCAGCCTTTCTGGTTGGAAATAAGGCTTGATGCCTTTTGCCTTGATGCATGAGCGTCCCACGCCATTTCTTGCCCTCTTTGTATGGCATCGCCCAGTCCCTCCTGTGTGGATATCCATGAACCGCCGATTTTCGCGGCACCCAATTCCCGGGCATGAGTACTCATGCTAAGTTGCCATCTAACAGGTAACATTAAGATATGGGAAATTGGTCAAAGATCGGAGGTTAACCGGATCAGCATAGAAGGCGCCTAGCCCCTCGCAAAGGGCCTCGGTGCCACCTTACGCCATCCCTGTCGTTTGAGGAGGCGATACACAGTACTTTTATGGACCTTGTGTCCCACGTGCTTCTCTAGCGCCTTTTTTATCTCTCCAGTGGTTGCTATCTGACCGGTAAGGAAATGTAATTCCGGGTAGAGTAGGAGGCAGGTTTCCGATCACTGGCCGGGACTTTATTTTGACGCTTCGCCGCACGCGGCTACTACGTGTCAACCGGGATGATCGTAGACCAGTCTCCCCTCATCAAACCGTGCGTGCGGTTTTCCCGCACACGGCTTTCCGATGTTCTTCACCGCAGGGCATGCGCCCTTGTCCAAGCCGCTGATGTCGGCACTTTATTGTTTCTCAGTGCGTCGGCCAGCTCCGCAATGAATGCGGCTGCCCCTTCGTTTTCCTCGATGCCCTCGAAGGGTGCGCCGTCAATGCCGGCGCTGCCTTTGTTGGCGCGGACAAGGTTATAGGCGTGACTGAGGATGTCGGCCCGGTAAACCTTGTCGTACAAGGCGTGGAAGCGGCAGGCGGGTTCCTGCTTGGCCTTGCGGTAGGACTGCTCATCTTCCGCAACATGCCGTCCCTGCTACCCCGGAAGATCAACTGGACTGCTTCCGTTATCAAAGTCCGGGTGCACCGCCCTTCCCCATGTGTCCACTGGGTCGGGATCTTCAAAGAGCTTAACGAGGCTACCTGTAGGTTCACTTGCGTTACGGCCTGCTGCTTTGCCTATGGGGAACTTACGACCCCCTGTCGCCAGGATGCCGATCCCTTGAACTACCGGGCGAACGGACAATTCCCCGGGCTGGACTTTAACCCGCTAGAATAACCAATTGTTACTGCTTACGGACACCATATCAAATTGCATCAATTTTGCAAAGAACAGAATTTTCAAACTCTAAAACCACATCAGGTTTTCCGACAGACTCTTAGAGCTTCAAACTGATTTGATTTTAATATAAAATTCTTGTAAATTTAGAAATGGTAAGTCTAAAAATCCTGAGGTTAATAGGAAAGGGGAACTATGATGTCAGAAAAAATAAAATATATCTTATTCAATGGAGAGCTAATCCCGTACAGTGAAGCCAGGATCCACGTGATGACGCCTGCTGTCCGATATGCTTCCAATGTATTTGAAGGGATTCGAGCTTATTGGAACGAAAAAGAAGGAGAGTTATTTCTTTTTCGGCTTCGGGAACATTTAATTCGCCTTAAAAATTCTGTTAAAATGATGAGAATGGATACCGATCTGGATCTATTGGATTTTGAGCCTGTTTTACGTGTCATTCGTGCCAACGAGGTTCGAGAAGATTGTCACTTACGTTATCACGTTTATGTTGATGGCAGTGGTCCAGCGCATCTTCGGAGTCCTATAGGATTTTATGTGATTGCGGTACCTGTGGGTAGAATGAAGGACATTGAAAAGGGTATCCGCGCAGGTGTATGCTCATGGGCTCGTACGGCAGATAATGCCATTCCTCCAAGAATCAAGTGTGTGGCCAACTATCAGAATTCGCGTATGGCTTATCTTGAAGCTTTCCAGAATGGCTACGACAGCCCTCTGTTTCTTACATCTAACGGCAAGGTTTCGGAGGGGCCCGGTGCGGCGTTTTTCTTGATCCGAGATGGTATTCCCATAACACCGAGCATCACTTGTGACATCCTGGAAAGCATTACACGGGATACTTTGATACATATTTTTAAAGACAAGCATAGTCTCCAACCGCAGGAAAGAGAAATAGACAGAACGGAACTTTATATCGCCGATGAGGCTTTCTTTTGTGGGAGCGGCTGGGAAATAACACCCATAGTTTCCATTGATGGGATACAATTGGGCCAGGGAAACATGGGTCCAATAACACAAACAGTCCAAAGGCAATATTTTGAGATCGTTCGGGGGATTGACATCTCTTATCCCCAGTGGAGAACCCCTGTCTATAAGCCAGTGTAAAGGAAATTCAGCTCTATTTTACAAAATTCCTGCCTGTACACTGCAATATGCCGAGTGGGGCCGATGAAAGAATGGTAATGAGGTGTGCGTATTTGTCTTTGAATTAGCCACATCTTATACATTCACGGGTGATTGTGGAAAGGATGCCGATGATGAAAACGAATCGAGTCAAAAAGCTGCTCAATTCCGGACGACTTGCGGTTGGACAGTGGGTGGGGTTGTGCGACCCTGCAGTGGTTGAAATAATGGCCCTGGCAGGGTATGACTTTGTGGCCATCGACCTGGAACATACGATGTTCGATTTACAAACAGTGGAAAACATGGTGCGAGCGGCCGAGGCCACTGAGATTACTTCTCTGGTACGTGTGTCCTCCCTGGATCCCAAAATGATTTTACGCATCATGGAGTGCGGCGCCCAGGGTGTCTTTTTGCCCCATGTTCGCACGGCCGACGAGGTGAAATTGGCAGTAGACGCCGCTAAATACTGGCCTGAGGGAGACCGAGGCATTTCCGGCGTAACGCGCGCGGCCCGATACTTGGCTCCTGATTTCATGGCGCACACCAGGGTCTCCAACGAGGAGACCATGATCATTGCCATGATCGAGGAAGCGGAGGCTGTGGAGAGGATCGATGAAATACTCGCCGTCGATGGTTTGGATGTGGCTTTCATTGGTCCGGCGGACTTAGCGCGCTCGTTGGGAATCCTTGGACGGAAGAATCACCCGCGAATGGCTGAGGCTGTTGATCGGGTTATTGAAACGCATCGAAGGCTGGAAAAGGCTCATATAGGCATTGCCTGTTTCCATAGTATGTATGATCCACCACTGGAAACCCTCATCAATAAAGGAATTCGGTGTGTAACCACATCCCCTACAGATACGGCCCTTTTGTTGCGGGCCTGCCGTGAACAAGTCCAGATGGCTCGAGAAGCTGAAAGGAAATAGAATGCCATGAAACTGAGAATATTTAAGGATATTGAGGATCGGAGAGCTTCGAGAACCAACCGATTTCCCCGGAGCCATCGCTTGGAGCCCACCGGATTTGTGCACGCTTTCAGGTCCGATTTGCCTTCCGCCTGCACTCTTGAACCGGGTGATACTATCGAAGCCACGACTCAGGATGCGTCAAATGGTAAGGTTCGCTCCACTGACGATCTGCCCGGCAAAGTGGCCCAACGTCCGTGGGTGAATCCGATGACGGGCCCGATCATAATCAATGACGCCGAACCCGGAGATGCGCTCATCGTAGAGACTTTGTCCATCGAACCGCTGGAAGAACGAGGCTTTTCATGGATCAGGGAGGATTTTGGAGCTCTTGTAGCCACAACGAGCACGGCGCTTCTTAATGCTCCATTGCCCGAGGCGGTATGGCCTTACAAGATAAGAGGGGGCAAAGTCATTTTTCGCAGCCGCATGAATGATCGCGAGATCATCCTGCCATATCGACCGTTTCTCGGAACCATCGGTTGTGCTACACCGGAAGAAGCCCCCCATAGCCTTATTCCGGGCAGGCACGGCGGGAACATGGACGCAGTAGACAACGGTGTGGGTTCTTTTCTGATCCTTCCGATCCTCGTGCCGGGGGCTTATCTCTATTTTGGGGATGCTCATGCTGTTCAAGGTGATGGAGAATTGTGCGGAGTTGCGGTGGAAATATCGGCACGAGTCAGGCTCCAAATTGATCTGATTAAAGGACGAACGGTGCGGTGGCCCATGATCGAGAGCGCCGATGCCGTCATGGCCGTGGGTTCAGCCAGACCTCTGGAAGATGCTTACCGCATTGCGTGCAAAGAAATCGTCCTCTGGCTCCAGGAAGAGTATGGCTTTGATCTACTCGATGCCTACCAGTTGGCTAGCCAGACTTTGACGTGTCGCATCGGTAACGTGGTGGATCCATTCTATTCAGTAGTCGCCCGTTTTCCCAAGGTTTTTCTTTATTGAGGTGGCTGATGATCAAACAACAGCCCTATCGGCCCGGCTCTCAAACCTTTGTCATCGCAACATACAAAATGAGACTGCTTTATTGAATTCGGGACTATTCTTTTTGCAATATCCGTCGACGTTGTCTGATGATGCCGAGTGCCGCCACTATGGCCAAAATTATGAAAGTAACTGACAGAGGGCGCGTAAAGAACACATAGATGTCTCCGTGGGAGATGAGCATCGACTGTCGGAAAGAAAGCTCAAAGAGGGGCTCTAAAATAAATGCAATGACAAAGGCTACCGGACTGAAGCCGATCTTGATCATAAAGTATCCTACTATTCCGAATCCGAGCGTAACCCAGATATCGAACAGGCTCTTGTTAAATAAATAAGATCCCGTTAGACACAAGATGAGGACTGTAGGAATGAGGATCGAACGGGAAATGCGGGTAATCAAGGTTGCAACGCGGAGTAGCTGGTAGCCTATGATTATGTTGGCGATGTTGGCCAGCAACAGGCCGCCGAAGAGGGCATAGATGAAAGGGGAATGTTCTTTAATGAGCATTGGGCCGGGTGTCATTCCGTGGATAACGAACGCCCCTAACAGGATGGCGGCATTAACGTCTCCCGGGATGCCAAGGGAGAGCAGAGGAATCAGATTCGCTCCAAGCACTGCATTGTTTCCCGCCTCAGCTGCAGCCACTCCTTCAAGAGCCCCTTTGCCAAACATTTCCGGATTCTTGGATCCTTTGCGCGCCTGGCTATAAGAGAGAAAAGCCGAGGGGCTGGTCCCGATACCCGGCAAGGCGCCAATAGCCGTGCCGATTGCCGCCCCGCGGAAGATGCTCCGAAGACAACCGCGAAATTCCGCCCTAGAGATATTACTGTCATCCGGGTTGCCGCTGTCCGGCAGGAAGCTCTCAGATGATTTTCTAAAGGACGATTCTGCTTGTACAAGCATCTGGGAGAGAGCCAATACTCCAATGATCACGGGAACCAGCGAAAAGCCGGTGGAAAGTTCAACGAGGCCAAAATCAAAACGGGGGTTCGCCATAATCGGATCCAAACCGACAGTGGCAACAAGAAGACCCAGAGCTCCTGAGGCCAACCCTTTAATAAGAGAATCTCCGGAGATTGCCGCTACAATCGTTAACGCGAATAAAATTAAGGCGGTGTACTCAGGCGGACCAAACTTCAACGCAACCGAAGCCAGCGGGACGCACACAAAGATCAATACAAGGTCACTGAGCGTATCCGCCATCACAGAGGCATAAAGCGCTATTTTCAGTGCTTTTTTACCTTTTCCCTGTTTAGCCAGGGCGAATCCGTCCATCATTGTGGCTGCAGCAGCCGGCGTTCCGGGAACACCCAGAAGAATGGCCGAAATAGATCCTCCATAAATCGATCCTTTATGGATACCCACCAGCATCGGGATCGAAACCCACGGCGGTATGTAGAATGTTATGGGAAGCAGAATAGCGACGGCCATGTTGCCGGTCAAGCCCGGGATGGCGCCCACCGTAATCCCCAAAGTCACCCCGAATGCTATGCCCAGGATGCTCTGCCAGCCCAGTATCAAATTCAGTCCTTGAAAAATTTCTTCCCACATGGTTGATGCTTTTGCCGAGTGCTGATTGTTGTAAGAGAATCCCCCGAAAAATCAAGAAAACAGCTTACCTCCGGGAAGTGATATCTTTAGGAACTTCTCGACGAATAGGAATATGATCAATGTGAACACGCAAATGGAAATCACCAGCGTCCACCACCGGCGCACGCCCATCATGACCATTAAACCGGCGAACCCCACCGGTGTCGCTATAAAATAGCCCAATGTACTGATGAGATATACATACAGAACGGATATCGCAATAACCATAAGGCCATGATTCCTCTCCCTGCGATCCCATTGAATCTGAAAAGTGCTCTTCTCCCTTCTCCCCATCCATAAGCTCTGGACAATTAAAATCGCTCCTATCATGATCAGGAACCATGTAATCAACTCGGGAAAGAATGACGCAGACAGTCCGGGGTGAGGTGTTTGATCGACGTGGTACGGGATGAGGACATAATGTATGATCGCCCCTATGGCAATGAGGCCCGCGCCGATGAATCCATCGGTATACGCTTTGCTGGTCATGCGAACTATCCTTAGCAGTTCCCGGGAAAATTGCCGACCCCGGTAAAATGAGATCGGGAAAGATCGGGTGATGCACGCTTTTTGCTTCAATGAAGGGAAGGGGTCATCCCCTTCCCCCATTTGGATCATTTCTTATAGAGGCCTATCTTCAATTTCTTGACCAAGGCTCCCCAGGCCTTATAATCTTTATATATCTTCGCGGTCAGTTCCTTGTGGCCCGTATATGACGCAAGCATGGTCAAGTTTTTCATTCCTTTAATGAAACTCTCTTCTTCCATTGCTTTTTTGAAAGCTTTATCCAGCTTTTCCAGAATAGGTTCCGGCACTCCTTTAGGTGCTGCGAGCCCTGTCCAGGACGAGAGGTCAAAGCCATATTTCCCCGGTAGACTGGGTACAGGCCCTACACCTTCCAGTGGGTAATCAGAATACGTCACAAGAACCCTGAGTTTTCCAGCACGCACATGGGGTAGGACCTCGCCCGAGGTGGAGGAGGCGGTAATATGCCCGCCCAACAAGGAAGCCACTGCCGGTGCGCCGCCGCCAAAGGGAACGAAGGTTATTTTGGCATTATGTTTTGCTGCCAGCCACTCCACAGCCAGGTGTGCTGAAGCGCCAATGGCGGAAACGCCGACGGTCACCACCTTCGGGTTTTTCTTGGCATACTCCATGAATTTATCCACGGTCTTCCATGGCTGGTCAGCTTGTACAGCAAGCATGGCTACATATTCCCCGTAAGACATAACAGGGCTGAAATCGTCCCAGGCCTTGTAAGGAACCGACCGCATGTGCGGAACGATGCAAGAAGCGATGGCGTTTAGCGAGACCAGATTGTATCCGTCGGGTCTGGCCTTTTTGTTTTCCATCAATGCCGCGGCGCTGGCCCCGCCAGGCTTGTTCTGAATGATGATGGGCTGTCCCAGTATCTTTTCTGCGGCCTTGGCCAGCAGGCGAATGGACAGATCGGTTCCGCCTCCGGGGGACCATCCGATGGTCAGTTGGATAGGCTTGGAGGGGAACTGGGAGGGATCTTCGCCCGCCATAGCCGCCGGAACAATTAAAGCTGTCAGGCAACAGAAGACCATACAATGTGAAAACAGAGTTTTGATTCTTTTTCGCTTCATGGCTTACCTCCTTCATTTCTTGACTTTAATATGGTTTTCAAAAACGATGCGCTCAATTCCACCGATGTTTGTGAAATTGTATGCACCCAGAGACTGATCGGACGATAGCGGGTAGTCCAAAGTCCTCTTCATCCCGTATCGGAAAGTCCTCTCGATGATGGCTTCCTCTGCTCTCTTTTCGTATCAAAGCCGCTTCCGCTACTACTTCTCCCACATCCAGCATGTTGCGAATCTCCAACTGCCGTTTTAAATTCTTCAGGCTGTCTTTTCCGGATTCTGTGAGATTTTGCCGGATGTTCCGCACCTCATCCAGTGCGCAGACCAGACCTTTCTCGTTTCGAACAACCATCAGGTATGTCCAGAAAACCCTCTTGAGTCTTTGCCGCAGATGTGCTATATCTTTATCATTATTGCCGCCGAGGTGGTGAAGCGTTGCGAATAAGCGATCCATCGCTTCTGATGGGATTTGAGGGTTGGCATCAAGTGATTCTTCAGCAGCATTAAACCCGGAGATTGCACCAAAGACCTGACAGGCCAGCAGCATATTCCCACCTACACGGTTTGCGCCATGCATACCTCCCGCCACCTCACCCGCCGCGTATAAGCCCGGAAGCGTTGTCCTCCCCTGGGAGTCTACTATCACCCCGCCGCCAAACGAGTGGCTGTAATTAATAATCGGGATCAGACCGCGCCTGACATCAATGCCGTGGGAGAGCAGCCATTGATATCTTATTCCTATGAGTGGATGATCCTGTGGGATCTCATCAGCTTTGTCCCTCAAATCCAGGAAGACGGAATGATCATCATTCTCACGTGCCTCATTGAAAACCGCAATGTCTATGTACTTTGCTGAGTGTTCAACGCTAAAGGGCCAATGGGTTGACTTGTCCTGCATGCACTCCTCAGCGGAAACACCTAATGGAAGGTGTTTTGAAAGAATGGATCGTCCTTCCGGATCGACAACGTTAGGGTAAAGAGGCCAAATCCAATTGCCGATAAGCAGCTTGGGTAATGCTGCGCCGATACCCATCTGCATGAACTCCGTGTTGATGAGTGATGCTCCGGCCCGTAACGCCATGGCGTAGCCGTCGCCTGTGAGGTCCGCGGGGTAGAGAGTGTGGCTGAAAAGCTGTCCTGCGCCTCCTGTTGCCAAGACGGTGGCTCCGGCATTAATGGCTAAGACCTCCTCCCGGGGACCGAGGGCCAGCACGCCGATACATTTGCCACCATGGACAACCAACTCCACAGCCATGGTATCAGGCATCACCCGGATGCCGCTCTCGAATATTATTTCCTTCAATATTGACATAATGGGGAATCCGAACCCCTGCACGATGTGCATACGAGGGCGACGGCCGAAACAGGCCATATTAATAAGGTGCTTGCCTTTTTGCTCCATGAAATGGATGCCCCATTTATTGAAGTCGTCAATAATTCGAGGGGCATTCTCAACTAAGATGCGAACTAACATTGGATCGCACATTCCCATGCCCGCGTCCATGGTCTCCTGAAAATGGAATTCATGATTGTCATCCGGGTCGTCGCAGCCATCGGCGATACTGAAACTACCTATGTCGGAGACTCGATAAGAAGTGGCGCCGCATCTGCCGAAAGCTCCTTTTACCAGCATCATGACCTCAACACCGTTGGCTCTGGCCTCTAAAGCCGCCCTCGCGGCTGCACATCCGCCTCCGACTACCAGGACGTCTGTGTTTATTTGAAGAACATTTGATTTTGTCGGCATCAAATCATTTCGCCCTTTTTTTATTTACCTTATACCTTAATATCTTTTTATCGTATCTTGTATAACGCATGAGCGCACTTTTTCGAAATCAGGCCATTGTGGATGTCACGCTGAAGGAGTGAAAATGACCGCTCCCTGGGTTCTCCAAATCCTCCCCCCCCAGGTGTTTGTATAGTGATCTTATCCCCTTTCCGAAGCAACAAGGGTTTGCCGGCTCCCACAGGGCGCCCGTTGAGAAGGATTTTCCCGACCGATCCTTCTTTTCCTCCTAAAACTCCCATGGGAGGAAATCTCCCCCGCTGCGACAACAGAGAAACGGAGCAGGGATTTTTTGCGAGAATTCGAATGGTGAACAACTGGCCCAGCCCTCCACGAAACCGCCCGGCTCCGCCTGAATCCCGAACCAACTGTTTTCGCTCGACTTCAACGGGAAAGGTGTTCTCCAGTATCTCCAACGGTGTATTTGATACGTTGGTGGGAAAGCTTACACAGGATAGCCCGTCTTTACGGAAGGAAGCTCCCTGTCCTCCGTTGAAGAAAAAGATACCTGAGAACCGCACCCCATAGTCGTCAGTCCCGTGTATAGCAATTCCAAAGAGCGGAGAGCCGCTTTCGGCCGGAACCTTTTCCGGAAGCACTGATCCTAAAGCTCCGAAGACCATCCCCGGCAGGTAGTGGCCTATGGTGGCCCGAGCGGCAACCGCCGCCGGGTACCTGGCGTTCAGAACGGATCCCTCGGGGGCGATTACCTTGATGGGCCTGAATGACCCCTCATTATTAGGCACATCGGGACAAAGCATAGCCTTGACGGCATAGCATGTATAAGCATACGTGTAATTTTGAACCGTATTTAACGCTGAGGCGGTCTGGGGCGCGCTACCTGTAAAGTCTATCTTCATACTGTCATTGGCGACTGTTATAAGAACCTTCAAATAAAGAGGGTTAGATGAATCGAAGCTCTCCGCAGTGGCTTCATACGCATACCGGCCGCTTGGGACTTCTATAATGGCCCGCCTCATAGCACTCTCGGAAACAAACTGTATCTGATCAGCCAAA
The DNA here is from genome assembly GCA_019310535.1 of Deltaproteobacteria bacterium. GTDB lineage: Bacteria > Desulfobacterota > JAFDED01 > JAFDED01 > JAFDED01 > JAFDED01. The sequence goes on from JAFDED010000084.1 coordinate 14,200, forward strand.
CCTACAATGTCATCAATGCTGTACTCTTCTAAAAACTCCTCCAGCTCTCGGGCCATAATTTGGTTGGCCGCCACTTGGGCCTCAAGATCTCCGCGGACTTGGTCGGGAACCCGTACATTGTGCTCAATGAAGGCCATAACGTCCTCATTGAGCTTTCCTTCCCGGTACAGCTTACAGATGGGTATCTGAAGCCCTTCTTCGTAAAGTTGCAGGCTGTCGGGCGCCCGAACTCGGCCTCCAATGTCTGTCATGTGGGCGATAGATCCGGCGTAGGCCACAAGACGATGGTGATGGAATATGGGTGTGATCATGGTAATGTCCGGCAGATGACCGGTGCATATCCATGGATCATTGCAGATGATTACATCGCCCGGTTGTAATGTATCAGGCGGATAATGCTTCACATAATGTTGTAGTGATGCCGGTAAGGTTCCGATGAATGAAGGGATGCTGCGGGTAGACTGAACAACGGCGCCGCAGTCAGGCGCCAGAAGCATGCAAGAATAGTCGTGTGACTCGCGAACAACCGTGGAAAACGATGCTCGATAAAGCGTTACGGCCGCCTCATCGGCAATGGAGATCAATCGCTTCCACATGATTTCAAGTGTGATTGGATCATACATAGCTGTCAACATTACATCCTTTTATAAAATAAGCTGTATCAAATTTAAATAATCGTCAATGAAGAAACGAGCCTTGGGCCCCACCACCACTGTTGATTCTTTTTCTTGTACTATGGCGGGCCCATGGGCTTCGAACCCCGGCTCTAAGGCGTAGCGGTGGTAAACATCAGCCTCCACGTAGTCGGCTTCATCATGAAAGTAAACACGCCTCGTGCCTTTTTTTCTTTTTGTGGCTTTCAAAGCAGTGCCTCCACTGCTCAATGGGACGATGTGCTCTTCAGGCCCCGAGACGTTGACGCGCCAGCTAATCCCCTCGATCTCAACGTCGCGCACGTGGCGCGCATAAAAATGATGATATGTATCCCAAAAGGCTTTTTCAATTTCTTTTGTCGAGCTGCGGGATAATGTGCCGCATGGTATGGGCACACTGATCTCAAATCCCTGCCCGACATACCTCATATCCGCGCTCCGAGACACGGTCATGCGGTTATCGGATATGCCGGCTGCACGAAGCACTTCCCTCCCTCTTTCCTCCATCTCTCGGAAGAGACTATTAAGCCTATCCCAATCCAGAGCTCTTAGTATGGAGATATATGAGTTGACAAAGTCCACAGTCGGAGGCGAAACCAGCGAGCCGATAGCTGAGGCGACTCCAGCGCCGTAAGGACAGAGGATCCGACTCATGCGAAGTTTTCGAGCCAGTGAATACGCGTGCACAGGCCCTGCACCTCCAAAGGCCACAAGTGTATATCCTCGAAGATCTACCCCTTTCTCCGCACTATATACTTTGATGGCGGCGGCCATGTTCTCGTTAACCAATTCGTGAATGCCCCAGGCCATTTCTACAGGATTCATGCCCAGGCGCGTGGAGAGACGTTTTAGTGCTTTTAACGCTCGTTCAACGTTGAGCAGCATTGATCCACCCAGGAAATATTCCGGATCAAGGTATCCCAGCACGAGGTCCGCATCGGTGACCGTGGGCTCAACACCGCCGAGATCATAACAGCATGGGCCAGGATCTGCCCCGCTACTGCTGGGGCCGACCTTCAACAGCCCCATATCGTCAACCCGAGCAATACTCCCCCCTCCTGCACCGATTTCAATGAGCTCTATGGAGGAGATTTTCAGTGGATAACCGCTCCCTTTCTTGAATCTGTGTATTCGGGCCACCTCAAATTCATGGGTGATAGTAGGAATGCCCTCCTTCACCAGACAGCCCTTAGCCGTGGTCCCTCCCATGTCGAAGGAAAAAAGGTTCATTGGTGTTATAGAAGCCGAATCTTGTCTGTTACTCAACAGCCGCCCAATGAATCGTGTCATGAGGGCGCCGGCCGCGGGACCGGATTCCAGGACCCGAACCGGATAATCATGGGCTGTATGTTTGGCGGGTGCGATACCACCATTAGACAGCATAATGAAAAGCCGCCCTTGGAAACCCGCATCCTCTAAAGCTCTCTCAAAGCTCTCTATATATCGAACCATAATGGGTTTGACATAGGCATCGATAACGGTGGTAACAGTACGCTCGTATTCACGGATTTCACCCGCCACCCGGGATGAAAGACTGTAGAACATATATCCAAACCTTTTATGTACAAGATGAGCTATACGCTCTTCATTGCTCGGATTCATAAATGAGTGCAGCAGACAAACGGCCAGCGATTCGACTTTTCTACGGTGAAGGCTTTCCAACACCCGCAGGATCTCCGCATCATCCGGCTCGGATTGTACGGCGCCGTTCCGGTCGGTCCTCTCATAAATTTCTCTCCGCAAACAGCGCTCAACCAGCGGTTCGGGAAGTTCTAGGCAAAGATCGTAGATGTCATATCGATTCTCACGGCCAATCTCTAACACATCACGAAACCCGGAAGTTGTAATTAACGCTGTCTTTGGTCCCTTACGCTCAATAACAGCATTAGTGGCCACGGTAGTGGAATGTATCAAAGACTCAATTTCGTCGGATCCGACATCCGCCTCACGAAGGATTTGCCGGAAGCCCTGCATAGCTCCTATTGATGGATCTGATGGTGTTGTCAGAACCTTCCTGATTTGGATGTCGCCATTGCCCCTGTTCAATAACACAATGTCCGTAAATGTTCCTCCAATATCTATGGCCATCAAATAATGGCTTTTTCGCTTTGCACCTTTCCGTTTCAATTGATCACCCGTCAATCTTTCCCGATTTCAATTAGACGTTTTGTACTTATGGACCTGCTATTGATTGAAAGATCTTTTCAGCTTCGAGGTTAAAAATTAACTATACAAAGATGATTATTGTCAAGTAAAATCTATGTTGAGCCATTTGCGTTGTAAGTTATTTTTCTATCGGTGTAGGGCTGACAAGCTGTCAATCAAAGATGTTTTAACCCAGATTTAGCATTTGGGAGTAAAAATACTGTTGAACTAGAACTAAGGGGATAAATATATAAAAATGCTCCTTGTTTTGAACCAATAAAAGCTTTCAACAAGGAGCACGAAAAAATGAGACGAAAAAAGATTACTCCAGCCCGAAGCGTAAGTCAAGTAAAAATTGAATTTACCCTGGGAAACGGAACGAACATGGTATCCCCCTGGTCAGGATAAAAGTTATGGGTAAGGAAGGATGGAAGGAAATACAGCAATGGGTGCAGAGGCAACAATAAGAGAGGATTTGCTC
>JAFDED010000169.1 GCA_019310535.1 Deltaproteobacteria bacterium
CTTCCCCTGTAGCAGCTCCTTGACTCTGTCCCATCCTAACCACAGATGCATGGTCCATTGCAATCATTATATACACGAAACCGCTCCCTGAAATATCTTTTAACCCAACTTCCGCAGTTTGGATCTTTTTGAAGGGTTAAGAAAATTTTTTGCTGATTTTTTTGAAAGCTCAAACAAGCACGAACTGAATAGAACATATCCTGCTTTCCGGGAGGAGGGAAAAAGCCGATGTAGTGACGACCTACCCCATTGACTGGGTGGTTGCAACGCCCATAATCGTTGCATGTATCTGAGGAAAACAACGCGTGTTAAAGATGGGAAGCGGCACCAATATTGGGCGTTGGTTGAATCCTATCGAACGGAGCGAGGGCCACGCCAACGAGTTGTTGCCTGGCTGGGAGAAACAGACAAAGCGGGAAGACTGGGCGTAGAGAGACTTGCCAAAGGCTATCATAGTTTACAGGGGAATCTGTTTGACCAATCAGAGCCGGAGTGGATCGAAGTCAATATTAAGGGAGTGAGGGTTGAAAACATAAAGGACTTTGGCGGCCCGTGGATTGGACTGGAGATCATGAATCGCTTGGGGCTGGATCGATTTTTCTCGAAGCACCTCCCAAAGGGCCGGGAGGAGGTGCTTTGGGCTACCATGGCAAAGGTATTGGTTCTTTGCCGATTGTGTCATCCCTCAAGCGAGCTGTATATAGCAGAGCATTTTTTCGAGCAAACGGCGTTATCTGATTTATTGGGGGTTTCAGCTGATAAGGTGAATGAGGATCGGCTGTACCGTGCCTTGGATAAGGTCCTTCCCTACAAAGAGGCTTTAGAGAGACATCTGAAAGAAACGGCAGGGACATTATTCAATCTGGAGTATGATCTGTTTCTTTATGATGTTACCAGTACATACTTTGAAGGAGAAGCAAAGAACAACAACCTGGCCCAACGGGGCTACTCCCGGGATCATCGGGGCGATTGCAAACAGGTGTGTATTGGGCTGGTGGTAACGCGGGATGGTTTTCCGCTGGGCTATGAACTGTTTGCAGGGAACCGCAGTGATGTGACGACGGTGCAAGAGATTGTGGAGGTGATGGAGAAACGCTACGGGAAAGTGAACCGTATCTGGGTGATGGATCGCGGGATGGCCAGTACCAAGAATTTTGAGTTTTTAATGGCAGATGGTCGTCAGTACATCCTGGGAGCCAATCGTGGACAGTTGAAAGCATACGAAACAGAACTGTTAAAGAAAGACTGGCAAAAAGTACAAAGCGGCTTGGAAGTGAAAAAGGTAGAAAGCCCTGATGGAAAAGAGGTCTTTATCCTGTGCAGAAGTGCAGATCGTGCCAAGAAAGAGAAAGGGATCCATGATCGTTTTGAGAAACGGATTGAAGAAGGACTCAAACGGATAGCTGCTGGTTGTGAAAAACGGCGATATAAAAGGAGTGTCATTGAACGCCGGGTGGGGAAACTGATGGGGCGAAACAGCCGTGCCGCCGGGTTGTTTGCTGTTGAGGTGAAGGAGAGCCCGGGTGGTGGCGCAAAGATATCGTGGACCAAGAAAGAGCAATGGCGGGAGTGGGCGCAACTGAGTGAAGGTTGCTATATGCTGAGGAGCAATATCCGGGACTGGTCAGCAAGGGATTTATGGAAGGCCTACATTCAATTGACTGAAGCTGAAGATGCGTTTCGGATCCACAAGAGCGACTTAAGAATACGCCCTGTGTGGCATCAAAAAGCAGAGCGTGTCCAGGCTCATATCCTGGTCTGTTTTTTGGCGTATGTCTTGTGGAAGGCATTGGGAGGCTTATGTCAACGGGCGGGTCTGGGTGATGAACCAAGAAAAGTGTTTCATGAACTTGCGCAGATAAAACTCACAGATGTCATTCTGCCCACTCGAAATGGGAAAGAAATCAGGTTGAGATGCGTGGAAACACCTACGAAGCATCAGAGAATTTTGCTCCAAAATCTCACATTGCATCCGCCCCGGAGATTTAAAATGAACACTTTGTAGTGACGACTTTTTGAGCCCGGTCGTGTAATATCAATAGGTTATCATAAAAACGACCTCGTAACTGCGGAAGTTGGGCTAGCTCTGCCCTTTACCCGTAAAATAGAACTGGACACTATGTGCCCTCCGTCAACGCGAACCCAAGGCACATGAACCGAAACTCCGCATATCCCTGCCAAAGGAGTTGATGGCCTGGTGGCGGATCGTTGTTACGTCCGAGATATCCTCCAATTTTCGCAACCAGTCTGACCGCTTCACCTACCAGCGAGGGAGGCTTCAAGCCGTTTTTTTTTGTGTAGGCGCGCAAGGTTCGCAGTTCGATGTCCGAGAACAGAACTTCGGGCGGTAGGTTCGGGGTCTCTCTCCCCAACAGGGTCATCAGCATAATCCGCCAGGCAATGACAAGATTAATAGCGATCGCTCGCCGCAAACGCTCAGCGGTTTTGTGTGCAATATCCTCGATGCGGCACCCTGATTTGAGCACACGATGCCAGTCTTCGATGCGCCAGCGCAGACAGTACCAGCGAAGGCACTGTTCGGCATTTTCGACCGAGTTGATCTCCATCGTTGTCAGCAGAAACCACTCAACCGCCCTGGTCTTCGGCCCGGCATTCTCTTCCAGCGCATGAATCACCCAGATATCAATCGGCTCCTTGTCGGCATGGTAGCGTGCCGGACGAAGCTGAATCCGTATAGAGCGTACCGCCAAATCCACAGTGCGTCCAGGTCTCTTGGGTCGAGCCTTTTGTTTGCTTCTCTTCGGCCGGGAACTCTGCCGCGGGATATGAACGCGAACATAGCTCTGAACCGGGGTTTGACGAACGGCTGCGAACAGCTTGAAGGGCTCTTCGGTTATATTGCGGTTATACCTGGCACGCACCAGCAGATCGACGCAAGGGTTTTGCCGTTGCTCGTCAAACAGCTCAAAAAAATCCGCTTCCCGGTCGCACACGTCGATCAGTCGTGTATGGGGCATTTCGGAAGATAACTCAGCCAGATCCCGGTGATGTTCAATCCAGATAAAGGTCTTCTTCTCCTCGATCGGAATGGCGGGCGAAGGCCGTTTGTCTTCCACCGATTTCCCTTTAGGAGCTTCGCAGTCAGCTCGCAGAACCCCCAGGGGAAGCCCGTTCGGGGCTACGGCAAAAGTGGAATGCAAATGGAGTCCGCGGCTTTTTGCACCGGTCTGGTTTGTTCCGATTACTCCCAGACCTTCACACTGATCCAGATTGGTATATTCCAGGTCCGTGCCGTCCTGTATGCACAGCACGGTCTTTTGTCCTTGCATCCGCTGCACCGTGCGCTTCCGGTGAGGCGCCAGGATATTGGGCATGCTCAGTGCCGACTCCTCCGGCTGATCGATCATGCGGTAATACGATTTTACCGCCGCCCAGTCTCCTTTGGCCACACCGCTAAAGGCACGATCCGGCACCTCTGCTTTCGCTGCTGCCACTTTCACAAGCCTTTTCTTCAGCCGTGCATCCCCCAGTGGTGCACCGCCGAACTCGTTTTCCGCCCAATGCTCTCCTTCCAAACCGTCCTCCGGCCTCAACGGCCCCAAGCCGGCATTCGCATCCAAACCCATCCGTCTTCGAAACGCCTTCTCGATCGGATATATATAGATCACTTTGGGACTCCGGGATAACTCATTGAAGCGGTCCTGTCTACCTCGGCCCTTCGTCATCCCCACTCCTATCCAATTCGCCGCCCGGTAGCATGCCCCAGAATACATGCTGGTATCAACAAAACTCTCCACCAGCCAAGGCCTGTATCCGAACCGCCTCTCAAAATCATCCGGCAACCCAGCCATGACCATCCCCAGAACTTTCGAGGCCAGGTTGTAGCATTGCACGCTCGGGCGAATCAGAAATCGGCTCATCCCCACCACAAAATGCAGATATGCCCGGCGAACCTCAGCATCCCAGCCGATCCACTCGTCACGGTCTGCCAGTTGCAACGCAGCCGCCGCAAATCCAAATCCTCCAAGCCAGCCATGACGTGAAGCAATGAGGTAACGCAACTGCCTTCCTACAAGAGGCCCCGCACCTTGCGGATGCTCGTTGATGAAAAGCTCATTCCAGATCCGCATCTGCTCCAATGTGCTCACCAATACCAGTTCCAGTCCTTCAACCGAACCAGCTTGAGAAGGAACCTCTCCAGGCAATGGGACCGGCTCCGATAATCGCCGTGGAGATTTTGGCCCCGGCCTTCTACGAGCCGCCGGTAGAGTAAAATGCCCGCCCGCTTCCAGCTCACGAAGCGCCTTAAGACATCCGGCTAACTGTGCCTCCCCTCGGACGTCATAGAATTCAAAGCGTTCACATACACGCCTTGCCAGTGCGCTCCTGTGAGGAATTTCCTTGCTCTCAATCATCCCGCAAATGTATTCTATACTTGCGGTCTCCAATAGTTTCCGTTTGATCTGATTTTGTGTCTTCATGCCGCAAGAATACACAGCATGTGCCTAGTTGTCCAGTATTATTTAATGGGTAAAGGGCAGACCTAGCCCTGCATTCCTCACGGGCAAACTACTGTGGCGGAGGAAAGCCACATGTCTCCTGCGTTGCGCTTGAAAAATGACTTTGCCATAATCCAGTGCGAAGTGCAAAGTACCGAGTGCGAAGTATGAAAACGAAACGCCATTGATCAAGGAAGAAACTCAGAACTCAGCACTGATGACTCAGCACTATTTTTTGTACGCCTGCATCCATTTTTCTTCGCGCGCCTTGTACCCATGGGACTCTTCACCAC
>JAFDED010000170.1 GCA_019310535.1 Deltaproteobacteria bacterium
CTTTACCGCGACAATGCGGCCATCCTTCACCTCCAGTCCTATCACTTCGGTGCCCAGGATGAGCCGTGCTCCCAGTCCGCGGGCGTGCTGCGCCATTCCCTGAAGCGCCTCGTGAGGCCCGGCGTACCCGTCACGCGGTCCAAACGTGCCGCCCTGAATGTCGTCTATACTCAAATAAGGCCAACGGCGTCCTATTTCTTCCGGCTCCAGTAATTCGACCTCTATATCGTATGTTCGTTGCAGTTCGACGTTCTGTCCGAACATGCGCATTTCATTTTCAGTGGCTGCAAGAAAGCAGTATCCATCCTGGTGGAACTCCGGGTCAACGCCGAACTCCTCCTCAAAGTGCTCGAAGACCTGGATGCTCTCCAGGGCGAACCGGATATTGATGTCGGTGGAATACTGCGTCCGGATACCGCCGGCGCAATAGCCTGTGGATCCCTCTCCCAGCATCCCTTTCTCAAGAAGCACAATGGCGCCAGCCCTTTTTTTCGCCAGGTGATAGGCTATGCTGACTCCGATGATTCCTCCGCCAACGATAACCACGTCGGCCGTTCTGTCCATATCCACAACTCCATCATGCCGTTGATCCGATTTTCCGCTTGAAAATTACGGCGGTTTCAACGTATTTTTGGTCTCTTAATAACGGTCTTTATATGGAATTATATAACATAACTTCCGCGAATAGGGGAGTGAAAAATATACATAAGAAATATAAATTTGACTCCGGAAGAGTTATAGTCTCGTTTGATAAACCTTCAAGGATCGTCAGCAGACCTGCTTGCCCTGCGCGATGCTTTTCATGTATCATGAAGAAGGTTTATGGATATAATCGCCTTGTTGATGTTCATCGTGTACGGGGAGTGTCTGCAAAAATGGCCGTTCGTGAAATACTGCACTTCGGAAATCCGGCGCTTCGCGCTACATGCAGCGCTATTGATGAAGAACGCCCCGATCAAGGGATTATGAAAGACCTGCAGGATACCCTGACGCACCTGCAGCGGATGGAGGGCCTTGGGCGAGGGCTGGCTGCGCCTCAGATCGGCCATCAGGTGAGGGCCGTATACATTAATGCACCGGCCTGGGAAGGTTTTCTGCTTAACCCGCATGTGGTGAACCGTTCCGATGAGACCTTCGAGATCATGGACGGCTGCTTTTCGGCCGCTTTGTCGTTTTTTGGGCCGGTAAAGCGTCATCGATGGGTGGAAGTGTGCTATCGCGATGCCACCATGAAGCCCTGCCAGGAGGCATTTCGTGGTGACATGTCCGAGTTGATCCAGCACGAGATGGATCACCTGAATGGAATCCTCTTCATCGACCGGTTGACCGATCCCTCGCGCATTATGACGCGCGGGGAGTGGGAGAAGCGATGCCGGGTTGACCGGAGATAATTTAATCAAAATTATGGGGGCCCTGTTACTCTCCGTGCCCGGCCAGTAACAGTAACCGGGAAGAAAGTCTTTCCCGAAAAAAAGCCCCCGTGTCTTAAGCAAGGGGGCTTTGCTGTAAAGCGGTTAAAGCCGACTCATGGGGCGGAGGGAGCCGTTGACCGGATGCCTGCACCGCTGGTGGTAACATCGCCGGTTTCAGCGTTCAGGTCAAACACATGCCAGTACCGGCCATCTCCGCTGGTGGGTACGTTCCATGACCCGAGCTGATTTTCTCCCCGGAACAGTGTAACATTGGCCCGTGAGGCCGTCAGCAGTGCCTGGGACTCGCAGCAGTACAGGTGAACATAGTATCGGTACGTCCCGGATAGCGGTTGGAAAATGGTGATCGTCTCCGGGCCGGAGCCGGTGACATCATCGCGGTCCAGCCATGCCCATGGGTATTCATCCTGACTTCCTCGAAGTCCGAAATACACATGATAGCCGCTGTTGTTTGAATCCCCGGGCACCAGTAGGTGTGAGTCCAGATCCCTGGGAGTCTGGCCCCAGGTCAGTACGATGCGGTATTCGCCCTGACCCAGGTCGCAGCTCAGGGCCACAAGGATCTCCTGGGTGGGTTGATTGATTGTTTCGCTGCGGGTGGTGCTGCCGCAATTCTCCGCCGAGGCCGTCAGTGCGTACGAACCATACGGCACGTCATTGAAGCTAACACAGCCGTCCGTACCGGTAGTGCCGCTGAGATTATCGAAAGAGACGAAAGCATCGGCGATCGCGCCGCCGGTAGCGGCATCCGTAACGCATACACTCACCGTGGATGTCTGCCCGTCGCTCGGCTGCCCGCCGTCGCACTGGTCGTCAATCCCTGCCAGGATCCAATCGCCGTTGGTCATGTCCAGGTTCCAGCACGCAGTAAATGCCTGGCCCAGGAACTGGAAGTTCCTGATCAGCAACGTCACGCAGCCCGAGAAATCCGCCACGGCATCACTGAAGTCGATGAGCCCGCCTGTGCCGGAGGCCGAACCCCCGGACCCATGAATTCTCCAGTTGCCGTTGCTCAGATTGAGCGTCCAGTTGATGGTGAAGGCCGTTCCCAGGAATTGTATATTGCTGATATAAAGGGTGTTGGTCGTGCCGTCAAATCCGAAAGAGCCGGTCGCTCCACTCATGTCGAGAACGCATTGTGAACTGGCCGGTGCGGCCGTAAGTACGCCTATTAACAATACTATTGGTATAAACCACGCAACAGATTTCTTCATCTTATCCTCCTTTGGTTTATCGTGGAGGGTTCCAATATACTTGAGAAACAAGACAGTTTCTATAATAATGCATCTATTTTAAGCTTGTGTCAACAAGTTTTTCATTATTTAAAAATCTATATGATTTCAAATCTAATTGGCATTTTTGAGACCTCTTCCATCCGGCACATGCAATGATTTGTATGAGAATTAATCCCTTATAACAAGACGAAAAGATAAGTAATGAGGTGGAAAATCCCGTTCCTCCCGTTTACCTGGTAAAAACAATGGCACGCCGTATCATCGGGGAGGTCTCCCCATAAATGCGAACAGAGGCTTTTCATAAAAAAAAAGCCCCCTCTTTGGAGGGGGCCTTGCTGTTCATGGTGCTACAGTCAGCTTATGGAGCTGACGGCTCCACGGAGACGAAGTTGTTTACGCTGACCAATCCCGCTGGACCCATCATAGCGTTCAGGTCGAACACGTGCCACCATAAATTTTCACCACTGTTTCTGGGTACAGTCCAGGACGCGATCTGGGCGGCGCCCGAGAAGAGTGTTACGACGGCCTGGGAGGCTGACAGCTGTGCCTGGTCCAGGCAGCACCACAGGTGCACGTAGTACCGGTATATCCCCGCAACCGGCTGGACGATGGTGACCGTCTCGGGGCCGAAACTGGTCACATCGTCAACGTCCAAATTCGCAAACGGATAAGCGGACAGATCTCCCCTGTCGTAAAAGGCGATGTGATATCCGGGTGGTCCGGGCACCAGCAGGTGGGAGTCCAGATCCCTGGGGAATTCGCCCCATGTCAGGACAATACGCCATTCTCCCTCGGCCTGGATCGGGCTCAGCGAGATGGGGATCGTCTGACTGGGCTGGCTGACGGTTGCGCTGGTAGAGCTGTCGACGAAACCCATTGCCGATGCCTGTGCTGCGTATGTACCATACGGGACGTTGGAGAATTCCACACAGCCGTCCGAACCGGTCGTGTCGGAAAAACTGTCAAGGGACACCGAGGCTCCCGATAGAGGGTCGCCGGTGGTGGCATCTGTGACGCAGACCGCTACCGTGCTGGTCTGCCCGTCCACCGGACCTGCACCATCGCAGGGATTGCCTGTGGCCCCCGTGACCGCGTTCTGCAGAATCCAGTCTCCGGTGGTTCCGTTCAGTTCCCAGCACGCGGAGAACGACTCACCAAGGAAGCGGAGGTCGTTAATAACCATGTTGTTTCCCGGGAAAGTAACATTAGCATGGCTCCAATCGATGAACTGCGCGTTGGCCGGTGTGGCCGCAACTACGCCGACTAGCAGTAATATCGGCATGAACAATGCGAAAAATCTCTTCATGTTCTCCTCCTTAAGGTTATCTTTGAGTTTTGTATTATTCGTTGAGAAAAGAAACGGCATCTTAAGAAGACCATATTTTTTTTCTCTTGTCAATAGATTTTTATTGAAATGTCAATAGCAAATTAAAATGTCCGGTTTTCCAATCCAGTTCGAACTCTGGATCGTGCTTTATCCCGGCACATACAGTACTTTGATAGCACGGCATGGAAAGTATCAACATTGATTGATTTGATGACTTGCGGCACCGGGCCGTTTCCCAGGCCGTTTCACTGAAAAGAGTTGACACAAAAAAGATGTCCATGGTAATACATGTGTAAAATGATTTACATGCGCCCATAGCTCAACTGGACAGAGCGACGGACTACGGATCCGTAGGTTGGGGGTTCGAATCCCTCTGGGCGTACCAATTTAAATTATAATATCGGGAAGTTAACAAATAAATATATGCTCTGATTTCTTTTATTCTGTATTTATTCCGTGATGCATAGTCATTTTTCCTTTTCTCCTGGCAAATCAAAAGTGCCTGAAGCTCTAAATGTGGGCAATGTATTTACTGCCTGCCTGTGCTGCTCTCTCTGGATCTCGGTATAAATTTCCATGGTTACCTTTATATCGCTGTGCCCCACCAGTTCCTGCGCCACTTTCGGGTGCACATTTCCAAAGGCCAGCCAAGAGACATAAGAGTCGCGCAGCCATTCAAATTTAAACCATTTAAGCCCTGCCTCTTCTCGAATCCCATTCCATGCAGTATCGGCATCGACTCTGAAGGGGCTTCC
>JAFDED010000171.1 GCA_019310535.1 Deltaproteobacteria bacterium
CTCGCTTGAGCTTTCTTGAGGAGCTCCGCTCGCTCGCTCGCAAACTGCACAGGAGGTTTATCAAAGATTGGTTTAATTTTTCCTTGACATTTACCGCCTCTTCATAGATGGGTTAAAATTGTGGCTATTCATGAGACAAAGTACGCTTTAGTCGGATGAACCAGATTTTTTAATTGACAAGAGTCGGGTTCTTTAGATATTTTGGACATAAAATTGTCGAATTATTTTTAGTGATCCGTTATAGTGCTTCATAACCTTATTGATTAAAGGGGGTAGGTCATGAACACGACATTATTGATCATCATCGGATTGGTAATTTACTTTGTGATGTATTTCTTGTATGGCAAGAGACTTCAGAGAAACGTTGCCAAAGCTGACGCCAGCCGAGAGACCCCCGCGGTCAGACTGCGGGACGATGTGGATTATATGCCGGCGAACCGTTACATTCTTTTCGGTCATCATTTTGCGTCCATTGCCGGTGCGGCACCAATTATAGGGCCGGCTATAGCAATAGTCTGGGGTTGGCTTCCCGCCATCCTGTGGGTCTGGCTGGGGAACATCTTTATCGGTGCCGTGCACGATTACCTCTCCCTCATGTCATCGGTTCGATATGACGGAAGATCCGTCCAGTGGATCGCGGGCCGGATCATTGAGAAGAGATCAGGTAAAGTATTCGCCTGGTTCGTATTCTTCATGTTGATCCTAGTGGTGGCCGCGTTTGCTGCTGTGCTCGGAGGCATTTTCACTCGCCAGCCCGCGGTGCCCACGGCCTATATCTTGAAAATTTGTGCGGCCCTCATCCTGGGCCAGCTCCTTTACAAGATGAAGCTCGATTTAAAGATAGCCACCATCATCGGCGTCGCCATGCTGATCCTTGCCATATATCTGGGGACCCTTTTTCCCCTTGCCCTTTCGTACAAGACATGGATGGTGGTGTTCTTCTTTTACATCATAATTGCGGCCTCTATCCCCGTATGGGTACTGCTCCAGCCCCGGGATTACCTCAATGCCTGGCTCCTGGTGGGGGGGCTGGTTATCGGCGGAGTTTCCTTGCTCGTGGCGTTCAAGGGCTTCTCGCTGCCCGCGTTTACGGCATTCAGCCCACCCGCGATCGCTGGCAAACCCACACCGTTCTGGCCGATCATACCGCTGATCATTGCGTGCGGTTCCCTCTCCGGATTCCACTCGCTGGTGGCATCGGGGACCTCGTCAAAGCAGCTCAGCAGCGAGATGGACGGTCTGTTCGTGGGCTACGGCTCCATGTTCACCGAGGGATTTCTGTCCACGGTTGTTATAGCATCCATCGCAGCCTTTGGTTTTGCAGCTTTGGGGGAAGGGGCCAAGGGCCTGACGGAGTCGGCGGCTACCTTCGCGGCGGGCTACGGCAAAAGCATCGGCAAGATCGGCGGCCCGGTGGGAATATTTTCCAAGAGTTACGGGATAGGGGCTCATGAAGCCCTGGGTCTCCCGATCACGTTCATGACCATCTTCGCCGGCATGTGGGTGGCCTCTTTCGCCATGACCACCCTGGACACCACTAACAGGCTGGCCCGATACTGTCTGTCGGAAATCGCGGAGCCCTGGAAGGAGTCGTTCCCCGCGGGGTACAATGCCCTGTCCAATCGCTGGATCGCCTCGGTCATCCCAGCCTTCATCGGGATCGGGCTGGCATGGACCGGGCAGTGGAAGATGATCTGGCCGGCCTTCGGCGGGGCCAATCAGATTCTGGCGTCGGTGGCGCTCATCACTATGGCCGTGTGGGTTTCAAAGGTAATCAAGAGTTCAGCCGGATATCGCCTCCTGGTCAGTATACCCGCCGTGGCCCTGTGGTTCACCGTGGCGGCGGCAATGGTATGGTACCTGTTCGTGGCGGTCCCCGTGTTCATGGCCAAAAACCCGGTACAGGCCGTGGTACTGGGCATAATAGTGGCCTTCATGATGATCCTGAACGTCGTTATTTTCTGGGATTACGTGAAGGTATCCAAGAAAGTGGAAATTGAAGCTACCTCTTAATGTAAAGTTCGAAATTTTTCGTCGCTATGTGTCCGTCATCCGGCAGGTTTTTCAGGGGTTCTCCAGCGCACTGAGAGATCATTCTTCGGGTGCCCTGGAGTTCGAGCTGAGGGAGATGGAAAACATCTTCGGGCTCCTGGTGATGGGTCCATTGGTGGGGATCCGTACCCCTGTTTTCGGGATCAGCGTTCGAATCGCCCCTTTTATGGCCGGTGAACTTATGATCATGATGAGCCGTTCCAGGGGCGCCGAAGATCCTTTGGGCGATCTCCTGAGCGTACTCAATATAGGGTAGATTTTTTCGCGGCCAGCCCCCATCAGACTCAGAGGTTGGAAGGGTTGGCCGCTTTTTTCTTTGAACAAAAGCATGAATGGCCCACATCCCCGAGATATCCTGATTTTCATTGGGAAAGGAGGTGTTGGAAAAACAACCTGTGCCTCTGCCGCTGCTATGGGATTGGCCGGACGGGGGAGAAACGTCCTGTTGGTCTCGCTTGATCCGGCGCACAACCTGAGCGATGTTTTCGAAATGTCGCTTACTGATCTGCCCACCTGTGTCTCCCCCCATTTATCGGTCATGGAAGTCAATATGGAGCGAGCGATTCAGCGATACCTCGATCAAACAGTCCAGAGCATGAAGCGCCTGTATCGATATCTCACGGTGTTCAACCTCGATAAATTCGTCGATGTGATGAAATATGCCCCGGGCATTGAAGAATATGCCACCCTGGAGACCATCCGCAATATCCTGGAGCAAAAGGGCACGCATGACTGTATCATTTTGGACACCGCGCCCACCGGTCTGACGCTTAAAGTGATGACCCTGCCCGGCGTTTCTTTGACCTGGGTGGGCCAACTCCTTGACATGCGCAGGCGGATCCTGTCCCATCGAAGGAAGGTGGCCCATATCAAAGGGGACCAATATGTCAAGGGCGGGAAAGGAGAGCAGGGACGGATTGCTCTGACAGAAGAAGAGGATAGAGTGCTGCAGGAGCTTAGGGCCTATCAGGAGGAGATGCAGAGGATGAAAGACCTGGTTGCAGGGACATCTCACACCACTGTTGTCATGGTCATGAACCCGGATCAGCTTTCATTGTTCGAGACAACCAGGGCCCGTGAACTCCTTGACAGGTTCGGCATCCGGATCAGAGCCCTGATCCTTAACAAGGTCTTGGCAATGACCAATCCGCCGCCGGAACTGGCGGAACTCCTCCAGAACCAGGAAGAAATGAAGGCCACTGTGCGGGACCAATTCCGCAAAATTGCGATTTTGGAGATTCCCTATCGCCTGTGCCACCTGCGCGGAAGGGATGAACTGAACTCCCTGGCGCCGTCTCTGGCACAGTTTATCCTGCCCATGCTAAAGTAGCAATAAAAGCTTCGAGAGGTGATATTATGATGCCCACGCGGGAAGAAATTTTGCGGGCACTGAATACCGTCAAGGATCCCGAACTGGAGATCAGCATTCTTAACCACCAACTGGTAAGCGAAATTGATATCCGGGAGGAGGGCAGACGAGTGCTTATCCGACTTGCCTTTCAGCGAAAAATGCCCGGCTGTCCCGGCTGTGTGCCCATCGTCTGGCTCATCCAGCGACGAATCGTGCGAGAGGTGAAAGAGACCGTGGGCAAGCTTCCAGGAGTCAATGAAGTGGAGGTTCTCATTAACTGAAAACGTTCAATGCCACGGGAAAAGGATGATGCTGGACGACTTCCTGGCCAGATACAATGCGATTCTATTAATCTTTTTTGCTGGTGCAGCGGTATCCATAGTGATTGGCTTCTATTGGGGCAGGCGGAGAAACCTGGCCTTGATTCGGGAATTCAGTCAGGAGATGGAAACCGCCCTGCGCCCCCTGGATCAGACCTACACATGGCTCGGAGGGGAGATCGGTTTTCGGGCTGATTACCAGACGGAAGGGGAATTCTCAAGTGTCGAGGCCACCTGCACCATGCTGCCTCGGCAGAGCGTGCTTTATTTCCCCATCGCACGGGTGATAACGGGATTCGATCGACTTTACGTGTTGTTCCGTGTGCAAAAGAACATCAAAGAGGAGGCCCATATACTGGATCCATGGTACGGAAAGACCAGGGGCCAGAAGATTCAGAATCGCTCAAACCTCTATGCGGAGCAAATTCAGGTTGGGCCCAGAACCTTTGAGCTTCTTTTTCGGAACTCACGCATTGCCACGGAGATGAAGAGCTTCCTTGGCAGCCTTGAACGGCCGGATTTGCTCAAGCACCTAGCCATCAACCCCGACACTCAAACTATATATCTCTTAATGGTTCCGCGACCGGTCCACGTGCGGAACTATCTATCTCATACCATCAGGCTGATCCGCCAGATCACGTGAGACCTGCGGGGCCGAGGCGATTCAAAACCGCCTGTAATCTCCGCCAATTCTCCACCCTTATGGTTAGCTTTTGAATGCACCGCCTGGATATCAGAAAACTTGTTTTCAATCCAATGGTGAAAGCAATCAATCCAACGGAAGAGCTTCAACAACAGATTAATACCCATCTTCAACAGTTAGGGGCCTTTTTTAGCGTCTGTTTTCTGAAAAATGTAATGATTTCATACTAAGTTGCAATCAGATAGGTAATATGATAGACTACCTCAACTTATCATTTGGAGGTGGTCGATGGGAAAAGTTACCAAAGCTGCGGCGCATCTTTCAGAGGAGGAGATTTTTAAGAGAATCAAAGCAACG
>JAFDED010000172.1 GCA_019310535.1 Deltaproteobacteria bacterium
TTATCCATGTGATTGAGCACGACATTGTTGCGACCCTGGACATCCTCCATGAACATGAGAAATCCGGGAAATGGAGCGACGTCCTTAATGTCTAATATTGAACAGGCTCAAATTAGCGTGATTTTTTGGAGTAACTCCTCCTGGCATACTGGACAACAAGGGGTTGGAAAACTCCTATCAATCCTGCAAGTGCCCCTCGGTTTCCCAAAAATCGTCCTTGCTGCGAAAGAAAGCCTCCACCACCACCGGATCGAAGGCGTGACCGGAGTCCTCTTCGATCATCTGTAGGACCTTTTCCCTGCGGATAGGTTGAGGGCGGTAAACCCGTGGACTGCAGCAGGCATCGTACATATCGGCCAGGGCCACGATACGGGCGCTGAGGGGGATGCCTCCCCCGGAAAGACCCTGTGGATATCCTCTCCCGTCCCATCGCTCGTGGTGGCTCTGGGCCACTTCGATGGCCATGTCGATGAAGCTCCCCTCGACCTCGCCCATCTCGGATTTTATGGATTTCAAAGCATTAAAGCCAATGGTGGTGTGCTGCTTCATCACCTTGAACTCCTCGGACGTGAGCTTGTCCGGTTTGAGCAAGATGGAATCGGGTATGCCCACTTTTCCGATGTCATGCAGCGGCGCGCTCTCAAAGAGTTGGTCAACGAACGTGTCAGTGATCATGGGGGCGTATGCCGAGTCACGCTGGATCTGCCTGGCCAGCGCAAGGCAATTCACGGCCATGCGGTCCAGGTGGACGCCAGTCTCAGGGTCGCGGAACTCGGCCAAACAGCACAGGCCTCTGAGCAAGCCGTGCCTGGTGATGGACAGGGCTTTTGTACGGACGTCCAGCTCTTGGGTCCTGAGCCTGACCATTTCCTCCAGGTGGGCCTGAAAATTGCGGTTTTCGATCTCCAGTTGCCGCCGACGCAATGCCCGCCCCGCCACCAACTGAATGGTGGAAACTTCGAATGGCTTCAGCACGTAGTCGTAGGCGCCGGACTGCAAAGACTCCACAGCCACCCGCACCTCTTCCACGACCGTGGCCATCACCACCACCGTATCGGGCGCTCGAGGGGCCAGCTCCCGGAGCAGAAGCATTCCGCTGTCTCCCGGCATCCGGATGTCGCAGAGCACGAGATCAAAGGGCCCTTCCTCCGAAAGGAGCCTTCGGGCGGTATCCACACAGTCCGCTTCATGCACCGACCTGTAACCCGCCATTTCCAGTGCCCGTCGGATAAGGGTTCGGATTGCCGGCTCATCGTCCACAATCAAGATACGAAACGGGGCGCGATCGTTCATGGGAATCCTTTCTCAACTCAATCGGGGGATGTGCTTCGCCCACCGATACAAAGCCACACCGAGGCATGCATGGCGGGCACAGCCCACCCTACGAGTCTATATGATAAAATAGCAGTCAATTCTCCTCGTCCAATACTTCCCGCACTTTCTGGGCTAGCCGGTCAGGGCTGAACGGTTTCTGAAGAAATCTGTCGGGGGGAAGCATGCCGTGGTTGATCATCATCTCCTCGCTGTAACCGGACATGAAGAGCACCTTCACCTTCGGCCGACATTCTGTTACCCTGCGGGCCAACTCAAAGCCGCTCATGCCGGGCATGACAACGTCCGTTACCATAAGGTGCAGCACAGTGCCCGGGGAGGACGACAGCGTCTCCATGGCCTCCTGGGCATTCCTGACGGCGAGAACATGGTAGCCCAGATGGGAGAGTATCCGTTGAGCTATATTTCGAACTTTTTCCTCGTCCTCCACCAGCAGGATGGTCTCCGTCCCTCTTGGAAGAGCATCGGGCGATTCGGATCGAGGGGAGGAGGGCTCAATCTTCGCGGCAACGGGAAGATAGACCTTGAAAGTGGTCCCTTTGCCCTCCTCGCTGTATACCCATATGTTGCCGCCGTGCTGCTTGACGATCCCGTATGCCGTGGACAGGCCGAGCCCGGTCCCCTTGTCCATCTCCTTTGTGGTGAAGAATGGCTCGAATATGCGTTCCTGAATCTCACGGCTCATACCGCAGCCCGTATCGCTCACGGCCAGCATGGCGTAGCGGCCCGGTTTGACCCCGGGGTGCTTCCCGGCATAATCCCGGTCCAGCTCAACTTCGACAGTCTCCAGGATGAGCATCCCGCCGCCGGGCATGGCGTCTCGGGCGTTCACCGCCAGGTTCATGATTACCTGCTCTACCTGGCCCGGGTCCGCCATGACGGGCTGTAGTTCCTCTGTCAGGCTCATCTTGATTTCGATGTGCTCGCCGATGACCCGGCGGAGCATCTTCTCCATGCCGATGACGATGCCGTTAAGATCCACTGCTTCCTTCTGGAGGATCTGGCGGCGGCTGAAGGCCAAGAGCTGCCGGATCAAGGAGCTTGCGCGCTCGGCCGCGTTCCGAATCTCCTCCAGGTCCTTGATGAGGGGCGAGTTTTCCGGTAAACCCGCGGCGGCCAATTGGGCATAGCCGATGATAACCGTCACAAGGTTGTTGAAGTCGTGGGCTATCCCGCCGGCCAGACGACCAATGGACTCCAGCCGCTGGATCTGCTGAAACCGCCGCTCATGGTCCTTTGCCTCGGTTATGTCCCGTGCGATCCCTATGATCATCTTTTGATCCGCGAGGGGCACCATGGATTTCCATAAGCACCTGCGGCCGGACGCGAAGCCATACTCTACCTCGTACATAAGAGGCCTTCCCTTGGCCAGGACCTGGCGGTAATTGGCTGTCATCGCGGCCGCCACATCCGGGGGGAAGGACTCCTCGGGAGTTTTCCCGATCACGTCGATCCCGCAGATCCGCCCAAAAGCGGCATTGGCCATTGCATACCGGAAGTCTCCGTCCGGCATCAACTCCACCAGGAAGATTCCTTCCATGGCGTTATCAAAGATGGCCTGCAACCGCTCCCGAGTTCTCTCCAGTTCCTCAGAGATCTTCCTGTGGGTGATGGCGATTGTAACCTGCTGGGCTACTCCAAGAAATGATTTAATCTCCTCCGTGTCGAAGTCGTCCGGCCGGGTGGAATATACGTTCAGCGTCCCCATGACCTGGTTATTTAATTTGAAGGGGATGGATGCTGAGGAGCGGTATCCCCGCTTCATTGCTTCCTTCCTCCAGGGAGCAAATCGAGGGTCGCCCTGGATGTCGCGCATCACGAAAGGCTCCCCGGTACGGATGGCGGTGCCCGTGGGGCCGCGTCCCTCGGGTGTATCATCCCAGCGGATCCGGATTTCCTTAAGGTAATTCTCCTCAAAGCCCTCGTGCGCCACCAGCCGTACTGTATGGTCGGGCTCGGCCAATCCTACCCATGCCATTCGGTAGCCCATGTCCAATGTTCCCCGGCATACCACGCAGAATATTTCTTCCATGGGCCTGCGCTGCATAATCATGTGGTCGATCTCCCGCAGCATCTTCTCAACGGCCAGCGAGACCCGAATTCGCCGCTCCGAACGCTTGAGATCGGTGATGTCTTGAACAGTGCCAACCATCTGAATCGGCCGGCCGGCTTCATCAAAAGTAAATTCAGCCTGTTCGCGGACAATGCGCTCTTCTTCATCAGGACGAAGTATGCGGTGATCAATGATGTAAGGTTTTTTTCCATTTATGGCGTCTTCTATCGTCTTTTTAGCCTTTTCTCTATCATCGGGGTGAACGAAATTTACAAATGCCTCATATGTCGGGGCAAATTCCTGAGGAACCGAGCCAAAGATGCGATAAATCTCATCAGACCAGTACATTTCATTTGTTTGAATATTCCACTCCCAATTTCCCAGATGGGCGATTCGTTGTGCCTCAGAAAGACTGTCTTTGCTCTTTCTCAGATTATTTTCAGCCCGCTTGCGCTGTTTTATTTCAGATCTGAGTTCAAACCATCTGCGAAAAGAATAAGTACTTAAAGAAATGATGAAAAATATTATCAGTATAGTTAATTCATCCACTCCCAGTTTTTCATGCTTATACAACCAGTTAGCAAACCATTCAGATATATCAAACATAATTAACAATATCAAAATGATGATGAAACTAAAAACAATTATGAGCAAATCCAGGAAAGTTGTGTTTTTTATTAATTTCTTTTCACTTAAGGCGGCCCTCATTTGTTATTACCTCTATCCACATGATATTTCAGGGTAATCTCGGATTAAAAACCCTTGCTTTTCCATTTTCAAATTAAGGGTTTTGGTATTTTATTAATGGCAACCTTATCCCCCAATTACTTTTTTTGTACCACTTTTAATTTTTACAAAAAAAAGATTGGCTTGCAAGCAAATTTTCTCTCACTCACAGATCTTCAGGATATTAAACCGGATTTTGCATTTGGGAGTGAAAATACTTGGGAATGCGGAGTGGAGGTGTTAAGAGTGGCCTTCGATCTGCCATGGATTCCCCGGGCGGCCTCCACTCTCACCCGTTTCTGGAACAAGATTAATACGCAAGCTTTGGCTGAACAGATGGGTGAGCGTGCCCGCCGGTTTGCGCGAACAATTATTGAGTGGGAGGCGATAACCGAGGACAATCTCAATTTGGACTCTTGCGTGATCACCCGATACGGCCAACAAGAGGGGATACAATCCAAAGAAGCCCGGGCGCCCCTCCCATCATCCCCTGATGGCGTTTTTGGGCTGCGGCTACGTGGTAAATCTCTGGAACAGGGCGGGCAACGCCGGTGCAGGACAGAGTGCGGTTGATTTTTTTAA